>NZ_DJFS01000037.1:0-28462 GCF_002432125.1 Brevundimonas sp. UBA5866
GATTGCGCGCCTGCGCGGGTGCAGGCGACAGCGCCCGCGGCGCAGGCGAAATCGAGCGCGGCCTGTGGCTCCATGCCTTCCAGCAGGGCGACGGTGATGGCCCCGACGAAGGCATCGCCCGCGCCGACAGCATCCACGGCCTTGACCTGAGGCGGGGTAGACCACGCCATCTGTACGCCGCGATGGTACATGGCCGCACCGCGCGCGCCCTTGGTGATGACCACGCGCCCCCCACCGTGGTGCAGGGCATCGCCATAGAAGGCTGCTTCGGTCTCGTTGACGACAATCAGGTCGGCACGGCGCAGCAGCGCATCCGACACCGGAGCGGCAGGGGCGAGGTTGGCACAGACGAACTCGGTCGCACGGCCCACGGCTGCCTCAACCGTCGCGATTAGCAGTTCCAGCTGGACGATCAGCGGGGTTTCGATACGGGCCGGAAGCTGTTCGGGCTGGACATTGTGGTTGGCCCCCGCCGCGACGGTGATCTGGTTCTCGCCCTCGGCATCGACCGAGATCAGGGCCACGCCCGTCGGCTCGTCCGGATCGGTGACCACACCGTTCAGGTCCACGCCGTGGGCGTCCAGCAGGGCGGTGGCCGGAAGCGCCATCTCGTCATCGCCCACGCGACCGATCATGCACACCTCGGCCCCCAGCTTGCGGGCGGCCAGCGCCTGATTGGCACCCTTGCCGCCCGGATGGCGGGCCAGTGTCGCGCCCGTCACCGTCTCGCCCGCCTTGGGCAGGCTGGCACATGTGGCGACATAGTCGAGGTTGATCGAACCGACGACAGTGATCCTCATTTCGGCTCTCCGGCACGGGCCAGCAGCTGGCCGATCAGATAAAAAACCTCGCGGTCGCGCACGCCCTTGGCCCACAGGTGGCGGGTGTCCTCAGGCTTCACGCGGAACTCGACCGCGGTGTGGCCGCGGGTCAGGTCGCTGTCGCACTCCACGCGGATATCGGCGGGGGGGAGNNCGGATATCGGCGGGGACGACATCGAACAGTTCCGGTGCCAGCACATAGGCGACCGTACACGGATCATGCAGCGGGGCCGAATGCCAGCCGACGATCTCGCGCTCGATGCGCTGGGAGAAACGCAGCATGGCAGCCACGGTGCGGGCCGGATCGTTGTCGATGGCTTCGATGGTCTGGATGCGCTCTTCGCTGACACGGACCTGATGGGTCGCGTCCAGTCCCAGCATGACCACCTTGGCAGGGCTGCTCAGGACTTCGTGCGCGGCGTCGGGGTCAGCCCAGATGTTGAACTCGGCGCTGGCAGTGATGTTGCCGCCTTCACTGCGCGCGCCGCCCATCGCCACGACCTGTTTCAGGCGGCTGGCCAGCGAGGGTTCCTTGCGAAGGGCCAGCGCCAGATTGGTCATCGGCCCCATCATGATCAGGGTCACCTCGCCCGCGGGACGTTCCATGACCAGACGGATCAGGGCATCGGCGGCGGGCTCGGCCTCGACGCCCTTGCGGGTTTCAAAAGGCGACAGGTCACCCAGCCCCTCGGCCCCGTGGAACTCTCCGGCACCGGCAGGGTTGCGGCGCAGCGGACGGTCCGCGCCCGCAAATACGGGCACATCCTCGCGTCCGGCGATCTGGCGCAGGATGCAGGCGTTACGGGCCGTCGCGGTGGCGGGCACATTGCCGCCCACCGTCGTCACCGCCAGCAGCTCGATCTGGTCGGTCGCAAAGGCCATCTGAAGTCCGGTGGCGTCATCCACCCCGGGGTCGCAATCAATGATAAGTGGTATCTTCACCACTCTTCACTGCTCTGCCTGCGCCGCCAAGGCAAGCCGTTGCGACATGCCTTTTTAAGACCCGTGATGTGCTGTCAGAAAAAACTCATAATTCTGTCCGCCCGATCAAGGAACCTTCCGACGAGGTGACAGTTTCCATGATTGAACCGAACGGGTTTTCCCCACCCCCCAATCCGTACGGTTCCGGCGGCCCGGTCAACACGCCCCCCGACTGAGAAACCGGGCCGCCCCCCATTCTTCCCATCAAGTACGCCAAGGGCCTGGGACAGATTACGGGACCCGCAATTTGTCGCGCCTGAAAAGCTCGTTTTCCTGCATCTGGCATCTTGCGCGGGACGCACCGCAGGTAGAGCATGGTTCCATGAGCTCCGCCCCGGTACCCGCCCCGATTATCGAGACCGAACGCCTCAATCTAAGGCCTTTTGCAGCTGACGATTTCGCAGCTTATGCCGCCTATCACGTCCGGGGTGACGTTTACCGTTACCTGTATTCGGCACCCCCCGATCGCGAGACCCTGCAGCGGCAATATACGTCGGTGGTCCGGCCTGTTTTCGCGCGCGAAGGCGATGTGTTCAAACTGGCCGTTGTCATCAGGGAAACCGGCCAGCTGGTCGGCGAGGTCCTGCTGAAGTTCGCAAACGAGAACGCCCTACAGGGCGAGGTCGGCTATATTTTCGACCCCACCTACGCGGGCAAGGGCTACGCCACCGAGGCCACGCGGGCCATCATCGACTATGGCTTCAGACATCTGGGCCTTCATCGCATCTTTGCCCGACTGGACACCGCCAACCGCGGATCGATCGGCGTGGTCGAGCGGCTGAAACTGCGGCGCGAGGCTCATTTCATCGAGAATGACCGGTTCAGCGGCATTTGGGGCGATGAGTTCGTCTATGCCGTACTGAACCACGAGTGGACATCGCGGAAAGACTGAAACGCGGTCCGGTCGCACCCTGCAATAAAAGCCCGCTACCCTCCCGGTAGCGGGCTTTTATGTTTCTCGTGGGCCCGGCCTGTTACCAATAAATACCCGGGCAGGAGCCGACCGGTTCGTCGATATAGTAAGGCGTCACCGTGCCGACCACCGGACGCTGGCTCAGACGGCCATTGTTGCAGGTATCCATACGCATACCGGCCATCGTCGTCAGAGAGGCATCCGTATAATAGGTGCGCATATACATGATGCTGGCGGCATAGGCCTGAATGCCCACACCCGCCGTGGCAATAGCCGCTGCAAGCGCAGCCACACCGAGCAGGCGCTTCTTGGTCACAGTCATAGTCTTCCCTCCAAAAGTGCCGGATTGGCCAGGAAAGCTCACAACCACAGGTTGCAATTGTCAAGCCAGCCCTGCCTGACCTTGCATGAAGGCGCATGCGCTCCATATTGGAATGCAACACACCCTGTTCCATAAGGCGTTTCCCGTGGCCGAGACTGCTCCCCTGAAGATCGACTTTGTCTCCGATGGGATGTGCCCGTGGTGCGTCATCGGCCTTGGCGGCCTGAACAAGGCACTTGAGGAACTGAAGCCCGAGGGCATTCAGGCCAACCTCACCTGCCAGCCGTTCGAACTGAACCCCGACATGGCCCCTGAAGGGGAAAACATTGTCGAGCATATCGGACGCAAATACGGCTCCACACCGGAACAGTCGGCAGCAAACCGCGAGATGATCCGCCAACGCGCTGCAGAGGTCGGGTTCGACATGCGCATGGGCGAAGACTCGCGCATCTGGAACACCTTTGATGCCCACCGCCTGCTCCACTGGGCGCACGAGGTCGCGCCCCAGCGTCAGGAAACCCTGAAACAAGCCTTGTTCACCGCCCACTTTACCGAAGGGCGCAACGTTTCCGACGCGGGCGTGCTCACGCAGGTAGCCGAAAGCGTCGGCTTCGACCGCGCCGAAGCGGCAGAGATCCTGGCCTCGGGCCGCTATGCCCGCGAGGTCCGCGATGCCGAACAGCTTTGGCTGTCACGCGGCATTCGCTCGGTGCCGGCAGTGGTGGTCAACGACCAGTATCTGATCTCGGGTGGCCAGCCCCCCGAAGTCTTCGCCGCCGCCCTTCGCCAGATCGCCGCAGAGACGAAGGGCAAGGCTTCGGGTCAAGGCACTGCATAAGAACGGTTGTTCCGCACACAATCGGGGTTAAACACAGGGGATGACGACTGCCCCTCTGCCCGATGCGACCTCTGACAACTGGGTCGACCGCCACGCCCCGCAAAAGCTGAAGCCCTGGCTGAAGCTGGGCCGGTTCGACCGTCCCATCGGCACCTGGCTGCTGCTGCTGCCCGGATGGCAGGGTATTGCGCTGGCCCTGACCCAGAACGGCAAGGGCTTTGGCTGGTACGAGGCATGGCTGGTGCTCGCCTTTGCGCTCGGCTCGGCGCTGATGCGCGGGGCGGGCTGTGCGGTCAACGATATCGTGGACCGCGACTTTGACGCGCAGGTCGCCCGCACCGCCTCGCGCCCCATTCCTTCGGGACAGATCACCGCCAGACAGGCCGCCGCCTTTGTGGTCGGCATCTCTCTGGTCAGCTTCTGCATCCTGTTGACGATGAACCTGCTGGCGATCGGTCTGGGCTTCCTCAGCCTGTTCCTTGTCGCCGCCTATCCGTTCATGAAGCGCATTACCTGGTGGCCGCAGGCGTGGCTGGGCCTGACCTTCAACTGGGGTGCCCTGCTGGGCTTTGCGGCGGCCAGCTATGGCGTGGCGCTGGGTATGGGCGGCACCGTGGGTCTTGCGGCTGTGCTGCTTTATGTCGGCGGCCTGTTCTGGACACTGGGCTACGACACCATCTACGCGCTTCAGGACATCGAGGACGATGTAATGGCCGGGGTCAAATCCTCGGCCCGCCGGTTGGGCAACCGTGTCCGCCAAGGCGTTGCCATCTTCTATGCAATGGCCGTCATTCTGGCCGGGGCGGCTGGATATGTCGTCGGCGCGGGGCCGGTTTTCTGGGTCCTGCTGTTTGCCTATGCGGCACATTTTGTCTGGCAGACTGCCAAACTTCGCCCTGAAAATCCGGTTCTGGCGCTGAAACTCTTCAAATCCAATCGAGAAGCGGGTTTGATCCTTCTGGCCGCAATCGCGTTTAGCAAGATCGGTTTCTGATCCCCAATCGTGTGGATGTTCGTATGAAAAGCTCGCGTTCTCTCCGTCTGGCCCTTCTCGGTACAGCCGTGGCCTTCAGTCTGGCCGCCTGCAATCGGGGCGAAAAGCCCGCCGAGCCGCAGAAGACCGAGGCCACGGCGACAGTGGAAGGTCCGCTGACATATGAATCCACCACACCCTACGCCAAGGTGAAGCTGGTTCTTCCCGAGGCCGTAAAGGCTTTTCCGGCCCTTTATCAAAAGCTGTACAGCGACGAAGTGGGGGCCTTGAAAGACTATACCGAAGGGGCCCAATCGGATCGCAGCGAGTTCGGAAGCGCCGACCTCCCTCCCTATGAGAAGTCGATCTTCTACAGCGAGCCGGTCGAAACCAACCGCCTCTTCAGCATGCTTCGCACCGACTTCGACTATTCGGGCGGTGCCCACCCCAACACCACCGCGACGGGCGTGATCTGGGACAAGACGACCAACAAGCGCCTGTCCGCCGCAGACCTGTTTGCCGCCGATGCCGACAGGGCCGCGCTGAAGAAGACGCTGTGCGATGCCGTCAATGCCGCCAAGAAAGGGCGCCCCGGCTCGATCCCGCTGGCGGGCTCCAACACTTGGTCGTGCCCGGACCTGAAGGATCTGAGCGTCGTACTGGCTTCGGGTGACAAGGCGGGCAAGGCCTCCGGCCTGACCTTCCTGCTCGATGCCTATGCGGTCGGCCCCTATTCCGAAGGCCCCTACTATCTGACGATTCCGTTCAGCGCCCTGTCCAAGGGTCTGAACCCTGTCTTTGCCACCGAGTTTGAGGGCACCGGCAAGACGGGTGACGTCACCAACACCCTGCGTATCGAATAGCTTCGGCGTTCAGGGGGCCCCGCCGGTCAAAGCGGGGTCCCTTAAAGCCGCGTCTCAGCGCGCGGTATGGGGATTTTCGAAGATCTCTTCGACCGGCTTTCCGAACAGTGCCGCGATACGGTAGGCCAGATCCAGCGACGGATTGTGCTTGCCGTTCTCGAGCGCGATCACGGCCTGCCGGGACACGCCCAGATGCTCGCCGAGCTGTTCCTGCGTCCAGCCACGCTCGACGCGCAACAGCTTCAGACGGTTGTTCATTGGGTGAACCTCTCGACAACCGAAACGATCCCGAACAGGCCCCACATCACACAATAGGCCGCCCATCCTGCAGGGCCTTGTAAACCGGCGAAGGTTTCAAGGAAGCCCCAGACGGCAAAGATCGCCAGTGTGCCCATAGAAGCAATGATCAGGCGTCTGGCCGTCAGGGCCTTAAGAAACTCGTCCGCGCTGCGAAGATAGTTCAGGATCGCAACAATATGGGCGAGGATCGCCAGACCCGGCACCAGCGCCAGAGCGATGATCACAGGCCGCGCCAGATCGTACTCTACAGCGAATGACGCCGCCAGAATCCCCAAAGCATAGATCCCCATCGAGATCAGCGTGCCCGCAGCATAGGCCCGGCCTGCTGGCGTTGTGTCGTGTCGTGCCTTCATGTTGTCCTCCCTTGATGTAAGGATAACCTGACATCGCCGCTATGTTATGTCAACCTTACATTTTGTAAGGCCCGCATTACGTCTTGCCTTTCCTCGCGCGCACGCCCAGTTTGCCGCCGTTTTCTGTCCCGCCATTCCGGTCGCAAACCCTTGTCGCGCATCAAGAACCCCACCGAATTCATCCTCGGCAACACCCGCCTTCAGCCCGTCTCGCACACGCCGGAAATCCAGCTGTGGCTGGCCGACGAGATCACGCCCATCTGGCGTCTGACCGAGGAAGAGCTGGATGAAATGGGCGTACCGCCGCCCTTCTGGGCCTTTGCCTGGGCGGGCGGTCAGGCGCTGGCGCGCTGGCTGCTGGACCACCCGGGAGAATGTGCGGGCAAGACGGTTGTCGATCTGGCGACCGGATCGGGCCTTGTGGCCGTGGCGGCGATGAAGACGGGCGCGGCCTCGGTTCTGGCCGCCGACATCGATCCCTTCTGCGAGGCGGCTGTCGCCCTCAATGCCAAGGCCAATGGCGTCGAGATCGCCTTTACCGACACCAACCTGCTGAACAGCCCGCCGCCACAGGTGGACGTCATCTTTGCCGGAGACGTTTTCTACGAAAAGCCCATGGCCGAAGCGGTGCTGGAATGGCTGCTCGCAGCCAGAAAAAACGGGACGCGCGTGCTGGTTGGCGATCCGGGACGAAACTATTTCCCCAAATCGGGCCTTACCTTCCTCAGTGAGTACACGGTGCCGACCACGCGCGAGCTGGAAGACCAGGAGGTCAAACGCTCAAGGGTCTGGTCACTGGATTGATCAATGCAAGGCTTTGCTTGGCGAACGCAGGTTTACTGCCTTACGCTATGGCAAAGACAGGGAAGGACCGGGCCAATGGAATGGCGAGGCGGACGTCGCGGTGGCGGCATTGAGGATCGTCGCGGAATGGGCGGCGGGGCCGTGGCGGGTGGCGGCATCGGGGCGCTGATCATTGCCGGCCTGCTCTATTTCTTCTTCGATGTTGACCCGCGGACGACCCAGCAGGTCGCCGGACAGCTCGGCGGTCTGGGTCAGGCCGGATCGCAGGAAGGCCGTCGCGGCACGCCCGAGGATGATGCCGGACAGTTCGTCGATGTGATCGGCACCAATCTGAACGATGTGTGGTCGCAGCATCTGGAGGGCTATCGCCCGCCGGTGACGGTTCTGTACGAACAGGGCACCCAGACCGGCTGTGGCTATGGTCAGGCCGCGATGGGCCCCTTCTATTGTCCCGCCGACCAGAAGGTCTACATCGACCTCGGCTTCTGGGAAGAACTGCAACGCATGGGTGGATCGGGGGCCGACTTCGCCAAGGCCTATGTGATCGCCCATGAATACGGACACCACGTCCAGCGCCTGGTCGGGGCCACCGAACAGGTCCAGCGCGCCCAGCAGAACGCCCGCACCCGCGCCGAGGGCAACCGCTATTCGGTCGCTCTGGAACTGCAGGCCGACTGTTTCGCGGGCATGTGGGCCCGTAACGCCAGCGCGGTTTCCGGTGGTGCGGTCAGCGTGACCGACAGCGATCTGGCCGAGGGCATGAAGACCGCAGCCGCCATCGGCGATGATGCGATCCAGAGCCGTGGCGGCGGTCGCGTTTCGCCCGAAAGCTTCACCCACGGCTCGTCTGAAGAGCGGATGCAGTGGCTGCGTCGCGGCTATCAGACCGGCGATCCCAACGCCTGTAATACGTTCGAGAACCTGTAACCGGCCCTAGCCGACCGTCAGGTCCAGATCACGACTGACGAAAAGCTGGTTCTGACCAAGGTTCAGGGCCAGCTTTTTGTTTCTGAACGCCGCCATGCCCAACAGGGCATCCGGATAGCCCGGCAGATCGGACGCCGGGAAAATCGCAACCCGCGTGTCGGACCATTGCTTGTCGCCCAGTGTCACCGTCGATACCCGCACCCAGCGGGCCCTGGTGACACCGCCCAGCACAAGACTGGTGCCTTCCTCGGCACGTCGTCCGTCGTTGAGGCCGATGGATTGGGCATAGGGTTCGGTCACCGCCAGCAGCGAAGACGCTCCGGTATCCACGACGGCACGTACCGGTTTTCCCTCCACCTGCACGACGGCAGACAGGGCATCGCCGGACATCTCGACCGGAGCCGACCATAGCTGTGGCGGGGCCTTCCAGCTTTCCGGACTGGTGAACCGCACGACCTTCCGCTCCCAGTCCAACTCGATCACGCTTTCACGCATCAGATCGCGCCCGATGATCAGGTCCACCCCGATAGAGGGATCGCGGGCCAGCGGCCCCAGATCAAGCAGGGCCGTGCGAAGTCGTGACACCCGCGCCCCCGGCAGGTCGATATCGACCGTCATCCCCCTGCCGACCTGTGCCTGACCGCCAACGCCATAGGCGATCACCGGCATGTTGAACGATGCCGCGCTCAGGCTTTGGGCAAAGGCCTGGTCCATTACCGAGTACTGGGCCCCGGAATCGATAAGTGCGCGTACGGCGCGGCCTTCGATCCGCACCTCGACAACGGGCACATCCACAACCGCACTGACCAGCGGATGCCATGTCTGTGTCCCGTCAAAGGCGATGGCCGGTCGCCCCCACCACAAACGGTCTTTCAGCCAGAATCCGGCCCCGACAGCCGAAGCCGCCAAAGCACCACGCAACAGGAATGACCGTCGGTTCATCCCTCACACTTGGCGCGAATGCCGGACAAAATCCACCACCGTCTAGAGAACAGGCAACTTCTTGCTCAAAATCGCAAATTCATAGCGTTGCAGCGCAACATAATCCATGACGACCCGCCCCGATCAGTTTAGACATGCAGGGTGATGACCAACTCGCCTGACCGATATCTGTCGACGCGCGGCCACGCCGCAAACGAAACCTTTGCCGACGCCCTGCTGCGCGGGATCGCGCCCGATGGCGGCCTGTACATGCCGCAGGCCTGGCCGACACTCTCCAGTCTGAAACAGACCAAGGACGCCGACTATTCCATCATCGCCCGCGAGGTGCTGGCCCCCTTCGTCGGTCAAAGCCTTCCGGCCGGAGCGGTCGAGCGGGCGATTGCAAAGCTCGTCGCCGGTTTTGACCACCCGCTGGTCACGCCTCTGGTCGAACTGGAATCGGGGCTGTTCGTCCTCGAACTGTTCCGTGGCCCGACCGCGGCGTTCAAGGATCTGGCCATGCAACTGGTCGCGGCCCTGTCGGACGAGGCGCTGGAAGCCTCGGGCGAGACGCTGACCCTACTGACGGCCACCAGCGGCGATACCGGTGCCGCCGCCGTGCGCGCCTTTGCGGGCAAGAAGCGGATCAAGCTGGTCGTTCTGCACCCGCTGGATCGCGTGTCGCCGATCCAGCGCAAACAGATGACCACGGTCGAGGCGGACAATGTCCTGAACCTTGCCGTCCGTGGCGATTTCGACGACTGCCAGCGTCTGGTCAAACAGCTTCTGGCCGATGAATCCTTGCGCGAACGCGGGCGTCTGTCGTCGGTGAACTCGATCAACTGGGGCCGTCTGGCCGGACAGATTCCCTATTATGTCTCGGCCACCCTGCAACTGGGTCAGGCCGCGCATTTTGTGGTGCCGACCGGAAACTTCGGCGATGCCTTTGCCGGTATAGCGGCCAAGAAGATGGGTCTGCCCGTCGCCGGTATGACCGCCGCGGTCAACCAGAACGACGCCCTCGCCCGCGCCATCAACGAAGGCCTCTATGACCGTCGTCCGGCGGTCGAAAGCGCCAGCGTGTCGATGGATGTGCAAGCCCCGTCGAACTTCGAGCGACTGGTGTTCGAGGCCTCGAACCGCGATGCCGACCAGACCCGCAAACTGTTCGAGGACTTTGCCCGCGACGGTACCGTCACCCTGCCCGATGACCTGCGCAAGGCACTGAACAGCGAGACGGCTGCGGTCTCGGTGGACGAAGCGACCACCGCCGCCGAAATCCGCCATGCCTATGAGGCGTGGGGCCGTGTCGTCTGTCCGCACACCGCCGTGGCCCTTCATGCGGCCCGCAAGATCGACCGCAACGGCGCACCGGTCGTCGCCCTGTCGACGGCGCACCCGTCGAAGTTCGGCGGCTATGTCGAAAGCGTTCTGGGCATCACGCCCGAGCCTGCTCCGGTGATCGCCGCCTTGGGCGACAAGCCCGAGCGCCTGTCGATCATCGACAGCGACTATGCCTCGGCCCGCGACGCCGTCGGCAGTTTCTAGAGTGAACCCACGGCCTTGGCGCGGAACAGCGCCAGGGCCGACAGGGTAAAGCCATCCTCTATCCGGCCCTCCGCCAAGGCGGTGTCCACATCCGCGAGCGGTAAAAGCCTGCGCCCCGCCGCTTCCTTGTCCGGTTCGGCGTGTGGGGTCGCGGCATCGATCCGCGCTAGAAACAGGGCAATACGCGAGGACATGATCCCCGTATTGGGGCGCACATGGCCCAGCAAGGTGAAGGCCGAAGGCGGCAGGTCGTAACCCGTCTCTTCCTTGAGTTCGCGCCGCGCACAGGTCAGGGCATCCTCGCCCGCCTCGCCAAAGCCGCGCGGGATTTCGAGGGTCAGCTGATGGCCCTGCGACGGGCGTTTCATCTCCAGCAACAGGATGGCGTCTCCGACGAGCGGCAGTACCGCCGCCCCTTCGCCGCCCGTGTTTTCCTCGACGATATGGAACGGGCCGTCCTTCACGACGCGGAACCACGGGTTTTCATAGACGATCATCGTATCTCGACCCCCATCGATTGGGTCAGGCGTGGATAGAGGCCGAACCAGTTCCGGCGTGTCGCCCATTTGAACGATGTATCCTGAAGTTTGTTCTCGACAAAACTGACAGCCTCGTCGGTCAGAAACTCGACCAACTGCCCTGCACCAAAGGCGGTGACCAGATCAAAACCCTTCAGGGCATATTCAAACAGTTTGCGCTGCTCGCCAAAGGCAACCGCGCCGACACCCACCGACAGCAGGCTGATCGGTACACGATCCAGCACAGCTATGCGGTCCATCACAAAGGCCTCGCCCGAGGCCACAAACAGGCCGTTGTAGCAGGCATCGATAACTTCCAGTTTGAACTGGACCGCATCTTCGCCCAACAGCTCTTCACTCGCCTGATACCACATGGAGCGCGAGCCCAGATCAGGGGCCCGCCGCAACAGATCACGAAGCGGCTTTTCCAGTTCGTGGCGGTCGGCCTGCCATTGGGCCAGAGAAGCGGAGGCCATTACCGCATCGGACAGCGACCGGCTGTGCAAACTGACCGGCGAGTAGGCGGGCTTGATGCGCCGCAGATTGCGATCGAGCGTATGCAGTTCGGATTTGAAATGGGCCAGATCAAGACCCGTCAAATCCTGTTTGCAGCACTGGAAACGGGCCAGATAGTGGTTGGGCGGCAGGTTGTCGAAATAGTCTTCCATCGACTCCGGAGCCGATGCGCCCGGCACGCGGATGACCACACCCCCGCGCCCTTCCTTGCTCATCGACCAGCGCCGCACGAGCGAATTGTCCAGCAACCGCCCCATGCCCGCATTATCCAGCAGCAGGTTCGGTGTCAGGATCGCCCCCTTGGACAGGGCGATGGACATCAGGAAACGCTTTTCCAGCTCGAACGGCGACAAACGGCGAACCGGGTCACAGTTCGCCAGAAACATCTTTTCTTTTAACAGCATACGCTACCCCCAACGCACACAGGTTAGGGGCTGGAAACCTTATGGTCTAGCTTTCGGAAGCCATTTCAAAGGCTTCGATAATGGGACAGGTTTCGCCCTCCCCGCTGGCGCAGGTACGGGCCAGCGACCGCAAGGCATCGCGCACGCCCTGCAGCTCCTTCAGGCGCGCCTCGATTTCCTCCAGCCGTACACGAGCCAGATGCAAGACCTCGCTACGATCCTGCGCAGGGTCCAGCGCGACCAGCTCCCCGATCTGGGTCAGGGTAAAGCCCGCTTTTTGGGCCGAGCGGATGAAGTTCAACCGCTTCAAATCGCCCGCGCTATACAGGCGATACCCGCTGCCACGCGGGGGCGTCGGCATAAGTCCGCGTCGCTGGTAGAAGCGGATGGTTTCCACTCCCACATCACCGGCCTGTGCCAGTTGGCCAATCGTCATATCGGGCATGGTTGACTCCGTACCGTGGTACGGAGCGTACATGGGTCTCCGTTGAACAGTTTCAAGACAGGAGCGCCGCGTATGGCCGCACCACAAAAGAAGGCCGTCCTTTATCGGATGGCGATAGGCAAGAGCATGTGTCCGTGGGGGCTGCGCGCAAAGTCCCTGCTGAAATCCAAGGGGTATCAGGTGGAAGACCACCTGCTGCTGACGCGCGAGGAAACCGACGCGTTCAAGGCCAAGCACGATGTCAAATCCACCCCGCAAATCTTCATCGATGGCGAGCGGATCGGCGGTTTTGACGACACCCGCCGCTATCTGGGGGTGAAGGTGCCCGATCCGAAATCGACCACCTATACGCCTGTGCTGATGGTGTTTTTCGTCACCGCCCTGATGGCGATGGCAGTCAGCTATCAGGCCTATCGGTCGCCCTTCACCCTGCATGCCGCCGAATGGTTCATCAGCCTGAGCATGTGCGCGCTGGCCATGCTGAAGCTCCAGAACCTCGACGGGTTTGCCACGGGTTTCCTGAACTATGACCTGCTGGCGCGCCGCTGGGTGCCCTATGCGTGGATCTACCCGTTTGCGGAACTGGGCGCGGGTGTTCTGATGACGGCGCATGTGCTGACGTGGATTTCGGCCCCCGTCGCCCTGTTCATCGCCACCATCGGCGCGTGGTCGGTGTTCAAGGCCGTCTATATCGACAAGCGCGAACTGAAATGCGCCTGCGTCGGTTCGGACAGCCGCGTGCCGCTGGGCGCACTGTCTCTGACGGAAAACCTGATGATGATCGGCATGGCCATCTGGATGCTGGCCCGCCTGTAAGCGGCAACCCCCGTCAGGCGCTGACGGGGGACTGCCACCATTCCATCCGCTTCCAGAAGGGCGCCGGATCCTTGGGCGTCACGAAATGCGCCGGATCATGGAACAGACGGTCATGGAGGCGGGTCAGGGTAAAGCGCACCACCGAGGCCTGACCCAATAGCGGCAGAAGCGATGCCTCTCTGGCCGACAGGGGGCGCACCGATTCATAACCGGCACGGAAGGCCGACAGCGCCGTCTCGTCGGCCCGCCCCTCGGCGTCAAAGCCCCACGCGCTGAGCGCCACAGCCAGATCATAGGCCAGTGCGCCCGTGCAGCCGAAATAGAAGTCGATCCCCCCGCCGATCCTGTCGCCGTCGAACAGGACATTGTCGGGGAAATAGTCGGCGTGGATCGCGCCCTGCGGCAAAAGCTGCGGATCGAACAGTTTTTCCAGTTCGGGCATCAGCCGCTCGATCTGGTCGAGCATGGCGGCATCCGCACCTTGCGCCCGCTCGGCGCTGCGGTCGGCCAGCTCGCGCCAGCGGCGAGGCCCGACGGGGTTGTCCCGCGTCTGGCCAAAGCCACGCGATTTCAGATGAAGATCGGCCAGAGTCGCGCCGGCCAGACGCACATCGACCTCGGACGGACGGCGCTTCCACGCGCCCGCCGCCCATTCGACCAGTGCTGCAGGGCGGCCCTTCAGCTCGCCCTGCAAACGACCGTCCAGATCGGCCACCGGCGACGGCGTGGCAAAACCCGCCGCCCCCAGATGCTGCATCAGGCCGAGGCAGTACGGCAGTCCGGCCTGTTCCTCACGCCCCTCAAACAGGGTCAGGACATAGGCGCTGTCGCGGGTCCGGACCCGATAGTTCGTGTTCTGAACACCCTCTGCAATCGGTGTGAATTCAATCACTTCCGATATGGGCCAAGCCTTGAGAAAGGCCTTGGCCTCGGCATCCAGAACGGGCGTGAAAACTGCCATAAGGTTTAGACCAACTCTGCCGCTGCGCGTCGTGCACGGACGATGTCGGCGACGTCAGCCAGAACGCTTTCCGTCGTCGCCCAGCGACCGGCACCGCGTCCCTTGCACAGCCAGACACGACCGTCCGCGCCGTGGACCTTGAGCGCATTCCGCTCGCCGTTCAAGGACTGGAACAGAGCATCTTGAAGGTTGTCGTTCAGGCGCACGCTGGCATCCAACTGGCCACCCTTGTTGAAGCAGGCACCGATCTGGCGCACCGGCGCGTGACCGACCGGCGTGGCCGCCGAAAGCACGTCGCTGGGCACCTCGTCCGGCACGCGGCCAAAGGCTTCATAGGACAGCAGTTTCACCTTGGCGGCGGCATCGCGGCCTTCCAGATCCGACGACGGATCTTCCTCGGCAAAACCTGCGGCGCGGGCGTCGGCCAGGGCGTCGGCAAAGGCTGCGCCCTCGCCCAGACGCTCAAGCATGAAGTTGACGGTGCCGTTCAGCACGGCCTCGAAGCCGGCCACCTCGCCTGCCGCACGGGCGGCGCGCAGCGTCTCGATCATCGGCGAGCCGCCGCCGACCGAGGCCGACCATGCCACGCGGGCACCATTGGCATCGGCCAGTTTCTGCAGACCTTCAGGATCAAGGGCCACGGCCTGTTTATTGGCGCTGACCACGTCACAGCCCTGCTCCAGAGCGCGGCGGATCAGGTCATGCCCCGCCTGACCTTCGGACAGGGCCTCGACCACCAGATCGGGCTTCTTGGCCAGAAGGGCGTCGACGTCATTGCTGAACAGTTCCTGCGGACAGTCCACATCACGGCGTTTGAACGGGTCGCGTACCAACACACCGACGACCTCGAAACCGTTGTCCCAGAGCAGGCGGTTCAGCAGACCACCGCCCACCACGCCGCAACCGGCAACAACCACCTTAAGCGGCTTCTCCGGCGATACCGGCCCAGGAGGCGCGTTGCGATGGCCCACCACCGTGCCTTCGGCACGACCAAGCGCAGCCACTTCGATCTCCACACCGCGTTTTTCGCCAAGGTCGATGGCATCATGCTGAACCAGCGCGCCACCCAGTTGGCGGGCCGTCTCCCACGAGGCGCGGCGGTAACGCTGTGGCGTGCCCGAGGCCGAGGCCGGATCGCGGTCGTAGAGGCCATCCACGTCCTTGACCAGACGCACCTTGTCCAGCCCCAGTTCGGCGGCCAGAACCACCGCCGTCAGGTCCGATCCGCCACGGCCCAGAAGCGCCACGCGGCCACATTCGCGCACCGCACCAAAGCCCGGCACCACAACCACCTCATGCTGGGCCAGAGCCTCGCGCAGGTTGTTGTTCTTCAGCGCCACAGGACGGGCGTGCTGCGAAGGGCCCTCTGCCGAAATCCCCAACTGCTGCACCGACAGGCCGACCGCATCCAGACCCACACGGTCACAGGCGATCGCCACCAGGGCCGCCGCGCGCTCCTCGCCCAGAACCACATAGGCGGGCAGCAGTTCATTGTCGTGGTCGAGCCCCAGTTGGCGGGCTTCGGACAGCAGCTTGTCCGTCTCGCCGGCAAGGGCCGAGACCACGGCCACCACCTTACGGCCACGGCGTACATGGCCATAGATTTCGCTGGCGACCGCCGGAGCGTCGGCGGGGCTCTTCAGCACGGACGAACCGAATTTCAACACCACAACATCGGCATCGTGGGCCGGCTGAGGTTTCTGGTTTTCGGCAACAAGGGCGAGATTGGCGGACATGGGATTTTCCTGGGGTCGGTAGTCAGTTCGGCAAGATCGGGATGGGTTCGGGGCATGAAAAAACCCGCCTCGGATGCTCCGGGCGGGTTCGGGTTTTGCACTTCGCCTCAGTCGGCGCGCGTCAACCTGTACCCGCCCGCAAGGGCATGGTGGTGGTACCGCCAATAGTGGTCATGCCGGTGATGACAGACGCGCCAAAACCCATCGCCGAAGCGATGAGGCTCAGTTCCGTTCTGTCGATGCGGTTGGCCACGTCGGAAGGTCCAAGGCTGAAATATCGTTGTCCCTAGGGTGATCGACGATGCTGCACCGCGTCAACCCCCTTGCAGCAAAATTTTTCAAAATCTGACTGACGGAGACATCTTCGCGCCAAGCGCGGCCAAAACAAATACATATGGGGTGAAATTTTTCACTTGACCCGCGGTCGCTCAATCCGCAGTTTGAAATCACTCATCAAGACCGACCGAGGGATTAGGCCCTTTGACGTCGGGGCAACCATCGGGTTCCGCCCGAAACGGTGCCAACTCCTGCGGGATGCTTTCGGGCGTCACGAGAGATGAGTGGAGCGTCGACGAGGCGGCGCACCACGGGTCTGTCACTGCACGGGTTTCGCGATGGGCGAGACGTGTAACGCAGGACAAAGACCCGCCAAATGACCCTGGCCCTGATCCCGAACGAAGCCAAAGACAGCGACCCCTCCTGTCGTGCCCGGCCTGTTGCTGGCTCCGCGTCGGCGCGCCGCCCTTCCGAGCTGCTTAGCCGTGAGGGTGCGCACGACGTTTTCGTTCCGGTTCCCGACGGTTTCACGCTCGATTTCGGCGGCACCCTGACGCAGAAACAGGTCGTGGGTCGCCTGCACGGCAAGGCCAACGCCCCGCTGGTCGTGGTCGCGGGCGGCATCTCAGCCGACCGTTACGTCCACCGCACCGAGACCAAGGGTCTGGGCTGGTGGTCGGGTGCCGTCGGCGTCCGCGCCCCGATCGACCTGACCCGCTATCGCGTTCTGGCCTTTGACTTCGCACCGGAATTTGGGCCCGACGCAGCCGAGCCAAAACAGCCGCTGACCATCACAACACAGGATCAGGCCCGCCTGCTGGCGCTGCTGCTGGACCATCTGGGCGTCGAGAAGGTGGCCGCCTTCATCGGCTGTTCCTACGGCGGCATGATCGCCCTGGCCTTTGGCGAGCTTTACCCCGACTGGGCCGACCAGTTGGTGGTCGTTTCGGCGGCCCACCGCCCGCACCCGCTGGCCACCGCATGGCGCGGCATCCAGCGCCGGATCCTGCAGCTGGGTCTGGAAACCGGAAAGATCGACGAGGCCATCGGTCTGGCCCGCGAGCTGGCCATGACCACCTATCGCACGCCCGAGGAATTCGACGCCCGTTTCGACAACGAAGCCCCCAGCCATGCGGGTCAGGCCTATCCCGTCTGCGACTATCTGACGGCGCGCGGAAAGGCCTATCGCGACCGCACCACGCCCCACCGCTGGCTGACCCTGTCGGACTCCATCGACCGCCACCGGATCGAGCCGGAAGCCATCACCGCCCCTGTCACCCTGATCGGTTTCAACAGCGACCGCCTGTGCCCGATCGAGGACATGGAGGAGCTGGCCAACCGCCTGCCCAACCTGTTCCGCTTTGTGAAAGCGGATTCCATTTACGGCCACGACGCCTTCCTGAAGGAAGACAAGTTCGTGGGCGAGATCCTGACCTCAGTACTGAAGGACGTAGACCAATGACCCGCGCCCGTACCGCCGATCCCCGCACCATCGCCGCCCGTACGGGCGTCGATACCGATACGGCGCATGGCTCGGTCATGCCGCCGCTCTATCTGTCGTCCAACTATTCGTTCGCGGGCTTCGACCAGAAGCGCCAGTACGACTATTCGCGCTCGGGCAACCCGACCCGCGATGTGCTGGCCGAGACACTGTCAGAACTGGAAGGTGGTGCAGGTGCCGTGATTACCGCGACCGGCATGGCCGCTGTGGACCTGCCGCTCAGCCTGCTGTCGCCCGAAGACCTGCTGATCGCGCCGCACGACTGCTACGGCGGCACACACCGCCTGCTGTGCGCGAGGGCAAGGAAGGGCCATTTCCGCGTCGCCTTCGTGGACCAGAATGATGGCGCGGCGCTGGATGCCGAGTTGGCGGACGGTGCCAAGCTGGTGCTGGTGGAAACCCCGTGCAATCCGCTGCTGCGCGTGACCGACATCGCCGATGTCGCGCGCCGCGCCCATGCGGTCGGGGCCAAGGTGGTGGCCGACAACACCTTCCTGTCGCCGGCGCTTCAGAACCCCCTGTCGCTGGGTGCGGACATCGTCGTCCACTCGACCACCAAATACATCAACGGCCACTCCGACGTGGTCGGCGGCGCCGTCATCAGTGCCGATCCTGAAGTCCATCAGGAGCTGGCATGGTGGGCCAACTGTCTGGGCATCACCGGCTCGCCGTTCGACGCCTATCAGACCCTGCGCGGCCTGCGCACCCTGTTCACCCGCATCGAGCGACAGCAGGCGACCGCCGCCAAACTGGCGCAGGTGCTGGAAGCCCACCCGGCGGTCGGGGCCGTCCACTATCCGGGCCTGAAGTCGCACAGCGGTCACGAACTGGCCGCGCGCCAGCAGCGCGGTTTCGGCGCCATGCTCAGCTTTGTACTGCTGGGGGGCCAGACGGCGGTCTGTTCGGTCATCGACCAGTTGGATATCTTCACCCTGGCGGAATCCTTGGGGGGCGTGGAGAGCCTGATCGCCCACCCCGCCACCATGACCCACGCCGCCATGACGCCCGAAGCCCGCACCACCGCCGGAATCGGTGAAGGTCTGGTGCGGATTTCCGTAGGCCTTGAGCATGAGGACGACATCATCGCCGATCTCGTCGCCGCCCTCGATTCCGTGGTGGTCAGTCAGGCGGCCTGATCCCCTCCCTGTTTGACAGCCCACGAAAAAGCCCCCTCGGCAGAACCGAGGGGGCTTTATTTCATTCACCCGTCCGGCGCATCAAGCCGCAATGGCCTGAAGTCGTTCACGGCTGATCTCGAACTGGTGCATCAGACGATCCAGCTCTGCCGCATCCTGAGCCAGAGAGCGGCTGGCAGCGGTGGATTCCTCGACCATCGCAGCGTTCTGCTGGGTCACCTGATCCATCTGGGTCACGGCCACATTCACCTCGGCCAGCCCCGTGGCCTGTTCGCGCGAAGAGCCTTCGATCTCGACCACTATGCGCGTCAGGTCACCGATCTGGTCAGCGATCTTCTGCAGGGCCGCGCCGGTCTCATTCACCAGATTGACGCCATGCCCGACCTGCTGGCTGGAGGCCTGGATCAGGATCTTGATCTCCTTGGCTGCCTCGGCAGAGCGCTGGGCCAGCGCCCGCACTTCGGAGGCGACCACGGCAAAGCCACGACCGGCATCGCCCGCGCGGGCCGCCTCCACGCCTGCGTTCAGGGCCAGAAGGTTGGTCTGGAAGGCGATTTCGTCGATCACACCGATGATGGCCCCGATCTGGTTCGAGGACTGCTCGATCTGGTCCATCGCGGAAACGGCGCGATTGACCACAACCTGACCATCCTTGGCATAGGTCTGCGATGAACGGACCATAATGCCCGCCTCCATCGCACCTTCGGCCGAGCGGGCCACGGTCGAGGTGATCTGCTCGACTGCCGCCGCGGTTTCCTCCAGCGATGCAGCCTGTTGTTCGGTACGGCGCGACAGATCGTCGGCCGCCTCGCTGATCTGGTGCGCCGCCGCACCGATGGCAGAAGCACGGTCGATGATAATCGCCACCGCCGTTTCCAGCTTTTCTGCTGCCGCGTTGAAATCGGCCTTCAGCGGGGTGGCGTTACCGGTGATGTCGGCGGTGATACGGTGGGTCAGATCGCCCTTGGCCAGCGCGGCCAGCCCCTCTGCAATGGCGCTGACAGCGACACGGGCTTCCTCGGCGGCACGGGCGCGTTCAGCCTCGACGCGGGCGCGCTCCTCCTCGCGGGCGGTGCGGGCCTGTTCGGCTTCGGTGGCCATTCTTCGGTTCTCGATACCCTGTTCCTTGAAGGTCAGAACCGCGGCGGCCATCTTGCCGATCTCGTCCTTGCGGGCGGTGGCAGGGATGGCAACCTCCAGATCGCCATTGGCCAGACGGTCCATTGCGCGGGTCATCGCCACCACCGGTTTCGACAGGGCCCCCGTCAGCCAGAATGCGGAAGCCAATGCGATCAGGAAGGCGATGGTGCCGCCGACGATGAAGGCGGTATAGGCTTGGGCATAGGCGACCTTGGTGCGTTCCGCATTGATCTTGTTCATCTCGAGCAGCGCATTGATGACGGCACGACCGTGACGGCGAACATTCACAACGATATCGGTCCCGTCGATTGTCAGTTCGCTCAACAGGACCGCGCGCTGTTCGGGATCGGCTGACAGGGCCATCCGGTTGCGGGCATCGGCGGCAAAGGCCTCACCGCCCGTGGCCAGCACGGCCTGCTGTTCCTTGAACAAGCCCTCGACATCGGCCGCAGCCAGATTGGCGACACCGGTGTTGTAAGCCAGCACATGTTCGTCGAAGGCCTTGGCGAATTCGGCCTTCTGGGTTGCGATGTAGGAGCTCATCATCAGGCGCTCGTTCGCCAGCGCAACCTGTACTTCAGTGATCGCAGCCGTGATTTCCTTGGCGCGGCGCTCCTCGTCCTGGGCCTTGTGAATAGCCATGACGGCCCACAGCACGACGAGGGTGGCAACACCACAGGCTGCTATGACTGCCGCGAAGGAAAGTGCCAACTTCTTTGGCACAGACAAATTCTGAATGAACATCGATCGGTTACTTGTACAACAAAGTTACGACCGGCATTCCTAGAACGTATGTCTATTTCAAATATTATCAGTAATATAAGTGTATTTACATAATAGTATAGATAGTGCGGCTATTTGCATAACGTACATATTTCAATAACCGCACTATCCACACCGATCCATTCCTGATGGAACGTTTGATTACACCGCCCCAGCGAACCGCTGATGACGTGAAATCTTGAACTGGCCCATGAGGCGATCCAGATCGGACGCATCCTGCGCCAGAGAGCGGCTGGCCGCCGTCGCCTCTTCCACCATTGCGGCGTTCTGTTGCGTCACCTGATCCATCTGGCTGACCGCCACATTGACCTCGGCAAGGCCGGTCGCCTGTTCGCGTGAGGAGGCCTCGATCTCGATGGCGATGGCGGTCAGCTGGGTGACTTCCTCGGCAATCCGCTCCAGTGCACGACCGGTCTGGTTGACCAGATCCACACCCTGACCGACCTGCTGGCTGGAGGCATGGATAAGGGTTTTGATCTCCTTGGCCGCTTCTGCCGAGCGTTGGGCCAGAGCGCGGACTTCAGAGGCCACCACCGCAAAGCCGCGGCCCGCATCGCCCGCACGGGCGGCTTCGACACCGGCATTCAGGGCCAGAAGATTGGTCTGGAAGGCGATCTCGTCGATCACCCCGATGATGGCACCGATCTGGTTCGAGGATTCCTCGATCTGCCCCATAGCCGAGACGGCGCGGTTCACCACCGTCTTGCCCTCAAGGGCATAGTTCTGGGAAGAACGGACCATGTTACCCGCCTCCAGAGCCCCTTCGGCAGAGCGGGCCACGGTCGAGGTAATCTGTTCGACAGCCGCGGCGGTTTCCTCCAGCGAGGCTGCCTGCTGCTCCGTCCGGCGCGACAGGTCGTCGGAGGCTTCGCTGATCTGCTGGGCCGCGGCACCGATGGCCGATGCACGATCGACAATGATCGCAACGGCAGCTTCCAGTTTCTCAGCCGCTGCGTTGAAATCTGTCTTCAGGGGCAGGGCCTTGTCGTGAACATCGACCGTAATGCGGTCCGAGAGATTGCCACCGGCCATCGCTGCCAGCCCCTCGGCAACCGCGCCGATGGCCACAGCGTCGAGACGGGCCATTTCAGCGGTCTCGGACTCATGCTGCTGACGCTCGGCCTCGGCCTGTGCACGCGATGCGGCGGCTTCGCTTTCCAGACGGCTGTTCTCACGGGCCTGTTCACGGAAGGTCAGCACGGCGTCGGCCATCTGGCCGATCTCGTCCTTGCGACCGACAGCCGGAATGGCGACATCCATCTGGCCCTGGGCCAGTCGCGTCATCGAACGGGTCATCGCCACTACGGGCACCGACAGGGCACGGGTCAGCCAGAAGCCCGAAGCCATAGCGATCAGGAAGGCCACCAGACCACCGACGCCAAAGGCGACATAGGCCTGACGGTAGGCTGCGTCACGGCGTCTGTCGTTTTCGACACGCATCTCTTCCAGAGCGTTCAGGACCTTGCGGCCCTCGGCGTTAACCGACTGGATTTCCGGTGATCCACGTACGCTCAGGCGGTTCACGACCTCATCGCGGGTTTCAGGTCGGGAAGCGCGGTCCATCATGGCCGCCAGGTCCTCATCGACGCGTTCGCCCACCTGCGCCAACACGGCCTGCTGTTCCTTGAACACGCCATTCACATCGGCTGCGGCCAGATTGACCACGCCCTTGCGATAGTTTTCGACATGCTGGTTGAACATGTCGCGGAAGTCGGGCTTGAGGGTCGCGACATAGCCACGCATGGCCATCTGCTTGTTCAGCATGGCGACGTGAACTTCACCGATGGCAGAAGTGATGTTGCGGGCTTCAGTGTCGTGCTGTTGTGCACGATGGATGCCCAGAACAGTCCACAGAACAACGATAGTTGCGATGCCGCAGGCAGCAATAACAGCGGCAAAGGCGAGCACCAATTTCTTTGGTACGGAAAGATTTTGTAGCACGGGGGAGTGACTCGGAAACGCAAATCTGACTGCGCCCTCGATACCGCCGTGTGTCTGTTTCAAACCTTAGCAATAAGGCAGGGTAATCTACTTACGACCTTAGGCTAATGCCTTGAACACAACTAAAGCCGCAGTACCCAGCAGATAAAGGGCGAAGGCGCGACGCAGCTTTTTGCGGTCCAGCCTGTGCGCCAGCCGCGCGCCATAGGGGGCCGTCCATCCCGTCAGCAGGCCCATGATGATGGCCGCCGGAATGTTGACATATCCCAGCGTCAGAGGCGGCACGCCCGATGCCCCCCAACCGAACACCAGATAGCCCAAAGACGCCGCCGCCCCGATGGCCAGACCAAAGCCCGAGGATGTAGCCACAGCCTGATGGATCGGTCGCCCGCACAGGGTCATGGTCAGGCCGCCAAAGCTGCCCCCGCCAATGCCCATCATGGCACTCAGCACACCGATGATGCTGGCGACGATCCGGCGTCCCCATCCGGTCGGCAGGTCCCTGCGAAGCGTGATGTGTTTCGGCAGCAGCCCCATCTGCGCCGCGATGACCAACAGGCAGACGCCATAGACAATGGCCAGCGCCGACATGGGCGAGCCGCCCGCGATAAAGGCCCCCACCAGACCGCCCAGCGCGACCCACGGCGTCCACGTCTTGAGCACCACCTCGTCCACCGCGCCATGCTTGCGGTGCGTGGCCAGCGATCGCAGCGAGGTCGCGACAATGGTCAAAAGGCTGGTGCCGATGGCGACGTGCAGATTGTGCTCGCCGCCCACCCCCAGCACGCTGAAAGCATAGAACAGGGCGGGCACCAGAACCGTGCCGCCGCCGACGCCGAACAGTCCCCCGATCACGCCGGCAACGGCCCCCGCCCCCACAAGGGCAGCCAGCATCATCACCAGTTCGGTCACGGAGACGTCGATCACGCGGCTTGTTCGTCCTGTGCGCGGCGGGCCTCGGCCTCGCGGACGGCCTCGATGGCGCGGTCCAGAACATCCAGACCCGCGCCCGACTTCACACCCTCGACCGTCAGGATACGGCGGAAGGCGCGCGCGCCAGGGCGACCGTGCATGGCCCCCAGCATATGGCGGGTCATGGCCACAAGGTTGATACCGCGCGCCAGCTGCTCGGCCATATAGGGCTTATAGGCTTCCAGCGCGTCGAAGATATCGGTGTCGGCAACGTCCTCGCCATAGATCAGGCGGTCGGCCTGCCCCAGCAGGGCCGGCTCGTGATAGGCGGCGCGGCCGATCATTACGCCATCCAGCGCCACACCATCATAGGGAGCCAGCAGCTCCAGCGCCTGTTCCAGCGAGGCGATGCCGCCGTTGATGCCGATGGTCAGGTGCGGGCGCTCTTTTTTCAGGCGCTTCACCAGATCATAGTCCAGCGGCGGGATGTCGCGGTTTTCCTTAGGGCTTAGGCCTTTCAGCCACGCCTTGCGGGCATGGACGGTAAAGTCGGTGATGCCGACCTTGGCGCATTCATCGACAGTGGCAAACAGGCTCTCGTTCGGATCCTGATCATCGACGCCGATACGGCATTTGACCGTGGCGGGGACCGAGACTGCGGCCTTGATGGCAGCCATACACTCGGCCACCAGCTCCGGCTCCTTCATCAAACAGGCCCCGAAACGGCCCGACTGCACGCGGTCCGACGGGCAGCCGACGTTCAGGTTGATCTCGTCATAACCAAAGTCCTCACCGATCTTGGCGGCCTCGGCCAACTGCCTGGGATCGGACCCGCCCAGTTGCAGCGACACCGGATGCTCGGCGTCCGAAAAGCCCAGCAGATAATCACGGTCACCATGAATGACCGCCGGTGCCGTCACCATCTCCGTGTACAGCAGGGCGCGCTTCGACAGGGTACGGTGGAACGCGCGGCAGTGCCGGTCGGTCCAGTCCATCATCGGCGCGACGGAAAGCCTGCAGGTGGGTTGTGACAGCATTCTTCGGGACATCGGATCAAAGCAAACGGACCTGTGCGGCACATCGTCCCGACAGGCGGCCTCCATATAGGCGACTTCGCCCGTAAAGGCGATGTCGGACCAAAGGCGAGAGATTTACGGTCTTACGCAAAACGGTCTGCAACCCTCGCCTTAAGCGAACAAGGGTCTATATGGTCTTACGGGGGGCCTTCGAAACCAAACCGCAAGGACCGAATGATGCCCAAGGGATCCGACCTTTTTGTTGCCGCTCTGGAAAACGAGGGCGTCGAACGCATCTTCGGTGTGCCGGGCGAGGAGAACCTCGATCTGGTGGAGTCTCTCAGGACCTCCAAGATCCAGTTGATCCTGACCCGTCACGAACAGGCGGCGGCCTTTATGGCGGCCACGCACGGGCGGCTGACCGGTAAGCCGGGCGTATGTCTGGCTACCTTGGGTCCGGGCGCGCTGAACTTTTCGACCGGTGCGGCCTATGCCCATCTGGGGGCCATGCCGATGATCCTCATCACCGGCCAAAAGCCGATCATGAGTGCCAAACAGGCCCGCTTCCAGATCGTGGACATCGTGGCCTCGATGAAGCCACTGACCAAGATGACGCGCCAGATCGCCAGCGCCGCCAGCATCCCCTCGACGGTGCGCGAGGCCTTCCGCGTGTCGATGGAAGAGCGCCCCGGTCCGGTCCACCTCGAACTGCCCGAAGATGTGGCCGGTGAGGAAGTGGCCGAAGTGCCGGTCATCCCGATCCACCCCATAGAACGCGCCATAGCCGCCCCTGCCGCGCTGGACCGCGCCATCGAGGCGATCAAGGCGGCCAAGCGCCCGCTGGTCATGGTGGGCGCGGCGGGCAACCGTCCCAAGCTGATCGAGCCGCTGTCCAGCTTTATCACCCGCACGGGCCTGCCCTTCTTCAACACCCAGATGGGCAAGGGCGCGGTAACGGGCGGATCGAACCGCTATGTCGGGACCGCCGCCCTGTCCGAAGGCGACTATGTGCACGAGGCGGTCGAGGCGGCCGACCTGATCATCTCCATCGGCCACGACACGGTCGAAAAGCCGCCTTTCCTGATGCGCACAGAGGGCGGGCCCAAGGTCATCCACATCGACTATCAGTCGGCCACGGTGGAACAGGTGTTCCACCCCGATCTGGAAGTCATCGGCGATATTGGCACCACAGTGCTGGCGCTGGCTGAAAAGCTGGACGGCCAGCTGTCGCTGGACCCGCACATGCTGGAACTGCGCGAACGCATCCTTGGCCGCATCAATGACCGCGCCGACGAGGACCGCTTCCCCGTCACGCCGCAACGTCTGGTGCATGATGTGCGCAAGGTCATGCCCGAGGACGGCGTCGTCTGCCTCGACAACGGCATGTACAAGATCTGGTTCGCGCGGAACTATCGTACCCACGCGGCCAACACCTTGTTGCTGGACAATGCGCTGGCGGCAATGGGCGCGGGCCTGCCGTCAGCCATGATGGCCGCCATGATCTATCCCGAGCGGCGCATCATGGCGGTGTGCGGCGACGGCGGCTTTATGATGAACTCTCAGGAAATGGAGACGGCGGTTCGGCTGGGTCTGAACCTTGTCGTCGTCATCCTGAACGACAGCGCCTATGGCATGATCCGCTGGAAACAGGCGGTCGATGGTTTCCCCGACTATGGCATGAGTTTCGGCAACCCCGACTTTGTCCGCTATGCCGAGTCCTATGGGGCCAAGGGTACGCGCGTGACGGCGGTCGAGGATCTGATCCCCGCGCTGGAGGCTGCATTCGAAGGCGGCGGCGTGCATCTGGTGGAAGTGCCGATCGACTATTCTGAAAACACCCGCGTCCTTGTCGAAGAGCTGCGCAACCGCAAGCCCAGCGTCGAATGCGCCTGAGGACAGGAGAGTAAACATGATAGACGTTGTTCAGGCCTTTGATCGCCAGCTGATCAAACAGATCCCAACCGACGATGCTGCCGCGCTGGAGCGCAAACTGTCTGCGGCGGTGCGGGTGTTCAAGGATCGCGACAACTGGCTGAAACCGCATCAGCGCATGGCGATTTTGCGCAAGCTGGCCAGCTTGCTGGAGGCCAGGCGGGACCACTTTGCCATGACCATCGCGCGCGAGGGCGGCAAGCCCCTGCCCGATGCCATTGTCGAGACCAATCGGGCCATCGACGGCATTCACAATGCCGCCGACGAGCTCCGCAATTTCGGCGGCAAGGAAATTCCGATGGGATTGTCGGCGGCAGCTGAAAACCGCTGGGCCTTCACCACCAAGGAACCCATCGGCGTGGTGGCGGCCATCTCGGCCTTCAACCATCCGCTGAACCTGATTGTGCATCAGGTGGTGCCCGCCATCGCTACGGGTTGTCCGGTCATCATCAAACCCGCCTCTACCACACCGCTGTCCTGTATCGCGTTTGTCGAACTGGTGCATGAGGCGGGGGTGCCCGAAGACTGGGTCCAGACCCTTATCACCACCGACAATGAACTGGCGCAGGCGCTGGCGACCGACGGGCGAATTGCCTTCCTCAGCTTTATCGGCTCGGCCAAGGTGGGCTGGTCGCTGCGGTCCAAACTGGCGGCGGGCACGCGGCTGGCGCTGGAGCACGGCGGTGCGGCACCGGCCATCGTTGACCGCAGCGCCCTGCTGGACAAGGTGATCGAGCCGATTGTGAAGGGGGCCTATTACCACGCCGGTCAAGTGTGCGTTTCAACCCAACGCCTGTATGTGCACAACGACATCCTGTCGGATGTCACCGAGCGACTGGTCAGCCGCGTAAAAGCCCTTCGCGTGGCCGATCCGACGTTGAAGGACACCGAGGTTGGCCCGCTGATCCTGCCGCGCGAGGCGGATCGCGTCAGCGAATGGATCAAGGAAGCGGTCGACGGCGGTGCACAGCTGGCCATCGGCGGCGAGCGCCTGTCCGAGACCACGCTCAATCCGGCGGTGCTGGTCAATCCGTCAGAGACGGCGCGTCTCTCGACGTTGGAAGTGTTCGGGCCTGTGCTGGCTGTCTATGGCTATGATCAGCTTGACGAGGCCGTGGCCCGCGCCAATGCCCTGCCGACCGCCTTCCAAGCCAGTGTGTTTGCGCAGGATATCGATGTGGCCCTGCGCGCGGCCGAGCGTCTCGATGCCTCGGCGGTGATGGTCAACGACCCGACCGCCTTCCGCACCGACTGGATGCCCTTTGCAGGGCGCAAACAATCCGGTTTCGGCGTCGGCGGCATCCCCTACACCATGCATGACATGTCTGAGGACAAGATGATCCTGCTCAACCGTCGCCCCCTCTGAATGCCCATCGGCCCCGCCGCAGTATGCGACGGGGCCGATAAGTTTTCAGGCCTTAGGCCGGTTCCTTCACCGACACATACAGATCGCCGCCATCACGATATTTGGCCGCCATCTGCTCCATGCCTTCCTCGGCACGGGCGGCGTCACGGATATCGTGGCTGATCTTCATCGAGCAGAATTTCGGCCCGCACATGGAGCAGAAATGCGCCACCTTGTGCGCCTCCTTAGGCAGGGTCTGGTCGTGGAAGGATCGCGCCGTATCCGGATCGAGCGACAGGTTGAACTGGTCCTCCCAGCGGAACTCGAAGCGGGCGCGTGACAGGGCATCGTCGCGCAGTTTCGCTGCCGGATGCCCCTTGGCCAGATCGGCGGCGTGGGCGGCGATCTTATAGGTGATGACGCCCACCTTCACATCGTCACGGTCCGGCAGGCCAAGGTGTTCCTTGGGCGTGACATAGCAGAGCATGGCCGTGCCGAACCAGCCGATCATGGCCGCGCC
>NZ_DJFS01000037.1:28661-28884 GCF_002432125.1 Brevundimonas sp. UBA5866
CAGGCCATCGCCCAGCGAGAACGACACATCATAGGCCCGCATGATCTCGCAGATCTCCTCGAAATGCTCATAGAGGAAGCTCTCGCGGTGATGGTGCAGGCACCATTTAGCCATGATGGAGCCGCCGCGGGACACGATGCCCGTCACGCGCTCGGCGGTCAGGTGAATGTGCTGGAGCCGCACGCCCGCGTGGATGGTGAAATAGTCCACGCCCTGCTCGGCC
>NZ_DJFS01000032.1:0-313 GCF_002432125.1 Brevundimonas sp. UBA5866
GTGCTGGCCACCGGCACCGGACGAGCGGTAGGTGTCGATGCGGATGTCCTGGTCGCGGATTTCGATCTCCACGTCCTCGACTTCCGGCAGGACGGCGACGGTCGCGGCAGAGGTATGGATACGACCACCGGCCTCGGTCGCGGGCACGCGCTGGACGCGGTGGACGCCGGATTCGAACTTCAGACGGCCGAACACGCCCTCGCCCGTGACGGTGGCGATGATTTCCTTGTAGCCGCCCGCCTCGCCTTCGGTGGCGCTGTCGATTTCGACGCGCCAGCCAAGGCTGGAGGCATAGCGCGAATACATGCGGAAC
>NZ_DJFS01000032.1:391-4472 GCF_002432125.1 Brevundimonas sp. UBA5866
GATCGCTCATTTCCTGACGGGCGCGCGCCAGTACGGTCACGGCATCCGCGACCGGCTTAAGCTCGGCATGCTCCTTGGAGAGGCGCACGATCTCGGCCCCGTCCGTGGCGGCACCCATACGGGCCTCCACCTCGTGGAAACGGTCAAGAACCTGATCGAGACGGGCCTGTGGCAGTCGCAAGGAAACACTCCGCGGTTGGGTCGCGCCCAAATACGATGGCAACAGACGAAAAGTCCATGCTGCAGGCGATCACGGGCACGATGGACGAATTGTGATGAGCCGTCACAAGCGCGTCAGTGATGTTGCAGCCGCCCCGCCATTCCTTAACTGTAATCACGTCTGTGGCAGCCTTCTCCTCCCCCCCTAACAAGGCTGGCGCAGACCTGCTGACAGGGGATGGCGGATATGACGAAAGAGAATTCACAGGCGAGCGTTTGGCCCGACGAAGACATCGGTCGGCTGATCGCGCTGTATGACGACAAGCTGGAACGGGCGGACAAAGGGAATCTTTCGCCGGAAGCGGATGCGGAACTCAGGGCGCTGGCGCGGATATTCGATCTGAACGCAGACGGCCCCGCCGAAACCCTCTGGCCGCGCCTGCGCGGTCTGCTGATCAAACAAGCCCCGGCCCAAAGCCTTCAGGAGCCTGACATGAACCAGGAACCCAAAAACGTTCTGGTCGTCGAAGACGACGTCGATGCCGCCGCCGCCCTGACCGAAGCACTGGACGAGGCGGGACATCGCGTGATCGGTCCGTTCCACAGCGCAGAGGCCGCCGAAGCCGCGACAGCCCTGCACCAGATCGACCTTGCCCTGCTGGACATCAACCTGTCCGGCGCGGCGACGGGCATCGATCTGGCGAAGAACCTCAAGGCCCGCTGGGGTGTTCCGGTGATCTTTGTTTCCGGCGATGTGTCACAGGCTGCGCGTCACGCCGACATCGCCGCCGCCATGATCATCAAACCCTACTCGGCCAATGATGTTTTAGGCGCTATCAGCCGGATCGAAACAGCCAGCTAGGACTTTAGTTCGGGACCTGCGACCCTCGGCGGAGACGGACTATTGGAAACCTTTATGCTGTTCCTGCTGGTGGGCATTCTGGCCCAGGCGGTCGATGGGGCGCTGGGCATGGCCTATGGCGTGATTTCATCCTCTGTCCTGCTGGCCCTGGGTGTGCCGCCCGCGACGGCGTCGGCCAGTGTCCATGCCGCTGAGGTTTTTACCACCGCCGCCTCGGCCACCAGCCATGTGGCGCACAAGAACATCGACTGGCGGCTGTTCCTGCCCCTGATGATTGCCGGTGTGATCGGCGGCATTCTGGGGGCCTATGTGCTGGCCGGTGTGGACGGGGACATGATCAAGCCGTTCGTGGTTCTGTATCTGGCCCTGATCGGCATCTGGATTCTGTGGCGCGCGGGACATGACGTGAAGCCGCGCCGCCTGCCGCGCTGGGTCACGGCCCCGTTTGGTCTGGTCGGTGGCTTTCTGGATGCCATCGGCGGGGGCGGCTGGGGACCGACGGTGACCTCTTCGATGATCGGCTCGGGTCAGGAACCGCGCAAGGCCATCGGCACGGTCAACACCGCAGAGTTTTTCCTGACGGTGGCCGTCTCGGCCACCTTTGTCTGGGCCTTGGTCACGGGCCACTGGGAAGAAGCAGGCGCTCTGGAAAACCATGCCTATGCGGTTGGCGGACTGGTTGCCGGCGGTCTGATCGCCGCGCCGTTTGCGGGCCTGATCGTCAAGAAGGTGCCACGCAAGGTGCTGAGCTATGCCGTCGGTCTGTTGCTGATCGGCCTGGCTATTTTCCAGGGCGTGAACCTGTTCCTGAAATAAAAAAGGGAGCCGGACCGGCTCCCTTTCTTCTTATTTCGGGAAGGTGGCGACGAAGCTGTCGCGGGCCTCGATAGCCTGTTGGAAGGCCACCAGATTGGGGCGGCCCGTCTTCCAGTCATAGTCCGGATGGCGGAAGCCGATCCACGTCAGGGCAATCCCTGCGGTGATGGTGCCGATGTCGATGCGTTCTGCCGACAGGCCTTCGGCTTCGAGCGCATCCAGGGTGCGGCCCATATTGGTGGTCCAGCGCTCGATCCACGAGGCCGAGCGTTCATTCTCGGGGCGGCGCTTTTCCAGCACCAGTTTGACGCCCATTTCCAGCGCCTGATTGCCCAGCGTCTCCAGACGTTTCACACGCAGCCACTCGGCGGAACCGGACGGCGGCAGAAGGTCGGCACCGCCACCGAGGCGGTCGAGATATTCGCAGATGACCGGACTGTCGTTCAGGGGCTGTCCATCTTCGGCGATCAGGGTCGGGACCTGCACCACCGGATTGGTCGACAGCAGCTCCGGCGCATTGCCATAGGGGTCCACCACCACCTCTTCGATCCGCTCGGACAGTCCCTTTTCGCGGGCGACAATGCGGACCTTGCGGGCGAATGGCGAAGGGGTGGTGATGTAGAGTTTCATCTCTTGAACCTATTTCGGTGCAACGCAGCGGTTGTCACGGAATAGCGCCCATTCCTCGCATTGGCGACCGTCATTGAACACGCATACGCCATATTGGCCGCCATCGGCCTGGGTGCGGATATCCAGACGGCCGCCGGAACGGGTACAGTGGACCGAGGCCGGGTTGGGCATGCCAACGCGCGGCGTCATTTCTTCCTGAGGCTGGGGCGCACAGGCCCCCAACAGGATGACGGGCAGCGCCGTCAGGGACAGTGTGCGCAACAGGCTCATTGGAAGAGCTCCTTGAAAGCTTAGGGCTGGATTGCCTCCGCAGCCTTACGGGCTGCATCCAGTTCAGCGGCTTTCTCTTCAACCAGTTCCACGATGTGGTCGATCATGCCGTCGTTGGCCTGTTTGTGGGCGATCTTGCCGTTCAGATAGACCATGCCGGACCCTGCGCCCCCGCCGGTAAAACCGACGTCGGTGTAGAGGGCCTCGCCCGGGCCATTCACGACACAGCCGATGATCGACAGGCTCATCGGCGTGGCGATGTGGGCCAGCTTTTCCTCGAGGATGGCGACCGTCTCGATGACGTTGAAGCCCTGACGGGCGCAGCTCGGGCAGGCGATGATGTTCACGCCGCGGTGGCGAAGGCCCAGCGACTTGAGGATATCGAAGCCGACCTTGATCTCTTCCACCGGATCGGCGGCCAGAGACACGCGGATGGTGTCACCGATACCGGACCACAGCATGGAGCCAAGACCGATCGAGGACTTGATGGTGCCGGTGCGAAGCGGACCGGCCTCGGTCACGCCGAGGTGCAGCGGACAGTCGATAGCCTCGGCCAGCTGTTGATACGCGGCGACTGTCAGGAAGGGGTCGGACGCCTTCACCGAGATTTTGAACTCGTGGAAGTCGTTGTCCTGAAGGATGCGGGCATGGTTCAGCGCGCTTTCCACCATGGCATCGGGGCAGGGCTCGCCGTATTTTTCCAGCAGCTCGCGTTCCAGTGATCCGGCGTTCACGCCGATCCGCATGGAGCAGCCGTTGTCGCGCGCGGCCTTGATGACTTCCTTCACGCGCTCGCTCGAGCCGATATTGCCCGGATTGATGCGAAGGCAGGCGGCGCCCGCCTCGGCGGCCTCGATGCCGCGCTTGTAGTGGAAATGGATGTCGGCCACGAGCGGCACCTTGGCCGCCTTGGCGATGGTCTTGAACGCCTCGGTGGATTCCACGTCCGGACAGGACACGCGCACGATATCGGCNNCCCGCCTCTTCCAGCTGCCGGATCTGGTTGATCGTGGCATTGGCATCCGAGGTCGGGGTGTTGGTCATCGACTGGACGCTGATCGGGGCGTCACCACCGACAAGCACATTGCCGACGCGGATCTGGCGGCTCTTGCGGCGCTCGATATGGCGCCACGGGCGGACGTGGGTATGGTCTGACATGTCTGCCGATACATAGGACGAGGCGAGCCCCAAGACTACGCCCTCAAGGATAAAGTTTATGCGTCGACTTTTGGGTTAGCGCGAAGCCGGTGCCGGTGGAGTGGTGGCCGTTGGCGGGGTGGCCGGCGAAGTGGTGGCGCCATTGAGCTGGGCCACGCGGGCGGCGGCCTGTGCGGCCAGGGCCGT
>NZ_DJFS01000017.1 GCF_002432125.1 Brevundimonas sp. UBA5866
ACTGATGGCGCAACGCGGAATAGACGTCAGCTACGAAACGATCCGGTGCTGGACGATCAAGTTCGGGCCTCTGATTGCACGGCGGCTGAAGAAACGGAGAGTGCCCCCGACAGGCCGTTGGCATCTTGATGAGATGGTTTGCAAGATCGGTGGCCGACGCATGTATCTGTGGCGCGCAGTCGACGACGAAGGCGAGGTTTTAGACGTCATCGTCCAGCGTCGGCGGGACACAGAGGCGGCTTTGAAGCTGATCAAACGTCTTTTACGCAACCAACCTGTCGAGCCGGAAACCATCACAACGGATGGGCTGGCATCGTACGGTGCGGCGCTTGAGCAGTTGGAACTGCGGCATCTTCACCGACCCGGCCGACTGCGAGATAACAACCGTGGCGAGAACTCTCATCTACCGATCCGGCGACGAGAGCGGCAGCAGCGACGGTTTAAATCCCAAGCCTCAGCGCAAAGATTTCTCACCACGCACGCGGCGATCTACAACACCTTCAACATCCAGCGCCATCTCATCAGCAGATCCACACTTCGTCGCTTTCGCGCCGATGCTGATACCGCTTGGGCGGCGGCTACCGTCTGAAAATGAGCAGGCTAGGGGGCTTTCGGCTTCGCTCAGTTAAGCTGACAGCGCCTCTGATTTCTCGACCCGGTCTTCGCGTACTGCGACGTCAGGCCGAAACCGCTTGGTCGGCAGCGACGCAAATGGTCTAAAATCGGCAAGGGGAGGTCTGATTTTTGCTCAGACCGATTAACTTGTCAGCGCCCTGGCAGGGTATCGTGTTGAAAAAGCCGGCCAACTGACGCGCCTGCCGGCGTGAGTTTTCTTGGTTGCGCGTCCCTGAGCGGCGGATGGGCTGGTCAGGGACGCAATCCTCGCATCTCGCGGGTATTTCTTTGAACGGATTAACAGACACGGTTCTTTCGCGCGACTGTCGTTCCGAATTCTCCGAGCTTTGCATTTAGCTTCGTGAACGCTGGCTAAGCGTCGCCTTAGTAGAGGGGGCGTTCATGGTACCGCGTAACCAAATCAGATCGATTGTTCCGGCCTTAATGATCCTCGGGACGTCGCTGGCAGGCATTCAGACTTCTACGGCCGAGGCTCGCGAGATCGCCGCGACAGCGCTGCCTTTGACCCAGAATGGCGGCACATGGGATGCCGGTCATGTGCAGGGCATTGCCATCGATCGCGTCAACGGTTTCATCTATTATTCCTTCACCGATCTGCTGGCCAAATACGACTTCCAAGGCAACCTCGTGGGGACGCTGGTCGGCTGGACGGGGCACCTCGGCGATCTGGCGTTCAACCCCGAGAACGGGAAGCTCTACGGCTCGCTGGAGTATAAGGCCGACGAAGCCTTCTATATTGCCGTCATCGACGTGGCGGGTCTGGATCGTGTTGGGGTTTCGGCGGCTGCGTCGCCCTTCCAGACCGTTCATCTCGCAGAGGTGGGCAGGGACTACGCCGCCGACATGGACGGCAATGGCCGGTTCGACGGCAACATCGCCGAGACACCGGATCATCGCTATGGCGCATCGGGCATCGATGGCGTGGCCTTCGGCCCGCGCTTCGGATCAAAAGATGGTCCGCAACTCCTGACCGTGGGCTATGGCATCTATAGCCACACGGGCCGCACCGATAACGATCATCAGGTGCTGCTTCAGTACGATGTGTCGGGCTGGGATGAGCTGGCGCGTCCGTTGGTCGAAAGCCAGCCGCACCGCAGCGGCCCAACAACCCACGGCGGCAAGTATTTTGTCCGCACCGGCAACACCACTTACGGCGTGCAGAATTTGGCCTATGACGCCGCCAGCCAGCGCTGGTTCATGGGTGTCTATGCTGGCCGCAAGCCGCACTTTCCGAACTATCTGATGTTTGCCGTCGAGGCGGATGCCCGACCGGTCATGGGCGACCTTGTCGGCGTGCTCGCTGCCGACGGAAACGGCTGGGAGCAGGGGCTGCTGTTGCCGCTCGCCGATGACGGTCTGCGCGATCCCGCTACCGGTATTCGGGGCTGGAACCAGAAATCCGATGTCGGACTGGAGCCTGTCGGGGATGGCCTTTTCTATCTGGCCGTCAACTCCGGCGGTCGCGGTGCCCAGACCGCCGACATCGCCCTGATGCGCTGGACGGGAAATCCCGACCAGCCATTCCTTCCCGTGACCCCCCCGACGTCCCGTTGAGGCCAAACCCTGCCTCGGCAGGGTGACCTCTTTCCCAATCCATTTTTCAATCGTTCGAGTGTTTTCAATGAAAGCGCGTTCTTTCCATCTGTCTGGCGTCAGCCTGCGTGCACTTGCCATCCTCTCGTCTGTGACGGCGGCGTGCGCCGTCGCTCTGCCCCAGGTCGCGATGGCCGACACGGTCGTGGCACAGTCTCAGGTCGATACCGGCGCGGTGCGCGGCCGCGTGTTCGACACCGTGTCGGGCGAATATATCCGCAACGCCGAAGTGCGTGTCGCGGGCACCAATATCGTGGCCTATACCGAAGACAGCGGCCTGTTCCGCCTCAGCGGCGTGCCCGCAGGTTCGGCTACGCTGATCGTGCGCTATGCCGGTCTTCAAGATGGCCTTGCGGAGGTGACGGTTGCCGCTGGTCAGACCGCAACGGCGGATGTGCAGCTATCCGCCCTGTCGTCGGCGGGCGGTAACGCTGTCGCGACGGTGGACGAGGTTGTGGTCACGGCTGCGCGCGGTGGTCAGGCCAAGGCCCTGATGGAACGCCGCGTGGCCATGAACGCCAAGAACGTGGTGCCTGCCGACAACTTCGGTGCCCTGACCATGGGCGACGTTGGCGAGTTTATGAAGTCCATGCCGGGCCTGTCGCTGGATTACACCGAGGTGGACGCCACGGCGGTGCGCATTGGCGGTCTGCCGCCGAAATACTCGACCTTCACCATGGACGGCGCGCGTATGGCGACGGCCACGTCCAACAACAATTCGGGCCGTCAGAACTCGTTCGAACAGATGTCGATTACCGGCATCGACATGATCGAGCTGAACCACACCCTGTTGGCCAGTATGGATGCGGACTCGCCGGGCGGCAGCATCAATCTGCGCAGCCGCTACGCATTCCAGCTTCCGGAACGCCAGATCCGCTTCCAGCTTGGTGGCGTGGCGACCTCTGACTCGGCCCTGTCGCCTCACTATATGCCGGACGACAAGAAGCACTCCAGCATCTTCCCGTCGGCCCAGTTCAGCTATGCAGACGTCTATATGGACGGCCGTCTGGGTCTGGCGTTCAGTGCCAGCCACAATGCCAACTATGTGCAGCAGGACCGCATCCAGACCGATTGGTCCTACCTGCCGGACGGCCGTGTGATCCCGTACCAGGTGATGTGGCGTCCGGGGCCAAAGATGACCTCGCGTACGGCGGCCAATCTGGCGCTGGACTACCAGTTCACCGACCAGTTGGTGTTTTCGCTGCGCAGCAACTACTCGTTCTATGACGTCGAGTATTTCAACCAGTACACCTATCTGAACTTCGGCACGACCAGCCGCTCGTATACCACGCCGGACTCGACCGGCACCCGCATCGAAGTGAATCCGGATGGTCGCAACACCCGCCTCTATACCGGTTATTCGCACCGTTATGCCGGTACGCCGACCTATCTGATCGCGCCGAAACTCGAGTACAAGGGCGAGACTTGGGAAGCGGCTCTGCGCGGTAGCCTGTCGGGTGCCGAGTTCAACTTCCGCGACACCAGCAAGGGCTTCTTCCAGCGTACCGATACCCAGTTGACTGGGATCGGCTTCCTGATGGAGCGTGACAGCCCGCGTTCGAACGCCTGGTACCTGACGCAGACGGCGGGCCGCCCGTGGGGTGATCCGGCCAGCTTCAACCGCGATATGGATATCGGCAACAACATCCGCACGGCAGAGTCCGACGCCAAGAACGAGATGATGTCGCTGAACTTCGACGTGAAGAAGCGCCTCAATCTGGGCAATGTCCCATATACGCTGATGGCCGGCCTCGGTAGCCGCTCAAATGACTGGGCCACGAACGAAGGCTCGTGGCAGCAGTTCCAGTATGTGGGCCCGAACGGCGATCTGAGCCAGATGTCGCCTGAGGCCGGTGTGCCTGCCACCCAGAAATACCGCTTCGAAATCATCGGCTTCGATGCCGGTAATATGAACACCCAAGGCTGGCGCGCCGACAGCAACTACGGGATGTACGACATCTACCGCGAGCATCCGGACTATTTCGTTCCTGACGAAGTGGGCAATCTGAAGCGCCGTCTGGATAACAACAAGCGCGTTCAGGAAGACATCACCTCGGCCTATTTCGAAGGCAATGCCGATGCTGGGCGCGCGCGCTTCAACCTCGGTCTGCGCTATGAAAACACCGAGACCGCAGCGCGTGTTGCCGTCATCCGTCCTGTCAAGGAAGTGACGGAGGCTGGCCTGTCCGTCAGCACCGTCGAAGGGCTGATGTACCAGTACAACAACGGCACCTATCAGGATCGCAAGGGCCAGTACGACGACTGGTTCTGGAGCGGTGGTGCGAAGTTTGACTTCACCGACCGTCTGGTGGGTCAGGCCTCGTTCAGCCAGTCGATCCTGCGTCCGGACTACGGCAATCTGGGTGGCGTGGTTTCGGTCAATGACGAGACCATGATGGTCACCGTGCCGAACCCCGAACTGCTGCCGGAGCGTTCGACCAAATACTATCTGAGCCTGCAGTACTATCTGCCCGCTTCGGGCCTGATCGGCTTGTCGGCCTATCAGCTGGATATGGAAGATATGCAGGTCACCGGCATGACGGTGAACCCGGAGGATGTCGGCTTCGATTCGAATGAATATGCAGGCTATACCTTCCGCAGCGCGCAGAACCTGCCGGGTACCAGCACCAACCGCGGCTATGTGGCCGAGTACAACCAGCAACTGAGCTTCCTGCCGGGAGTATGGAAGGGGCTGGGGGTGAATGCCTCGATCACCTATCTGGATCCGGATGGCGAGCGTCAGGGCACGCCAAAACAGTCGGCAAACTGGGGCGTGCGCTACCAGATCGGCCGGTTCGACTTCAACCTGAATGGCAACTGGCAGTCGAAGTACCGTGTCAGCGGTCTGAACAACACGCCGACCACGGCCAACAACGGCATCCTGTACCATACCGCCCGCGAGCTGTGGAACGTGAGCGTCAACTATAAGATCAACGACAACTTCGATCTGATGCTGGCTGGCCGCAACATTTTCAACTCGCCGGACATCATCTACTCGAACGAGCGCGACCGTGTGCAGCAGTACACCGTCTATGGCTCGATGTGGAACATCGGCATCAAGGGCGTTTTCTAAACCGCTCTGACCTCTGAACAGCTGTGGCCGCGCGATCACCGTCGTGCGGCCACAGTGCCAATAGGGGCAGATGCCGGACATCGCCCCGTTATTAATCTCGGGATTGCAAATGACACTACTGCTTGACCGTCGCCGTTTGGTGCTCGGCGGAAGTCTGGGTTTGATGGCTCTGGGTTTGCCCGGCGGTGCTGCGATGGCCCAGCAGGTGCTGGCGGCCACCGGCTTTACCCATGGCGTTGCCAGTGGCGAGCCTGCATCCGACAGCATGCTTTTGTGGACGCGCTATGTACCGTCCGGTCAGGGCAGCGAGGTGACGCTCGATGTCGAAGTGTCTACGGATCGGAGCTTCAATCGCATCCAGCACCGCGAGCGGGTGCGCACCGGCGGCTATCGCGACTGGACCGTAAAGGTGACCGTCGACGGTCTGGCCGCTGGCTCGACCTATTGGTACCGCTTTGTGGGCCCTGATGGCAGCTATTCGAGCGCAGGCCGTATGTGCACCTTGCCGGAAGGCAAGGCCGAGCATTTCCGCATGGGGGTGTTCTCGTGCTCCAACCTGCCGATGGGCTGGTTCAACGCCTATGCCCATGCGTCCAAGCGCGAGGACGTGGATCTGTGGTTGCACGTCGGCGACTACATCTATGAATACGGCATAGCCTCTTATTCAGACGCGGACCGCATCGCCGAGCGCGTTGTCCTGCCCGCGCATGATCACGAGATGGTCGCGCTGGCCGATTACCGCCTGCGCTTTGCCTGCTATCGGGCCGACCCCGACGTTCAGGCGCTTCATGCCTCGGCCCCGATGGTTTGTGTGTGGGATGACCATGAATCCACCAACGACAGTTGGGAAGGCGGCGCGCAAAACCATCAGGCCAACGAGGGCGACTGGGCAACCCGCCGTGCGGCCGCCGTTCAGGCCTATCTGGAATGGATGCCGATCTCCGAGGAGCCGTGGAAGGCCTATCATATCGGTGAGCTGGCGACCCTGTACCGCACGGAATCGCGCCTGATCGGCCGGACCCGTCAGGCGGATATCGGTGCTGCCTATCGTGGAGGTACGGCGACCGCGCTGTCGAACTTCCGCGATGGCGAATGGATGGACCCGACCGCCTCCATGCTGGGCTCCACTCAAGAGGCCTGGATCGAGCGGGAGTTCCGCCGCAATGCCCGTTCCTCGGCGTGGCAACTTGTGGGTATGGCCTGCATCATGGGTCGTACAGTCATGCCGCAGGAAGCTGTTAGCTGGTTGCGGAGCGACGTCAGTAACGGTGCTCGCAACAGCTATATGAATGCGGCGCGGGCTGGCGCGGTGGGCTTGCCGATGTGGATGGACCGTTGGGATGGCTATCCTCAGGCGCGCTCGCGTTTCCTGAAGGCGGCGCAAGAGGCCGATGCCAATCTCGTCGTACTGTCGGGCGACAGCCATAATGCATGGGCCTATTCCCTGTCCGAAGACGGGCGTCCGGCGGGCGTTGAGTTCGCGGGACAGGCTGTAACGTCCAACGGTATGGAGCGTCAGATGGGCGTCGATCACGCCCGTGTCGCGCGTGGTTTCGTCGAAACCAATCCCGAGATGGCATGGGCCCAGACCCATGGGCGCGGCTATATGATGCTGGACGTGAAGCCGCACCGTGTCGAGAGCGAGTGGATATTCTTCAACACCACGAAGCAACGCGACGAGACGGTCGCCAGCACACACCGCATCCAAGTCGACAAGGGGCATCGGCGCATCCAGGCGTAAGCGCCTTTCCACCGCGACGTTTCGAACAGCCTGCGCTTGCGCAGGCTGTTTTTGCGACAGGCCTATGGGGGCGGGGCCCGAGCCGGGGTGCTGTCAGTATAACGCTAAAGGTGCTCCACTTCGAAGGCTGCAAGCCATTGGTGGAGAAGGCGTTTTATGAAACCGCTATCGTTTAAGCGACACCGCTTTCCAGGCGAAGTGATCCGTCATGCCGTGTGGTTGTACTTTCGCTTTAATCTTAGCTTCCGCGACGTCGAGGAACTGATGGCGCAACGCGGAATTGACGTCAGCTACGAAACGATCCGGTGCTGGACGATCAAGTTCGGGCCTCTGATTGCACGGCGGCTGAAGAAGCGGAGAGTGCCTCCGACAGGCCGTTGGCATCTCGATGAAATGGTCTGCAAGATCGGAGGACGGCGCATGTATCTGTGGCGCGCAGTCGACGACGAAGGCGAGGTTTTAGACGTCGTTGTCCAGCGCCAGCGGGACACAGAGGCGGCTTTGAAGCTGATCAGACGTCTTTTGCGCAATCAACCGGTCGAGCCAGAAACCATCACGACGGACGGGTTGGCCTCGTACGGTGCGGCACTCGATCAGTTGGAACTGCGCCATCTGCATCGCCCTGGCAGGCTTCGTGACAACAACCGTGTTGAGAACTCACATCTGCCGATCCGACGACGGGAGCGGCAGCATCATAGGTTCAAATCCCAAGCCTCAGCCCAGAGATTTCTCACCACCCACGCCGCGATCTACAACACCTTCAACTTCCAGCGCCATTTGATCAGCAGACCC
>NZ_DJFS01000018.1 GCF_002432125.1 Brevundimonas sp. UBA5866
TCGGACACCGCGCCCCCAGCGGCAGCGGTGGATGTACCGGAAGTGCCGGCTGCAACCGCGCCTGCCGTTCGTGAACCCGTGCGCCCTGCGGCGGAGAACCGTCCGGCCCCAACGCCTGCGCCTACTCCGGCGGCTACGCCTTCACGCCCGGTGCCGTCTGAAACGCAGGGTGCAGTCGACGCGACGCCTGCTGCACGTGCGCCGGTCGCGACACCTGATCCTGTGGTCGTTGTGACGCCTCCTGTTCAGCCTCCCGTCGTCCAGGGGCCGCCGCCAACGGCTGCGCGTCCTGTGGAGACCGATCCCAACGCGCCGGTGGTGACCCGCCCGACCCGTCTGGACTGATGGTCCGGCGGCCTAGACCGGAGGCGGCGGGGCAGGTTTGATCGGCAGGTAGCCCCGCTCGACCATACGGCGCAGGGCCTCATAAGCCTCGGCCAGTTCTTCATAGGCGACGCGGGCCGATGTCAGTCGCGCGACCTGATCGGGTGTGGCCGGAGAGCCGGAATGCACCAGTCGTAAAGCCTCGGCGGCCCAGCGTGAGCGGGCCTGGGCGGTCAGGACAGCCAGTTTCTCGAAATGGGCTGGATCAGCCTCGCCCAGGCTCTGGCCGATGACCTCGCGGTTGGCCACCCAGGCGGTATAGTCGATCTGTTCCAGCAGACCGCGCAGGCGGCGCTGTTCCTGCGGATCCATGTCTTCCGGCTGGAAGTGGTCACGCTGACGGCGGTAGTTCTGGGTCAGGATGGAAGACATCGGCGACCTTTCGCTGCGCTGTGGACGGGGAACCCGCAAGTCGAAGCTGAGCCATAGGGGTTAACTCTCGGTTGAAAAGCGGAACCCGAGGGCACAGGCTGCCATTTGGAAGGGGAAGACCTGCCGACAGACGGCAAGCCCGCTTTTCAAGGAGACGCTTTAAGATGGCTGATACTCTGAGCACGCCGCAAAACGACAACGGTGAACGTTCGTGGGAGGAAGCGCTGGAAGAGGCCATCAACCTGTTCGAGCAGGGCGAGAATATCGACAGTGCCCGATTTGCCGAACTGGTCGAGGAGCTGAAACAGCGCCATGTCGATGGGGCTGAACTGCCTCAGGACGATCCGCGTGTCTCGGCGCTGGCCGCGCTTCAGGCACGCGCGACGGCACTGGAAACCAGTGCCGCCGAAGGTACCGGACCGACCGATCAGGTCAGCAGCATTCTGGGTGGACTGGTCGGACAGCCTTCGAATTCCGACGCGCCGGCCGTCGTCGAGGTCGAAGGCCTCAACGACGACGAAGACAGATAGGATCAGGAGGCGGTCAGGGGTTCAGCTTGCCCTTGGCCGCCTTTGCCGACAGCACCACCGAGGTGTCCGGCTTCTCGACCTTGATCTTTGATTGGGTCACGGCATGCAGGATGTGCCGGATGATATTCAAACGAGCTGTCTTCTTCTTGTCCGTCTTGATGACCGTCCACGGTGCGAAATCAAAGCTGGTGGTGGCCAGCATTTCATCGCGGGCCTTGGAATAGAGGTCCCAGCGGGCCTGTGCCTCCTTGTCCATCGGCGAGACCTTGAAGCGTTTGATCGGATCGTTCTCGCGCTCCGACAGACGTTCGGCCTGCTCCTCGCGGCTGATGTCCAGCCACAGCTTGATGATGGTGATACCCGAGTGGGCCAGCAGCCGCTCGAAGTCCTCGACATCGCGTAAGAAGTCTGCGTGCTGTTGCGGTGTGCAGAAGCCCATCACAGGCTCTACGCCCGCACGGTTGTACCACGAACGGTTGAAGATTACCGTCTCGCCCGCTGCGGGCAGATGGGCGACATAACGCTGGAAATACCACTGGGTCGTCTCGCGCTCCGTCGGTTTGGGCAGGGCGATGACGCGGGTGTTTCGCGGGGCCATGTTCTCGGTCAGGCGCTTGATGGCACCATCCTTTCCGGCGGCGTCGCGTCCCTCGAAGATGATCAGGGTCCTGCGCCCTTCTTCGATACCGCGGGCCTGCGTCTCTACAATCTGGATCTGCAAGGCTTCGAGTTCGGCTTCATAGTCTTTGGACATGGGCGGCCTTTCCGGTGTGCGGATACACTTCGTATTACAGCGTCTTAACTTTGCTTATCCTAAGCGATGGTCAAGCATGGCCGCATGAGCAAATATCCTGATGTTCGCGCCGCCGCGTTGCAAAACCCTGACCGTCGCCTGCTGTTGGGCGCTGGACTGTTTGCCGGTGCGGCCACCGTTCTCCCGCGATGGGCCATTGCCCGGGAGGCGGATCTTGATGCCGCCCTGGACAGGGCCCTGACCACTCATAAGCCGGCCGCACTTTCCGGGGCGATCTGGCGTGACGGGTCACTGGTGTGGAAGGGCGCGGCGGGGCTGCGCCGTGCAGGCGGCAATGAAGCGGTGTCGCTGACCGACAAATGGCATTTGGGATCCAATTCCAAGGCCATGACCGCCGCTGTCTGGGCGCGGTTTGTCGAACAGGGCAAGGTCGCGTGGAATGAACCGCTGCCTGATGTGGTGTCCCGCGCCTATCCCGGTCTGACGGTTCACGGGGGGTGGAGCGATCGCACCGTCGAGGATCTGATGCGTCACCGCGCGGGTCTGTATGACCAGACCCATGTCACGCCCCAATGGATAATGACCGCGGCCTTCAGCAAGGATCCCCCGACAGTACAGCGCCACGCGATGTTGGCGTCGGTGCTGGCGGCGGCTCCGGACGGGCCGTTGGGGACCTATAGCTATGGCAACGCCAACTACATCCTGGCCGGTGCCCTGCTCGAGGGATTGGGCGGCCAGACGTGGGAGGCCCTGATGCAGGCCGAGCTGTTTGAGCCGCTGGGCATCGGCAGCGGCGGCTTTGGTGCGCCCAAGGGCGATCAGCCATGGGGCCATACCGATGCGGGGACGGCGGTTGATCCGGCCACGATCCAGTCCGACAACCCCGCTGTTCTGGGACCTGCGGGGACGGTCCACATGAATCTGGATGACTATGGACGGTTCCTGAATGCCATGATGACGCCGGGCTGGCTGTCCGGCGGGTCGCTGTCCTACCTGCTGACGCCGCTGGCGGGAGAGGTCTATGCCTTGGGCTGGGGCGCGCCGGGCGTAAAGGCGTGGGCACAGGGACCGGCGTTCGTCCACAATGGCTCAAATACCATGTGGTTCGCCACCGCAGTCCTGGCTCCGACCCGGAAAATGGCCTTTGTCACAGTCTCGAATGATGCCGACAAAGGCGGTCCGGCCTGTTCCGCGCTGATAAGAGAAATGCTGAATTCGGCGGGTGCGAACTAAAAATAACGGAATCATTTCAGTTGACCGCTCGCAAATAGCAAGTGACAACGTTTTTGCAGTCCGGATATCGCGTGGGGTCCAAACTCGCGTCTCGCTCCTTAGTCGAACGAGGTTGTCCAGATGGACTGACGGTTGTCCCTCGGGATGACTGCCTGGAAAACGCGTTCAATGGAGACGCAATATGGCGACCGGCACGGTCAAGTGGTTCAACCCGACCAAGGGTTACGGTTTCATTCAACCGGACGACGGTGGTTCGGACGTTTTCGTCCACATCACCGCTGTTCAAAAGGCTGGCCTGGCTGGTCTGGATGACAACACCAAGGTCGAGTACGAGCTGGAAAACCAGCGCGGCAAAACCGCTGCAGTGGAACTGAAGGTTCTCTAAGAACCCACGTATCCGGACCTGAAAAGGTTTATGCAGAAAACGCGGAAGGCCTCGGGGTCTTCCGCGTTTTTTATTGTCAGAAACCGATATCGGCCTTGAGGGCAGGGGCTGTCAGGCCACCGTCGCGCAGGGCCTTGAGTGTGACCGAGCCGTCCCGCTTGGCATAGCGGTGGCCATCCGGCCCCGTCAGCAGGCGATGGTGGCGGTAGACAGGTTCCGGCCAGTCGAACAGGGTCTGGATCAGGCGCTGGATATGGGTAGCCTCGAACAGATCGACACCGCGGATGATGTGGGTGATGCCTTGCAGGGCGTCATCATGGACGGCAGCCAGATGGTAGGCCGCGCCGGCATCCTTGCGGGCCAACACCACATCACCTGCCGTTTCGGGCCGGGCCTTCATGCGACCGTGCTCGCCATCGGGGCCGTGGCCTTCTTCGAAGAAAGACAGGGCGTCCCACGCAGCGCCGCCGATGGCGTCCCGCGCCGCATCCAGCGACAGCCGCCATGCGAACGGTTTGCCCGTGGCCAGCAGTTCGGCCTCTTCGTCCGGTGTGTGGGGACCGGGGCGAACGGCTTCGGCGGTGCCATGCGGAGCGTGGCCGATGCCATCCAGTATCTCCTTGCGGGTACGGAAGCAGCGATAGACCAGACCGCGCTGGCGCAGTTGTTCTACGGCTTTTGAATAGTCATCCAGATGGTCGGACTGGCGGCGGACAGGCGTTTCCCAGTCCAGACCCAGCCACATCAGGTCTTCAAAGATGCCGCCCTCGAACTCGGGTTTGCAGCGGGTGGGGTCTATGTCCTCGATGCGCAGGATGAAGCGCCCGCCGTCATCACGCGCGGCCCGATAGGCCGTCAGGGCGGAAAAGGCATGTCCCTTGTGCAGGCGGCCGGTGGGAGAGGGCGCAAATCGGGTGGCGAACATAGGCTCTAGATACGCTTCAAAGAGCCCGTTGCCACAGCTTTCTCGACGGCGGCGCGGATGTCGCTCTCGGGCACGAAATCGAACAGGGCAATGATGTTTTCCAAAGTGAACTCGCGCAGCGAATAGGCATGCTGCATGGCATGGACCACTGGCCCGCTAAAGGCGGGCGGGGTCATGGGCTGGACCTGATACAGCGTCAGTCCGGGCACGTCAGGCAGGTTGAAACGGCCGGGGCGTGGTACCAGCCGGTTCTGGGCCATAGCCACTTCGTCACGGAACGCGGGGTGTGCGCAAATCGCCGCCAGTTTTTGTCCCAGTCGGGTCAGGTGGGCTTGCAGCGCGCGTCCTCCGTCCTTGGCGGCGTGCGGGAAATACTGGCGGAATTCGCCGTCCTGAAGGGCCGCATTTTCAAGCAGGCTGAAAAGGATGCGGCCATACAGCGGGCTCACCGAATAGGTGACATGCAGCGACGGGCCATCCTTGGCCAGGGCGTCGTGGAACCACCCGCGCGGCAGATAAAGGACATCGCCTGCCTTCATAGTGATCTCCTGAACCACAGGCCCGCAGTTGGCGCGGTACCACTGGGGCACGTCGCTGCCGCTGACGGGCAGTTCGACGATATCGGCCATGCGGTTGCGATACAGCCGCCAGACCTTCTCGCCCTCGACCTGGACGGCGAAGACGTGGTGCAGGTCCAGATGTGGGCCAAAAGCCTGAACATTCTTGAACGAGCAATAAACATTGGCCCCGATCTGGGCGGCGAACTCCTGTGACAGGGCCACGCTCAGCTGTGCGATGGCCGGATGCAGCGGGCCAACATCGTCAGCCACCAGACTGGCCCCCTGGGCGAGGAAGAGCTCGATTTTTCTCGGGTCGGGACGGGGCATCCGCCCCTGTCCGGTCAGGACTTCGCTGCAATACCTGTCCATCGGGACGGGCTGGGTATTGTGCACCAGTTTAAGCGATCGAGGCGTCCACTGACCCGGACGGTTCAACATTTCATTGAAGTCGTCCCATCCGAACATAGCGTCTTTCCGAACCGTACCATCTGCCGGAATATGCAGGGGCTGCCGGTCGTAATACTGGGCGTAGAACGCCTCCGGCGTGATGGGGTGCAAGAGTTCGGACAGGCTGATCATAAGGTAGACGCTAGTCGCGGCACCTGATGGTGTCGAGCGTGACAAGGGACCAGGTGCTGTTCGTTTATCCATTGGGCATGAGGAGGCGGGCATTTGACACACGACAGGCAGCGGCAGGCTGAGCGATTGACCCTGCGTCTGGCCGAGGCACGCGAAGTGCTGGCACGGCTGGATCCGCGACTGGAGATGATCCACCGGTCAACCCCGCCGCTGGAGTGGCGTCTGCGCACCGGAGGGTTTGAGGGGCTGTTTCGCATGATTGTGGAACAGCAGGTTTCGGTGGCGGCTGCGGCTTCCATCTGGCGCCGCGTGGGCGAGGGATTGGGCGAGATCACACCCGGACGTGTCCTGTCGATGGAGGTCGAGGCGCTGCGTGCTTTGGGCCTGTCAGGGCAGAAGGCCCGCTATGCCCACGAGATTGCGCGGGCGCATACCGAGGGCCGTATCGATTTCAACCACCTGGAACGGTTGGACGACGGGGCGGCGATAGCGGCCCTGACGGCTATCAAGGGGGTGGGCCGCTGGACCGCCGAGACATTCCTGATGTTCTGCGAAGGTCGGGTGGATGTGTTTCCGGCGGGCGATGTCGCCCTGCAGGAGGCGTGGCGCTGGGCGGACCGGCAGGAGACGCGGCTGAAAGAGCGCGATTTCTATGAGGTGGCGCGTGCGTGGGCACCGTATCGCTCCGTCGCCGCACAGATGCTCTGGTATTGGTACGGGGGAGTGAAGCGCGGTGAAATCCCGCGGATGGATCAGGGGTGATCCGCCCCGTCTTTTGTAGGGACGGACAAATCCTGCCAGCATGTTATGGATGGGATTTGGCGCGATCAGGGTGCGCCGGAGGATTGATGTGACACCGCTGAGCGCGACGACCGAACTGGCACGACCGGAAAATGTACTGCCGTTGCTGGATTTTGCCGGTGTGGCGGTGTTTGCCGCGACCGGCGCGCTGGCTGCCGCGCGTCAGAAGCATGACCTTGTGACCTTTGCCTTCTTCGCGGCCTTTACCGGGGTTGGCGGCGGTACTCTTCGTGATCTGCTGATCGGGGCTCCGGTCTTTTGGGTGAAGGACTGGTGGTACATCGCCATCTGTCTGGTGGCGGCGCTGGGCGTGTGGGTGATCGGTGCGCGGACGTGGCGTTTCCGCGCCCTGTTGTGGCTGGATGCCATCGGTCTGGCGGCCTACGGCGTGCTGGGGGCGGCCAAGGCGGCGTCCTATGGCGCGGCACCGCTGATCTGCATTGTCATGGGGGCGCTGACGGCGTCGTTCGGCGGCATCGTGCGCGACGTGCTGGCGCACCAGCCGTCGATCCTGCTGCGCCGCGAGCTGTACATCACCGCGGCGCTGCTCTCGGCGACCCTGTTCGTAGCGCTTAAGGCGGTCAGCGTGCCGACGTGGTGGGCGGTGGCGATTGCGGTGGTGGCCGGTCTGGCTCTGCGTGCGGGGGCCATCCTCAAGGGCTGGAGCCTTCCGGCCTTTCCCTCGACGCCGCAGCGTTTCTAAAGCTTGGCTATAAAAGAACCATGATATTTAGGTCATGGTGATGTGCGGGAATCAGGTTTAACCTTTCTTCGTCCTGACGAAGGAAGGAGACGTGTCTTCAGTCCTGTTGCGTCGATAGATTGCCGTGCCGGAGGGCTTGCGCGATGCAGGTCCTGACTGGCTCGCCCTCGGGTTTTCCGGCTCTCGTGCTGAATGCCGACTTCCGGCCCCTGTCCTATTTCCCGCTGTCGCTGTGGTCGTGGGAAGAGGTGATCAAGGCGGTCTGGCAGGACCGCGTCGAGGTGGTGGCCACCTATGACCGCGTGGTCCGCAGCCCCTCGATGGAAATGCAGCTTCCCAGTGTGGTCTGCCTGAAGTCCTATATCGATCAGGACCGCAGTCCCGCCTTTACCCGCTTCAATGTGTTCCTGCGCGACGGTTTCCGCTGCCAGTATTGCGGAGAGCGGGGCACGTCCCACGACCTGACCTTCGATCATGTCCTGCCCCGCTCGCAGGGCGGTATCACCTCATGGCGCAACATCGTGACCGCCTGCGGTCCGTGCAATCTGAGGAAGGGCGGGCGGACCCCGCTACAGGCGCAGATGCCCCTGCGCCGCAAGGTCGAGCGCCCCACCACATGGCAGCTTCAGGAAGCGGGCCGGAAATTCCCGCCCCAGACCCTGCACAAGAGCTGGCTCGACTTTCTTTACTGGGACGTGGCGTTGGAGGCTTGAGCTTCGGCGTCAACCGCATCGGCAACCTGTTTCAACACGCCGCCGCGCGCCTGTGAGTGGGCGAGGCCCGTGGCATTGGGCCATGCGGACAGGATGACGATGACGGTGCGGCGGTTCGGGTCGATGGTGATTGACTGGCCAAAGATGCCGTAGGCGCCGAAGCGGCCGTTGTCGTGCGTCCACCACTGGAAGCCGTAGCCTTCGTCTTTCTCGCCGATATCGGCCTGTTTGGTGGTGGCCTGTTCCAGCCAGCCGTCGGGCAGGACTTCGGTGTCGCCGATCTTGCCGCCATCGAGGATGAACTGGCCCACGCGGCCCCAGTCGCGCAAGGTGGCGATGACGCAGCAGCCGCTGGCTTCCTGACCCGTCTCGTCGATCATCCAGCCGGAATCGCGCTCCATCCCGTAGGGCTGCCACACCTTTTCGGACAGGTAGTCGGCTAATGGCTTGCCCGTGGCGCGGGTCAGAAGCACGCCGACCAGATTGGTCTCGCCCGTTGAATAGTGCCAGCGCGTGCCGGGCTCAGCCGCGCGCTTCAGCTGGCGCATGTAATGCAGGGTCGGGTCCATGCCGCCCGTCTCGTGCTTGGTGAAGAAGCGGGCCACGTCGGCGTTGGGGTCGGTATAGTCCTCGTTCCAGTCCGCGCCCGATGTCATGGTCAGAAGCTGACGCACGGTGACGCCGTCATAGGCGCTGCCTGCCAGCTCGGGCAGGTAGCGGACGATGGGCGTCTCCAGGCTTTCGATATAGCCGTCCTTGATCGCCGCCCCGACCAGCGTCGAGGTCAGGGATTTGGCGACCGAGAAGGAGGTCCAGCGGCCCTCGGGCGTGAAGCCGAGGCCGTACTTCTCGAAACGGATGCGACCGTCCTGAAGCACGAGGATGCCGGCGGTATGCTCGCTCTGCATATAGGCATCGACGTCAAGGTCCAGCGGCTCTCCGGCGGGCAGGGGATGGGGGCGCTCGCCTGCTTTCACCACGCGATGGGGGACGATCTGTTCCATGGCGCGAAAGCCGGCCTCGCGCGCGACCTGCGGCCAGAACAGCACCTGTGACGGGGTTTCCAGTGCGGGCAGGTCATCCTGTGCCACGGCGGGCGAAACAAGCGCGGTGCCCAGGATCAGGCTGGCGGCAAGTGCGGAAAGTCGGCGCATGGAAAACCCCTCCGTTTCGGATTGCGACGACAGTAATACGTCAAATCGACGTATGTGTAACGTATGGTCCGAAGTCGGAGCGATCGTCACGCGGCTGCGGAAAAACGGTGTTGTTCCTGAGTTCGGTCGGTCGTCAGCCGTTCGCAATCGCTTCGTAGATCGCCCTTGCTCGACGCGGAGTGCGCGAGGCGAGGGATAAACCATGAAACGACTGATGGCGGCTGTGTCCTTTACAGCCCTTTCTATGGCGATCTGTGCTCCGGCACTGGCGAGTGAGAGCGACGCGGCTCCGGTCGCGGCACCGCTGAGCGATTTGAATAGCGATAGCCCGCAACGCCTGTCGGACATCGTCGTCACCGCGACCAAGCGCGCCACCAATCTGCAGGACACGCCGATCTCGATTTCGGTGGCCTCGTCCGAGGACCTGACTAACCGCAATGTGCAGAGCTTGATGGACCTGTCGGATGGCAGTGTGCCGGGTCTGCGGATCACAACCTTTGAAGCGCGCCAGTCGGCGCTGACCGTCGGCATCCGTGGCATCGTTCCCAATGACGCCAACCAGCCCGCGCGTGAACAGGGCGTTGGCGTCTATATCGACGGCGTCTATCTGGCGCGCCAGCATGGTCTGGCGGCGGCGCTGCTGGACATCGACCGCGTGGAAGTCCTGAAGGGGCCGCAAGGCACGCTGTTCGGGCGCAATACCGAGGGCGGTGCCCTGTCGCTGATCACCAAGAAGCCGACGGGCGAGTTCGGCCTGCGGGCCGTGGCAGGGATTGGCAACCTCGATTCCTACAACTCCGAAGTCCACGTGGACTTCCCCGCGCTGGGCGACTTTGCCTTCAAGGTCGATGGTGTGATCTCGGTGCAGGGTCCGGTGACCAAGAACCGCCTGTCGGGCGAGCAGGGCTTTGGCGAATATGACCGCCGCGGCCTGCGCGGACAGGTGCGGTGGGAGCCGAGCGATACCTTCAGCGCCACCCTTGCCGCCGACATCAGCAAGGACAAGAACACGCCCTTCTACAGCCAGCTGCTGAACTGGAACTATTTCAACCTTCCGGTGGTGCCGTTCACCTCCACCTCCATCCCGTCAGGCAGCATCCGCGACCTGTCGCCGCTGGTCGAGGTCGAGGGCAAGGAGCGTATGCGGGTGGCCGATATCGGCGTGCCGCAGCAATGGAACATCAACGACACGCGCGGCATCGACCTGCACCTGTCGTGGCGTCCGAGCGATAATCTGGAAATCCGCTCCATCACCGCCTACCGCGATCTGGATGTGGACCAGTGGGACAATATCGGCGGGGCGCACCGTCCGCCGGTTGTCGGCCCGAACGCCAACTTCAGCCGCTATTCGCTGGCGGGCTTCTGGCAGCACCAGTTCAGTCAGGAACTGCAGGCGGTCGGCAATATCGGTGACCGTATCGATTATGTGGCCGGTCTCTACTACTTCAAGGAAACCGTGTCGGACGACGCGGCGACACCGACGACCAACCGCTGGAACGCGGACGGCACGGGCTACACCATCCTTGACCCGACGCCGACGCTGCGCGGTTCGCGCTTCATCGATCGCGCCTCGACCGCCCATTCGGAATCCAAGGCCATCTACGGTCAGGCCACCTGGACGCCGGATATCCTGAACGATGCCCTGCACATCACGGTCGGCGGCCGTTTCACCTGGGACGACAAGGACGGCACGCTGGAGATCGTCAACAACGCGCTTCCGGTCGTGAACGGTGTGTCGGGCGAACTGACGTTCGCCTCCTCGGTCGAGCGTTTCGACCCGCTGGTCACGGTGGCCTATGAGGCGAGCGAGAACGTCAGCGTCTATGCCAAATACTCGACCGGATACCGTGCGGGCGGGGCGTCATCGCGCTCGCTGACCTATCGCTCGTTCGATCCGGAAGAGGTCGAAGCCTATGAGATCGGCATCAAGAGCGACCTGTTCGACAACCGCGTCCGCCTGAACGCGGCGCTGTATGCGATGGACCGCACCGACAGCCAGCTGGATTTCAGCCTGATCACCGGCACCCGCAACACGCTGGAAACGGTCAATGCGCCGGGCACGACCAAGATCCGCGGGCTTGAACTGGAGGGCCAGTTCCAAGCCACCGAGAACCTGCGTCTGTCGGCGTCCTACACCTATACCGACGCCAAGGTGCCGGACACGGCCAACCCGTTCACGGGCAAGGTCCAGCAGGTGTTCATCGCCTATACGCCGGAAAACGCCGCCAACTTCGCCGCCGACTGGGAATCGCCCTTCATGGGGGCGACGCTCAAGGCGCACATTGACGCCAACTATGCCGATGCCAGCTACAGCTTCGAGCAGTTCGACGTGAAGAACGACAGCTCCTTCATCGTCAACGGCCGCATCGCCATCGCCGACATCCCGACCAAGCCGGGCGGTCCCGATCTGGAGCTGGCGCTGTGGTCGCGTAACCTGCTGGACAAGACCTTCGTGTACCGCCGCGACCCGTCCAACCGCCCGACCTTCGGGGACTATGGCAACTTCAACATGCCGCGCACTTTCGGCCTGCAGCTGACGGTCAGGTACTGATCCGCCCTTTAAAGGGAGGAGGGGGGCTTCGCTGTCGCGGAGCCCCTTTGGCGTTACGGCATGGCCCAGAACAACAGGCCGATGCCCAGCGCGATCAGAAGCGCGCCGATGATGCGGTCGATGGTGCGGCGGTTGCGGTTCACATACTGGCGCACCGCCTCGCGCGAGAGGAAGAAGGCGACCAGCGCGAACCACATCAGATGGATGGCGGAAATCAGCGCGCCATAGGCCAGTTTGACCTGTACGGCGGTGTCGTGGCCGACCACCTGCGCGTACAGGCTGATGACGAAGATGGAGGTCTTGGGGTTCAGGGCGTTGGTGACGAAGCCCAGCCAGAAATGGCGGCCCCGCCCTTCGGAGCCGGACGCTATGTCACCAGATGCGGCCTTGGCGCGGGCGGGCAGGATCATCCGCAGACCCAGATAGAGCAGATAGGCCACCCCCGCATAACGGATGATGTCCAGCAGATCGGGCACCCAGCGCGAGACCAGTTCCAGCCCGAATACAGCATAGGTGATGTGGACCCAGCAGGCCGTGGCCACGCCCACTGCGACGCACAGGCCTGCACGCTGGCCGTCCACCGCACTGGTCCGCGAGACCATGGCGAAGTCGGCACCGGGGCTGATGACGGCCAGTATGACGATACCGGCAAAGAGGGCGAGCTGTTCCATGCGCATGTCCCATGATGGAAGATGGCTCACAGATGACGCGGTATAGCTTGTTTGAAATCGAATAAGATACCGCTATTATGTGAATTAAGCTCACATATCGGGATTGACCGTTTGCGCCTGCCGCCCCTGAACAGTCTGCGCGCCTTCGAGGCGGTGGCGCGTCGTGGATCGCTGGTGACGGCGGCGGCGGAACTGAACGTGACGCACGGGGCGCTGTCCAAACAGATACGGCTGCTGGAGGAGGAGCTGGGCCACCCGCTGTTCGAGCGCCGCAATCGGGGCCTGCACCTGACGACGCGCGGGGCGTGGCTGGCGGAAAGGCTGGGGCCGCTGTTCGGCGGCTTGGCGCAGACGATGGATGCGTTCCGGCATCTGGATGCGGGGCCGCCCCCGCTGGTGGTGTCGTGCGAGCCGACGCTGTGCCTGCGTTTCCTGATTCCGGCGATGGTCGATCTGGAACAGGAAACCGGAATGGCCGTGCGGGCGCTGGCGGCGGGTGGTCCGGTGGATTTCGCCAGCCGGAACTATGATCTGGCCCTGCGCCGGCATGACTTCCCCCTGGCCGACGGCATCGAGGCCATTCCGCTGGTCGAGGAAAGGATGGGGCCGGTGGTGGCCCCTTCACTGGCGGATGCGGACCTGTCCACGGTCAACCGCCTGCACAGCCGCACGCGCCCCGGTGCGTGGAAGGAATGGCTGCGGAACCGCAAGGTCCGGTTCGAGGGGCCGGATATCCAGTACGAGCATTTCTATCTGACGCTTCAGGCGGCGCTTGCGGGGCAGGGCGTGGCGATGGCCTCGGTGCATATGGTGTCCAAGGCGCTGGAGCAGGGGCGGCTGGTCGCTCCCCACGGCTTTGCGCCCGACGGCACGGCCTATGTGCTGCTGCGTCCGTCGGGCAGGCCGGATGATCCGCGCGTGGACCGGTTGGTCGAGTGGCTGCGGGCGCGGATGCGGCTGCATCTTAACTTCTAGGGGCGGCCTTCCACTCTTCGATGTGTGGAAGGCGACGCAGGATCTTCGACTGCGGGTCGAGGATGATGTGGGCGCTGGCGGGGGCGCTGAACACCGCCGTACCACCGGGCATATCGACCGTGAGATGTTGGCCGTCGATCTCGACCTCGACGGGCAGGGTAAAAGACAGCTTCGATCCAGTCTGCCATGTCAGGCGCACGGCATCGGCGGATCGCGTCATAACCAGATCGGGCAGGGCGGCGTAATAGAGGTAGGCGTCAAAGAACCAGCCCCATTCCTTGCCAGTCACCGCGTTGACGATGGCCAAATAGTCGGCGGTGGTGCGGTAGACGGGACGGAAATTTCCCGGCTGGGGATCGGCACGGTCATAGACCAGACGGCGCAGGCTTTCCTTGAAGGCGGCATCGCCGATGTGCATCCGCAGGGTGTGGGCGATCAGCGCACCCTTGTAATAGAGGTCCAGCGCCGGACCCGTCTCGGCCTTATAGACCGTGCCCGCTGCCTGAGGTTCGCCGGAAACCAGCGGGTGCGTGTTGGACAATGTACGGCGCATGGTTTCCAGCTCGGCCTGCATCGCCCGCTCGCCGTGCAGCCAATAGGCGTAAAGCGGCTGCATATAGGTGCCGAACCCTTCATGCAGCCACATGTCGTCCCACGACACATTGGTCATCTGGTTGCCGAACCATTCGTGCGCCAGTTCATGCTGGAGCAGCCAGTCGTATCCCTTGCCGTCCAGCTTGTAGCCGTTGCCATAGGCGTTGATCGTTTGGTGCTCCATGCCGAGGTGCGGGGTCTCTACCACTCCGACCTTCTCATCGGCGAAGGGATAGGGACCGACCCATTCCTCGAAGAAATCCAGCATCGACGGCAGTTGGTCGAACAGGCCCTGCGCCTTGTCCTGCGGCACGCTGTCCAGCGCCCAAAAATGCATCGGGATGGTGTTGCCGTAGCGGCTCTCATATTGGCCCGACAACTCCTGATAGGGGCCGAAATTGAGGGTGATGGCATAGGTGTCGGGATCGCGCGTGGTCCAGTGCCATGTGGTCGAGCCGTCGCCATGTTCCTGCTTGCTGACCAAGGTGCCATTGGCGGGGGCGGACAGGCCGGCGGGCACGGTGATGTACATGTCCACGCGGGCTGGTTCGCCCATCGGGTGGTCGATGCAGGGCCAGATCAGGTCACAGCCCTCGCCCTGGACGGCGGTGGCGATCCACGGCTTGCCATTCGATTGGCTCCAGACCCAGCCACCGTCCCACGGAGCGCGGCTGGCAGGGTGCGGGCTGCCGCCATAGGCGATGTTCACCGCCACCGATTCTCCGGCTTCCAGCGAGCGCGGCAGGGGAATGGTCAGGCGGCCCTCGGGATTGGTCCAGTCCGTGATGTCGGTATCTCCGACCTGAATGCCGTCGATCGCGAATCGCGTATCCAGCTCCAGAACGATCGCCGAAACGGGGGACTGCGCCGTGAAATCCAGGCGGGCGTGGGCCTGAACCGTCTTGGCATCCGGATTGATGTCAAAGGCCAGGCGGGCGGAATCGAACCGGACCGCCTCCTGTTCCGGTGTGCGGGGCGTACCGCTGGACAGGGTGAAGGGCGTCGCCGTGCGCTGTTCGGAGCTGGCAAGCGCTGGGGCCGTCACGGCCATACAGGCCATAAGGGCGGTGCAGCACAACAGGGCGGGGCGGCGCAGGGGCATCTTCAATCAATCCGTGAATCGCGGTTATGCAGCGAGCTTTACGGACGAAGAGGCAAAAGAAAAAGGCCGCTGTTTCCAGCGGCCTCTTCCAGAACTTCAAAATCAGCAGGGCTGATTAGGCAGCGGCTTGTTCAGCCAGCTTGGCCTTGACCTGACGCTTGATACGCAGGGCAGCAGCCGAGAGCTTCTCATCACGAGCCTTCACGATGAAGGCATCCAGACCGCCCTTGTAGTCGAGCGTGCGCAGGGCAGCGTTCGAAATACGCAGGGAGAAGGTTTGGCCCAGAGCGTCCGAGGTTACCTTGACCGTCTTCAGGGACGGCAGGAAACGACGCTTGGTCTTGATGTTCGAGTGGCTCACATTGTGGCCGACCATCGGGCCGATACCGGTGAGTTCGCAACGACGCGACATCTTAAGATCCTCAAGGTCACATCCGCGCAAACGTTGCGGACGCATGAAAACAGGTGGCGCGTAAGGCTTTTGGCCCACGCGAGAGGGGGCCGTATAGAGGAAGGACTCACTTGGCGTCAAGCCGAGTCTGCCCCGGAGCCGGCGACGAAAGTGGATTCTGGCGATAAATATAAGGGATCGAAGCCGTTCACGCGCCGTTCAAACCCTCATAGCTATACCGGAGCCTATGATGAGCCGTTCGAAAACCAAAACCGCTTCTCTCGCCTCCACCAAGGGCTTTCGCCTTGCGGCGCTGACATTCCCTCTGGTGGCGGGCGCAGTCCTGCTGGCGGCACCGACCTCGGCTCCGCATGCACAGGCTGCCCGCAGCGAGGTCCTGCCCGGGTACTGGGAATACACAACCAGTGTGCTGGGGGTGCGTGACACAGAGCAGAAATGCGTGCGCCCCAGCGAGATAAACCGCTTCTTCGGCGGTCTTTCGACCCGCAAATGGCAGTGCACCTATCCGGTGCGCGAGGTCGGCGATGGCCGGACCCGTTTCGAGGGCACGTGTCAGGACCGCAAGGGCCGTCGCATCAATGTGCGCCTTGGCGGCACCTATCAGCCGGAATCGTTCCGCTTCACCGGCGGTGCCCAGCTGTCGCGCGGTACGCCCTATATTCCGGCCAGCATCACCGCCCGCCGTATCGCGGTCCAGTGTCCTGCCAACGCCGAATATTTCTGATCCCGGCCTGCAGGCCCGAGAACGAAAAAGCCCGCCGGAGCGATCCGACGGGCTTTTCTTTAGGTCAGATGGTGCTGTTGTCGATGACGAAGCGGTATTTGACGTCGGATTTCAGCATCCGCTCATAGGCTTCCTCGATCTGCTCGGCGCGGATCATTTCGATATCGGATACGATGCCCTTTTCGGCGCAGAAATCGAGCATTTCCTGCGTTTCCTTGATGCCGCCGATCAGCGAGCCGGCGATGGAGCGGCGCCCCCCGATCAGGATCGACACGTTCGGCGATGGGTGGCCGTGTTCCGGCACGCCGACAAGGCACATGGTCCCGTTGATGGTCAGCAGTTTGGTGAAGGCATCCAGATCGTGGCTGGCCGCCACGGTATTGAGGATGAAGTCAAAGCTGCGGGCGTGGGCCTTCATCTGGGCCTTGTCCCTGGACACCACCACTTCGTCGGCACCCAGATCGAGCGCGGCCTGAACCTTGGATTCCGAGATGGTGAAGGCGACGACATGCGCCCCCAGCGCATGGGCCAGTTTGACGCCCATATGGCCGAGGCCGCCGATGCCGACGACGCCCACCTTCATACCCGGTCCGACCTTCCAGTGGCGCAGGGGCGACCAGGTGGTGACACCGGCGCAGAGCAGCGGCGCAACGGCAGCCAGTTGCTCGCGGGGGTGGGTGATTTTCAGGACAAAATCATCCTTGACGACGATGCGTTGGGAATAGCCGCCCAGGGTATGGCCCGGCGCATCCGGCGTTTTGGAATCATAGGTGCCGGTAAAGCCGTTCTCGCAGTACTGCTCCAGGCCTTCATCGCAGGAGTGGCAGTGTTGGCAGCTGTCGACCATGCAGCCGACGCCGACGGTGTCGCCTTCCTTGAAGCGGCTGACACCGCTGCCCACGGCGGACACGCGGCCGACGATTTCGTGGCCGGGGACGCAAGGATAGTTCACCGAGCCCCATTCGCCGCGGACCGTATGCAGGTCCGAATGGCAGATTCCGCAGTAGTCGATTTCGATCTGGACGTCGTGTTCGCCCACATCGCGGCGCGGGATCTCGATGGCTTCTACCGGACGATCGGCGGCGGTTGCGCCATAGGCTTTGACGGTCATTCAGGAAACTCCGGTAATTATAGGTGCGCGTACACGGTTGTGCGCCTCACCTATATTGTACGTCATTCTAGCCTGTGCCGATGATGCGTCACAGTTATGAATGCGCAGGCGACCATAGAGGGGCGCGACATTGTGTACACCCCTGCGACGTTGCCTCGACGAACCTCAAGGCTGCATACCTGCGACATCCGTACCTCGAAAGGGGAGGGGCGGGTATTCCGGTTGTACCTGATGAGGAGATCGCATGACGGACCTACAGCCCGCCACGCCCGAGCCGCCCGCCCGCAAACGTAATGCCTTCACCCGCTTTCTGGATACGGTTGAATGGCTGGGAAATCTTCTGCCGCATCCTGTGACGCTGTTCTTTATTTTGGCGGCAGGCATGGTTCTGTTGTCGGGGCTGTTCGGTTGGTTGGGTGTCGCCGTCGAAGACCCGCGCCCAGCGGGGGCTGCTGGACGGGCCGATGATGGCATGATCCGCGCGGTATCGCTGCTGAGTGCCGATGGCGTGCGCCGCATCTTCAGCAGCCTTGTGACCAATTTCACCAGTTTCGCGCCACTGGGCGTGGTGCTGACAGCCATGCTGGGTATCGGCGTAGCGGAAAAATCCGGTGTCCTTTCGGCGGCGGTGCGCGGCATGGTGCTGGGCGCGTCCAAGAATATGGTGACCGTGGTCATCGTGTTCGCGGGGGTGATGTCCAATACGGCGTCCGAGCTGGGTTATGTGGTCCTGATCCCGCTGGCAGGCGTGGTATATTATTCGCTGGGCCGTCATCCGCTGGCCGGTATGGCGGCGGCATTTGCCGGTGTATCGGGCGGCTATTCGGCCAATCTTCTGATCGGCACCATCGATCCGCTGCTGGCCGGTATCACCGAGGAAGCCGCGCGGCTGATCGATCCGACCTATTCGGTCACGGCGACCGCCAACTGGTATTTCATGGCGGTCTCGACCTTCCTTGTGACCATCGTCGGTTGGGCCGTCAGCACCTATATCGTCGAGCCGAAACTGGGGGGCTACAACAAGGATGACGCCGACCCGACGGTGTTGGAAAAAGCCAGTGCCGAGCCACTGACCGCGCAGGAGAAGAAGGGCCTGAAGGTCACCGGTCTGGTGCTGCTGGGCGTACTGGCGGTCATGCTGCTGACGGTGGTGCCGTCGTGGGGCGTGCTGCGCGATCCGGTGACAGGCGATGCCATGCGCTCGCCCTTCTTCAGCGGCTTTGCCGTGTGGATCTTTATCTTCTTCCTTGCTATGGGCTGGGCCTATGGCCGTGTGGTCGGGACGGTGAAGACGGACCGCGACGTCATCGACGGTATGGCGCAAGCCATGAGTTCGCTGGGTCTTTATCTGGTCATCATCTTCTTTGCCGCCCAGTTCGTGGCCTTCTTCAACTGGTCCAACATCGGCTCGATCACGGCGGTGAAGGGCGCCGAGATGCTGGAGACGGCGGGCCTGACCGGACCGATCGTCTTTGTCGGCTTCATCATCATCTGCGCCATCGTCAACCTGTCGATCGGTTCGGCATCGGCCCAGTGGGCGATGACGGCCCCGATCTTCGTGCCGATGCTGATGCTGGTCGGCTATTCGCCGGAAGTCATCCAGGCCGCCTACCGGATCGGCGATTCCACCACCAACATCATCACCCCGATGATGAGCTATTTCGGACTTATCCTCGCGTGGGCGGTGCGCTTCGACAAGAAGGTCGGCATCGGCACCATGATCGCGATGATGCTGCCGTATTCGATCTTCTTCACGATTGCCTGGACGATCCTGTTCTTCCTGTGGGTGTTCGGGTTCGGCCTGCCGGTGGGGCCGGGGGCACCGACCTTCTACAGCGTGGGCTGAGGCGAACCGAAAATGGAAAAGGGCCACCCGTCGGGTGACCCTTTTTTGTGTTTCAGTCTAGGCGGACGCGGATCATTTCGCTGCTGTCGTAATCCTTGTTGGCATCGGGATCGGCGGCAAGGGCTTCGGCCATCAGGCTTTCCCCCTCAGTGACCTGACCCGTTTCCTTCAGCATCATGCCAAGGCCGTATCTGGCCTTCTGATTGGCCGGGGCTAACTCCAGAGCGGTGCGATAGGTCGCGACAGCTTCGTCTTCCCGATTGGTCACATACAGAAGATAGCCGCGGCGGGTATGCAGATCAGCATCGTCTGCCTTCTGCGCGATAGCCCTGTTGCAGGCGTCCAGTGCGGCCTCGCGGCTATGCGTCATCAGGCGTTCGGAGACGCAGGCTTGAGCCGGTCTGTCGAGGTCGATCTGGGTCAGTTGTTTGAAGCGCGCCCTGTCCGTAGCGGCACCACGGGTATCACCGCGCAGATCGCGGATGAGCGCGCGGTTGACCATCAGCGCGGGGAAGTCGGTTTCCACCGACAGGGCATCGGTCAGAATGGCTTCGGCCTTGGCGGGGTCCTTGGGGGTCAGTTCTGATGCGAAGCGCTGGGCCATGCCGATGAACAATGAGGTCTTGGCATCGGGATAGCCCAAAGCTTCGGCCACGAGTGCGGTCTGTTCGAGGGCCTGCTGCGGGCGGCCCATGCGAAGCAGAAGGCCGGCCACGGCACCCTTGGCCTCGATGTCCTGCGGCTTGATCGTCACGACGCGTTCCAGATCGGCGAGGGCGCGGGTCGTTTGCCCCATCCGTTCATAGGCGGCGGCCCGGCGGTAAAGCGCATAGGTGTTTTCGGGCCACGCATTGATCGCGCCGGTAAAGGCCAGAAGCGCGTCCAGATCGTCTTCTTCTGTCTCGGCCAGACGGCCCTTGGCATGGAAGAGGATGGTTTCGTTGGGATCGGCGGCCTCGGCGGCGGCGATGTCCGCGCGGGCCTTGTCCACTTCGTTCAAAGACAGATAGGCGAGGGCACGATTGGCCAAGGCATTGGCGTGGGGCGTCGGGAAGCCTGCGATAGCGGCATCGAATTGGGCGATCGCGCCAGCGTAGTCGCCTGCGTTGTACAAGGCATAGCCACGACGCAGCGTAGCTTCCGGGTTATCCGCAGGCGCTTCCGTCAGCGTGGAGCGATCTGCCGCTGTCATGGTGTAGCCGCGGCGCAGACGCATGGTGGCCTTCAGGGTGTTGAAGCTGTCCATGCGCGATTGTTCGATGGCCCGCTCTGCACCGCTCATATAGGGCCGCAGCGCGATAGAGCCGCGATCCGTTTCCAGTCGGTTGCCGTTGCGTCTTACGGTCCGGAAATAGCGCGTGGCGCCGGCTTCGACCTCATAGGGCTCAACCGTCAGTTCGAGGGCGTCGTCTTCCTCGGGCAGTATGATGGTGGTCTGGAACGAGGAGGCCGAGGGGAATGAATTGGCATACAGGGCGTCTTTGAAACGCTCGCCGCGGTGTTCGTCCAGTCCCTTCCATGTGACGTGTGCCAGCGGGATGTTTATGGGGCCGTTGGACCAGTCAAAAGCCACCCGTGCGGTGGCACTGGCGACAAACTCGTGGGTGGCCTCGCGGTATTCCCATTGGCTCTTCACGTCGGAAACCTGACCGAAGTCCTTGAGGAATTTGTTCCAGCGATCGTCATACCAGCGCGTCAGTTCGGTGTTGGGCACCGCGCTGATACCCGATTGCATTTCGGTGGCCGCATTGCCCCGCCCGTAATCGGTCAGGGTGACGCGGGCAGGGCTGTAGACACCGTCCGAAAAGTCGATCTCGATTTGAAGGGTGGGCTTGGCCTGCGATGGTACCCGCACCGGGATGTTCTCCAGGCGGGCGCGCTCGACGATGGGCAGGACATATTCGTGCACGATGGACTTGTCCGGCGTCAGGCTGCGGTCACCGATACGCGCGCCATCCATCAGATAGGTTTCGCCGTTGATAAGCGCCTTGACGATCACATGGTCGAAAGCGCCCACCATCGGCAGGTATTTGTCCAGCGGCAGATTTTCCGATGAGACGAGCACCGGAACGGCGTCGATATCCAGTGCCTTCAGTATCGCCACCAGAAGAACGGTCTTGCCCTTGCAATCGCCCTGGCGGCTGGCCCAGACCTCGCTGGCCGAAGTCGGCAGCCAGCCGCCGTCTCCCAGCGCTATGGCCAGATAGCGCACCTCGTCCTGAACCAGTCGCAGGGCGGCCACGGCGCGCGCTTCGGGCGTGGCGTGCTCTGCTTTTATCCGCGCGACCTGTGCTGCCAGATCATCGGCAGCCGGCAGGGCGATGGCCTGCTGATAGGCGGGGCGGATGTAGTCCACGATGCTTCCCCATTGGGGGATGCTGCTGATCTGCCAGCCGTAATCGGGAATGGAATAGGCGGAAACGGTTTGCGGGAAGGTCTCGGCCTGGACATCGGTCAGGCGCATGGTCATGACCTTGATGCCGTTCGCTTCCTGGATCGGTGGCAGGGTGGCGTGGGCACCGGCGCGGGTCTGGACCCTTAGAGTGGAAGGCCAACTGACCGTGGTGACCGCCAGATCCAGAGGAATGGGCGACACGGGCACATTCTGCATCTCCAGCGGATTGCCGAAGATGTCGAACTGCGTCCTGACCGAATAGGCAAAATCGATCACGTCGCCCACGCGGACGTCGGGTGCCAACAGAACGCCCGTCAGGAAGCCATTGATCTGAAGAGAGGATTCAAGACCTGTTTCACGGCGCAGTACGGTGAAATCGACCTTGTCAAGAAGCTCGATGGTTTCACCGGCGCGAATAATCCGCGCGTGATGGACCGAGGGCGTCTGTAAGGCGGGATTCCATTCCAAGCCCAGCTGCGAGCCGTGTTGCAGCCCCAGCGACGAGAGGATCTTGATCCGCATGCGGATATAGCTCTCGTTGTGCGTCCCAAAATGCCGCACATGGGATTCGGCCAGTTCGTAACGGAGATGCTGGGAAGCATCGTCCGGCATATTGGACAGATGCGGGGCAACCTCCGGCAGCCATTCCGGCGCTGGAGCGCGCAGGATGGTGTCCCCCGCCATAGCCGGAGAGGCGAGAAGCCACACCGCCGCAGCCATCATCAGTCTGTTTTTCACGGGATATCCTGCCGTTATGTTGCCATAATCCGACTAACAGAACTGCAGGGCGGGGAATAGGGATGTGACCTATTTGGAGCCGCGCTTCCGGATCAGGCCTTCCTGGGCGACGCTGGCGACCAGCTTTCCGTCGCGGGTGAAGATCTGGCCACGGTTGAAGCCACGTCCGCACGAGGCCGAGGGGCTGTCAGTGACGTACAGCAGCCAGTCGTCGGCGCGGAAGTCGTTGTGGAACCAGATGGCGTGGTCGAGGCTGGCAACCTGATAGGCCGGATCGAAAAAGCTGACGGCGTGAGGCAGGCCGCACGTGCTGAGCAGGGTCATGTCCGAGGCATAGGCCAGAACGGCACGGTGCATGGCCGCATCGTCACCCAGCGCGCTGGCGGTACGGAACCACGAGGCATGGCGCGGCTCTTCCGGTGTCGGCGCCAGAGGATTGCGGACATAGACATGCCGGAACTCGATGGAGCGCGGGCGCAGGGCATAGTCACGCAAGCTGTCGGGCAGATGGTCTGCGACGGCGCGCCACAGATCGATTTCGGGCACCAGTTCCTCAGGCGCTGGGACAGCCGGCATCCGATCCTGATGCTCGAAACCGGTTTCTGGAACCTGGAATGACAGCAGCATATTCAGGATCGGCTCGCCGCCCTGCGAGGCGATGACGCGGCGGGTCGAGAAGGTGCGGCCATCATGGTCGCGGGCCACGCGATAAATGATCGGTCTGCCCTCTTGGCCCGGGCGCATGAAGTAACAGTGAAGGGAGTGGCAGGTGCCGCCCTCGACCGTTTGCTGGGCGGCCTGAAGAGCCTGTGCCACCACCTGGCCGCCATAAACCCGTCCCTTGCCGCCGGGCAGCGGGATGCCGCGATAAAGGTCTGTATCCAGCGTCTCGACGGTCAGCAGTTCAACCAGCGCATCGACGCGCGCCGGAGCCGAAGGCGAGGAAGGGTCCTTGGGGGAGGGCAGTTCAGTCATCAGGCCTAAGAAATCCCGGCATCGAAAGGGAGGTTGCAATCATCGGCCCAGACACCTTGCGGTGCAAGCAAAAGCCGCTTCTTGACCCGGGGTAAGGCTCGGAAGAATGGCGGGAATTCGGAAAGGAAAGCGGGCCGCCCCGCTTCGGAGCGAACTTCCGGTCCCTAACTAGCAGCGGCTTTGTTCGGGGTGCGCAAAATCTTGCAACGATCACTGTCTATTCCGCGCTTGGGCGCGGAATATTTGCCTAATTTCGGCAGATATAGAAACGAAATAGCGCAAAATCGATCTTGAAACTGTCCATTGTGCGAACAGTCTTTCTTTCGCGGCAGCGAAAAGCGTACCGCAATGCGAAGCCCTGAACCGACCAGGTAAGGGGAGAGTCGCGTATGCGTATGGCAGGTCGTCATTCCAAAAGACGTCTGGCACATCGTGCTATTCTATCGGGGGCGTGTGCCTATGCGGCGCTTTCGGCGGGGGCGGCACTGGCACAGGACGCCGTCGATGGAGAGCAGGCGGTTCAGGTGAGCGAGATTGTCGTCACCGGCTCGCGCATCGCGCGCCGCGACTATGCCTCCAACAGCCCGCTGACTTCGGTGACGGCAGAGGCCATCGAAAACACCGGGCAGGTGACGGTTGAAAAGGCCCTGACCCAAATGCCCCAGTTTGCGGGCGCTATGGGCCAGAGCACTTCGGGCTCTTCCTCGACGGCTCTGAACGGGGGGCAGGCCTATGCCAGCCTTCGCGGTCTGGGCTCCAAACGCACGCTGATCCTGCTGGATGGCAAGCGCCTCCAGCCATCGAACCCCGACGGCTCGGTGGATCTGAACATCATCCCCGAAGCCCTGATCGGCAATGTTGAGGTCATCACCGGCGGGGCCTCGACCGCCTATGGTTCGGATGCCACCGCAGGCGTGGTCAACTTCCGTCTCAAGCGCGATTTCTCAGGCGTTACGGTCGCGTCCCAGTATGGCGTTTCGGACTATGGCGACGGCGAGAGCTTCCGCCTGTCGGTGACGGCGGGTGACCGCTTTGCCGATGATCGCGGCCGGGCCGTCATTTCTCTGGACTATTCGATGCGCGACGTGGCCCTGCAGGCCGAGCGCGACTATTATTACCGCCGCAACCGCCAGTCCAGCACTGCCATCATCGCCCAGGGCACCGCCTGGTTCGGCACCAACCGCCCGACGATCGCGGCGGTGAACGATCTGTTCGTCGGCCGGTATGGTGCCGCACCCATCGCGGGCGTCGGCGGTTTCTACAATGGCCAGATCGGCTTCAATACCGGGGACCGGACGGTGTTCAACCTGGGCACCTCGGCACCTGTCTCCAACCTGCGCGATGAAGAGAATGACGGGGCGTTCCTGAACGCTGCGGGCACCAACATGCTGTGGGGATGGACCCAGAACAGCGTGCAGAACGACAACCAGCGCTATTCGCTGTTCTCGCGCGTGGACTATGAGCTGGCCCCCAACCTCGACTTCTTCATCCAGGGGACCCTGACCAGCTATGAGTCCGAGGGTATTTTCAATCCCACGCTGGCGGGTCTGGCCTATGCGCTCAGCGTGCCGGTGACCAACCCCTATATCGGTGCTGACTTTGCCGGACTGTTGGCTTCGCGGCCTGATCCGACGGCGGATTTTTCCTTTTGGAAGGACCTCGATTTCGCGGGCAAGCGCCTGCAGAAATATGCCTATGACGTCTATCAGTTCATCGGCGGCCTGTCGGGCGATGTGGGTTTCAAGGATTGGACGTGGGAAGCCTATGCGGCGGTCTCGCGCTCGGACTTCGAGAATGTGCAGGCGGGCGGGGTTTCGCGTTCGGCCATCAGCCGGCTGCTCTACAGCCCGACGGGTGGGGCCGATCTGTGCGCGGGCGGCTTCAATCCGTTCGGTGCCCATGCGCCGTCGGCAGAATGCGTGAACTATGTCACCCGCCGCACCAAGAACACCAATGAGCTGACCCAGCGCATGGCCGAGGCCAGCGTGACCGGCGGCCTGTTCGAACTGCCTGCGGGCGAGGTGCGTTTCGCGGCGGGTGTGGGCTATCGCTACAACGACTTCGCCTTCGAGCCGGATACGCTGCTGGCACAGCCGGACGGCACCAGCGACGTTCTGGGCTATTCCGAACTGCGTCCTTCGTCGGGCGATGTGGATGCGACCGAAATCTTCGCCGAGTTCCTCGTTCCGGTCCTCAAGGACCTGCCGCTAGTGAAACTGCTGGAAGTCGATCTGGGCTATCGCTATTCCAACTATAGCTCGGTCGGTGGTGTCCAGGCCTATAAGGCGGACATCAACTGGGAGGTGAACGACACCCTGCGCCTGCGCGGCGGCTATAACCGCGCCGTGCGTGCCCCCAGCGTGGGCGAGCTTTACGCCCCGATCTCGACCGCGACCGTCACCATCGGCACTGCCACACCGGCCAATACCGACGGCGATCCGTGCGACACCCGCTCTTCCTTCCGCCAGGGTCCGAACGGCCAGAAGGTCGCCGACCTCTGCGTTGCTCTGGGCGTGCCGGAAACGATCATTGACACCTATCAGTTCGGCGCGGCACAGGTCTTTGCACTGACCGGCGGCAATCCCGATCTTCAGGAAGAAACGGCGGATACCTATTCGCTGGGCGCGGTCATTTCGCCCAGCTTTGACTCGCCGTGGCTGAGCAATATCACCGCCTCGGTCGACTGGTACCAGATCAAGGTGGCCGACGCCGTGGGGACGCTGGGTGTCGGCAATGCCATCCGCTATTGCTTCAATGACGGCGGCAACAACCCGACCTACGACAGGAACAACTATTACTGCCAGTTGCAGGACCGCAGCACGGTTGACGGCAATATGGTCAATCCGCTGCAACCTCTGCTGAACCTCGGCGCGTTCAATGTGACGGGTGTGGACCTGCAGTTCGACTGGCGTCTTCATCTGTCCGACCTGGGATTTGGCGATACCGGCACGGTGACGCTGGGCTCGGCGGTATCCTATCTCCAGAGCTTCGAGATCCAGGCTCTGCCGGGGCCACCGGTCTATGACTATGCCGGGACCTGGGGCACCGCGATCGAGGCCAATGCCGGTCAGGCCCACCCCGAGTGGAAGGCCGTCACCAGCGTCGGCTATTCGCGCGACGGCTGGAACGTCGGCCTGCGCTGGCGGCATACCTCGGAGATGATCCATTCGGCGCGGGTGACCTCGCCGAACAGCACGACACGCGGGGTGGATGCCTATGATGTGTTCGACCTGAACGCCCGTGTGGACCTGCCGTGGCAGACTTCGTTGCGCTTTACAGTCACCAACCTGTTCAACACGGCACCGCCACAGGTCGGCGATGTGCGCGGAACCTATGACCCGCAGAACTATGACGTTCTGGGCCGCTACTATTCGGTCGCGGTGACCAAGACGTTCTGATGGACGTGGGAGCCGCGACTATTTGCGGCTCCCTTTTGCGTTTCCGGTGGACGAAGCTTCACGGGCAAGGCGAGAGTGATGTTCTTGGGACAGCGCCATCGGCGCTGTGGAGGAGGAAAGTATGAAAGTTTCGATGAAGAAGGGTCTGGCTGCCGGTGTGGTCGCAGCGCTGTTGGCTTCTGCGGGGGCGGCCTTTGCGGGCGAGGTCTCCTACATCCACGCAGGCCGCGTTCTGGCCGATCCGGCAACGGGCCGTGTGGCCGAGCGCCAGACGCTGGTGATCGAGGATGGCAAGGTCAAGGAAATCCGCGACGGCTTCGTCGGCGAGGGCAATGTCGTTGACCTGTCCGGCAAGTTCGTCCTGCCGGGCTTCATCGACAGCCACGTTCACCTGAACGGCCAGCAAGGCGACGGTGACCGTGCATCGCGGTTCACCACGACCTCGGCCGATGCCGCCCTTCGTGGCGCCCAATACGCCAAGATCACCCTTGAATCGGGCTTTACGACCGTGGCGGATCTGGGGGGCAATATCGATGCCGTTGTCGGCCTGCGCAATGCCATCGCCCAAGGCCGTGTACCGGGCCCGCGCATCCTGGCCTCGGCCGGTACGGTGACCCCGCACGGCGGTCATGGCGATGCCAATGGCGTGCCGGAATCGCTGGTGCCGCACCTGCGCTCGTCGGGCGTCTGTTCGGGGCCGGACGACTGCCGCCGCGCTGTGCGTGAACGTGTCCGCTCCGGTGCAGACATCATCAAGATCACGGCCACGGGCGGGGTTCTGTCCGACACCGGCGCGGGCCTGAACCAACAGTTCGCGGACGAGGAACTGCGCGCCATTGTCGAGACCGCCCACTTCATGGGCCGTCAGGTCACCGCCCACGCCCACGGCACGGACGGCATCAACAGCTTCCTGCGGGCCGGTGGTGACTCGATAGAGCACGGCACCTTCCTCGACAACGAAACCATCCGCATGCTGAAGGCCAATGGCGGCTATCTGGTCCCGACCCTGCTGGCCGGCGATTTCGTTGCCCGTGAAGCCGTGCGTCCGGGCAATACCTTCACCGAGCACCAGCGCAAGAAGTCGTTGGAGGCCGGTCCGCTGATGCTGGACATGGCGCGCCGCGCCCACGCCGCGGGCGTCAAGATCGCTTTCGGTACCGACAACGGCGTGGCCCCGCACGGCACCAATGCCCGTGAGTTCCAACTGCTGGTGCAGGCGGGCCTGACCCCGCTGGAAGCCATCCAGACCGCGACGATCAATGCCGCCGACCACTTCCGTCTGGGTGACCAGATCGGCCGCATCACCGCAGGCTACAATGCCGACATCATCGCTGTCGAAGGCAATCCGCTGGAAGACGTGACCACCCTGATGGACGTCAACTTCGTCATGCGTGCGGGCAAAATCTACAAGCAGCAATAAGCCGCTCGAGAGACAGGGCAGGGGCCGCCTTCCGAAAGGAGGGCGGCCCTTTTCCTTTTGGCGGGGGCGCAATCACCCGCGATTTGCTGTAGGGGGTGCGCCCCCCTGTTTCTGCCTGCCGGATCAAGCCTGTGACGTCTGCCACCATCGGTATCGACTTTGGAACCACCAATACGGTGGTGGCCATCAGCCATCCGGGGGGCGACACCCATGTCATGACGCTGGAAGGGCCGGAGGGTCTGGAGAAGGGCTGGCGTTCGGCGTTGGGGTTCCAGCTGGTGCACAATGCAGGTGGCGTGGCCGAGCGCGTCATTACCGCGGGGCCGTGGGCCATCGAGGCCTATCTGGAAGACCCGCTGGAGACGCGTTTCATCCAGTCGTTCAAGAATTTCGCCGCCAGCAGTGCCTTCACCGAGACGGTGATCGACAGCAAACGCTACAAGTTCGAGGACCTGCTGGCCGCCTTCCTGAAACAGGTGAAACACTATGGTGGCGAGGCGATGCACAACCTGCCGCCGCGCGTGATCGTAGGGCGGCCGGTGACCTTTGCCGGGGGCAATCCCAAGGAAGATCTGGCGCTGGAACGCTATCAGGCCGCGTTCGAGCAACTGGGCTTTGAAGATATCCGCTATGCCTATGAACCGGTCGGCGCGGCCTTCTATTTCGCGCGGAACCTGATGCAGGCGGCAACCGTGTTGGTGGCCGACTTCGGCGGCGGTACGTCGGACTTTTCCATCATCCGTTTCGAGCCGACGCCGGATGGCTTGCGATCGACCCCTCTGGGCCGTGCGGGTGTGGGCATTGCAGGCGATGCCTTCGACTATCGCATCATCGACCATCTGGTGTCGCCGGAACTGGGCAAGGGCACGCAATACACCAGCTTTGGCAAAACCCTGCCGATCCCGCAGCGCTATTACACCGCCTTTGCCAAATGGGAGCAGCTGGCGCTGCTGCGGGCATCGCGCGACATGAAGGACATCCGCTTGCTGGTGCGCGATGCCGAGGAGCCGGAGAAGGTGGAGCGTCTGGTCGAGGTGCTGGACGACAACCACGGCTATGCCCTTTACCGCGCCGTTTCGGACCTGAAAGTGGCCCTGTCGTCCAAGGATGAGGCCCGGTTTGTGTTCACGGTGGGCGGCATTGATATCCGCGCCAATGTGACCCGCGCCGAATTCGAAGGCTGGATCGCGCCGGACCTAGAAGCGATGCAGAATGCGGTCGATCAGGCGCTGGCCGAAGCGGGTATCGAGGCCGGCGGCGTGGACCGCGTCTTCCTTACGGGGGGCACCTCGTTTGTGCCGGCGGTGCGCGAAATTTTCGTCAGCCGCTTCGGTCATGAAAAAATCGAAAGCGGCAGTGAATTTGAGTCGATCGCCTCCGGTCTGGCGCTTATCGGGAAAGAAACGGACCTTGATCTGTGGAGCGAGAGAAAATCATCCTAAGGCATTATTTGCCTGTATGGTGACGCTTTGGGTGCATATTTGCGCAGACTTTGGTTGCGGTGCAGAAATAGGGGTGGATTTTTGCCGGATCGTGGCTTAGTGAACGCCGCGATGGTTGAGATGCAGTTCCAGCTTGGACTCGCCCTTGGGCGACTTATGAGTGGCCGCCGGGGTTAACGGCTGCCTCGGTGGCGACGTGTCTGCGCCGCACATCTCCCGCTAAAAATCTGCTTACCCAAGAGAGGCGCATCCCATGCTGCGCGACCCCTCGGTCAAATACCGTCCGTTTCCGCAAATCGACCTGCCCAATCGCCAATGGCCGTCCAAGACGATCACCAAGGCCCCGCGCTGGCTGTCCACCGATCTGCGCGACGGTAATCAGGCCCTGATCGACCCGATGGACGCCGCCAAGAAGCAGCGTTTCTTCGACATGCTGGTGAAGATCGGCCTGAAGGAGATCGAGGTCGGCTTCCCGTCTGCGGGCGCGACCGAGTTCGACTTCATCTCGGGCCTGGTGCGTAACGACAGCATCCCCGAGGATGTGATGGTGCAGGTGCTGACCCAGTCACGTCGCGACCTGATCCAGAAGACGTTTGAATCGCTGGAAGGCGCGCGCACGGCGACCGTCCACCTGTACAATGCCGTATCGCCCGCATGGCGCGAAGTGGTGTTCAACATGGACCGCGCGGGCGTGAAGGCACTGGCCATCGAAGGCGCAAAGATGCTGCGCGAAGAGGCCGAAAAGCGTCCGGACACCGACTGGCGCTTTGAATATTCACCGGAAACCTTCTCGACCGCCGAACTGGATTTCAGCTTGGAAGTCGCCGAGGCCGTTCAGGACATTCTGGAGCCGACGGCTGGAAAGCCGATGATCCTGAACCTGCCGGCCACAGTCGAATGCTCGACCCCCAACATCTATGCCGACCAGATCGAGTGGATGATCCGCAATCTGTCGCGCCGTGATGCGGTGGTGATCTCGCTGCACCCGCACAACGACCGTGGTACGGGCGTGGCGGCGGCGGAGCTGGGTCTGATGGCCGGTGCCGACCGTATCGAGGGCTGTATCTTCGGTAACGGCGAGCGCACGGGCAATGTGGATATCGTGACGCTGGCGCTGAATATGTACACTCAGGGCGTCTCGCCGGAGCTGGACTTCTCAAACATGGAGGAGATCGTCCAGACGGTGGAGTTCTGCAACCAGATCCCCGTCCATCCGCGCCATCCCTATGCGGGCGAGCTGGTGTTCACGGCCTTCTCGGGCTCGCACCAGGATGCGATCAAGAAGGGCTTCGAGGCGCAGAAGAAGCGCAACGACCAGATCTGGAACGTGCCCTATCTGCCGATCGATCCGGCCGATATCGGTGCCAGCTACGAGGCCGTCATCCGCGTGAACTCGCAGTCCGGCAAGGGCGGCATGGCGTGGGTGCTGCAACAGGACAAGGGCCTGAAACTGCCCAAGGCCATGCAGGCCGACTTCAGCCGCGCGGTCCAGAAATTGGCCGACGAGACCAGCCGCGAGCTGACCAGCGCCGACATCTGGGACGCCTTCAAGAAGACCTATCGCGTCGAAGGCCCGCAGCAGTTCGAGCTGATGACCTTTGCCGAGCATGGCATCGCCAAGAGCGATGGCCAGCGCGTGTTCAGCGGCGATGTGAAGATCGGCCACAAGGTCCAGAACATCACCGGACGCGGCAACGGGCTGATCTCGGCCCTGCTGGACGGCATGCGCGAGGCGGGCGGTCCGGTGTTCGAGATCGTCGATTATCAGGAACACGCCATCGGCGCTGGCACCGATGCCAAGGCCGCGGCCTATGTGCAGTGTCGCACGGCGGACGGCCAGACGGTGTTCGGCTTCGGCATGGATTCCGATGTGGCCACGGCTTCGGCCCGTGCGGTGATCAGCGCGGCCAATACCGCCTCTGCCCGTCAGGAACAGACGCTGGCGGCCTGATGCGTGCATCCTTTCGGGATGTGCAGCGCTGGTGATCGATCGCGGACCTGTGTGCTAGACATGGGTCCGCTTTCGTTTCCGCAGGGGGCCTGTTTGAGATCGCGTACCGAAAAGCGCCGCTGGGCGTGGGGAAGCCTGTTCGTCAGTGTCCCGTTTTTGGCATGGACCTTTCTGGCTGTGCATTTCCAGCTGGGGGCGATGGGATGGTGGGTCTATGCGCTTCCGGTGCTGGTCGCGGCGATCGTACTGGCGGCATCCTTTAGGGGAGCCAAGCGGGCGTGGGCCGTACTGGGGATCATGCTGGTTACGGTCGTGGTGGCATGGGCACAGGTGCGTCCGCAACAGAACCGCGATTGGGCACCTGAGCTGTCGCGCGGCGTACAGGCTGAAATCGACGGCCCGATTGTGCGGTTGAGGAATGTCCGCGATTTCCGCTGGCGTACCCGCGATGATGGCGAGGCCCGCTGGATCACCAAAACGGTCGATCTGGATCGGCTGGAGCATGTGGATTTCATCCGCACGACATGGGCCAGCGAGGCCATCGCCCACACCATGATCAGCTTTGGTTTCAGCGATGGCCAGTATGTCGTCTTCTCCGCCGAGATCCGGCGCGAGAAGCACGAGAAGTTTTCCGAACTGGGCGGTTTCTTCAAAAAGTTCGAACTGGTCCTGATCGGGGCGACCGAGGAGGACATCGTCAAACTGCGCACCCATGCGCGCAACGAGGATGTGTCCATCTATCGCCTGAGCATGACACCGGAACAGCGGCGTGGCCTGTTCCTGTCCTATGTCGGTCTGGGCAATGATCTGGCCCGTGAACCGCGCTGGTACCAGACGATCACGACCAACTGTACGACCGTGATCTGGAAGCTGGCGCGGGTTGTGGCACCGGGCCTGCCTATGGACTGGCGTATCCTGCTGTCGGGGTATACGCAGGACTATCTGTATGATCTGGGCGTGATCGCCAATGACCGCCCGCTCGATGTCATAAAGGCCAGGGCCCGCATCACCGCCAAGGCCCGCGCCCTGCCCGGGGATGCGGACTACTCCCGTGCCGTCCGTCAGGGGCTGTAAGCCCTAGAGGTTGGTGACCAGTTCGGCGTGTCCTTCGGTACCCATATGTTCCAGATGCGGTTGCTGCCCCTTGCTCCAGGCCTTGATGCGGTGGCTGATACGATAGGCGACGGCGATGCCTTCGGGGGTTGTTGAAGGCGTGTCCGGTCTGGCGGTGCCGACGAAATCGACGGTCAGATCGTCGGGCGTTGCCGTCACTATGGCAAAGCCGTGCCCTCCCTGATCGGCAAAGGCCAGATGCGGGGCCAGCTGCGGGTTCGACAGGGCTTTGGCCGCTTCGACATCTCCGCTGCGGGCATATTCCAGACAGGCCTCGACACCGTGGCGCACCGCCATATTCATGGCCGGAAGCACCGGGCCCTGATCGTTCTGCCTGACCAGATAAAGGGGCGACAGGGGGCGGTCCAAGGGCAGGGACGCTTCGGCAGCCTGGAATACCGAAGGGGTGGAAATGGAGCCGACCACAAACTCCACAGCCACGGGGTCATAGTCGCACGGCGGGATATCGGCGGACAGATACCCTGCGAAGAAGGCGTGGCGATCCCCGACCAAGGAGACCATGTTGGTCACGCCCTGCGTCTTGGCAAAGTCGAGCAGTTCGCGCCGCTCTGCGGGATAGCCGCACCAGTCATCGGTGCCGGACAGGGCATAGCCCGCACTGGGCCATTTGGGCTCGAAATCCTTCGGCAGGTTCTGCATATCCGTGCGGCGATGCAGCATGCCGAAGGAGTTGCCCCACAGTTTCCAGCGGGCGGTGGACGAGACAAGACGCTCCTTGAACCACTGCTTCTGGCGTTGGCCCAGAATGCTGCCGGGGGGCATATCCTTGTGCGGATTGGGGTGTGACGTACCGTCATAGGCGAGGGTCTGGGGGGCGCCGCCGGGATAGGCGCGGCCTGCATCCAGAACCTCGATCACCTCCTGGGGGGCGTACCAGGGGAAGTTTCGCGGCAGGAAGGGTGCCGCCGCGTTCTGCTCGGCTACAGGACGGGATTTGAACGAGCGGTTGTCCGTCAGGATCAGCTCGATGTTCGCGCCCCAGCGCAGTGCCCGATAGACATTGAGGCTGTTGATGGCGGTAAGGTTGTTCGGTTCGTGCGCCAGGCCGTGGTCGTCGAAACCCTCAAGAGGCGTATCGGTCACCGCAGGCGGAAGGAAGCGCCGCAGGGCATCGGTCGAGCCGATGACGCGGGCGGGAATATATTCAAACCACGCCTGATTGGCCGCGACCTTCAGCGACTGGGCCGGTGCGGGGCCGTCATAGTTGATCTGGCTCTGGAAGCAGCGGTTGGCGAACTCGTGATTGTCCCAGATGCAGATGAAGGGCCAACGGGCGCGGGCATCCTGGATATCGCGGTCGGCCAGATAGGCGCGATAGACGTGACGATAGTCCTCGACCGTGGTGGGCACCTGTATCGTGCCCACGCGGCGGCCGGTCGGAAGGGGGCCGATCTCGTTGACGTCGCGGCCTTGAACCTTGGGCTGGTCGGCGGGCGACCAGATCATTTCATAGATGAAGTCGCCCAGATGCAGCACAAACTGCAGCTGTTCCTGCGGCGGGCGCGACATGTCCTCCACGATCATGCGGCGCAGGGGCGTGGCGTGGCCGATGTTGATGTTCTGGCAACTGACAAAGGCGAAGCGGACGGGCGAGACGTCGGTGGTATCGGGCGCGGTAAAGGTGCGGCCTGTGCGGCTGGCATAGCCGTCATTGTCGACAAAGCGGTACCAGTACTGACGACCCGCCTTCAGGCCGCCCACGAGAACGCGGCAGGTCCAGTCGGCCTCGGCCAGGGGGATGACGGTTTCGCGCGTGATCACGGTGCGGAAATCGTCGAACTCGGACACTTCTACACGCAGGCTGTCGGCACGGCCGGGCCACCGGGGGCAGCGCGTCCACAGCAGCACATTGTCGCTCTGTGGATCAGCCGATGCGACACCTTCGGGAAAACGTTCGCGCGATACGCCGCGCACCCCTGCGATGGCGGCAGCGGGTCCGGCCATGACCAGACTGGCTCCCACAGAAGCGGCAGCGGCAATGAGGAACTGGCGGCGGTCTGGCGGCGTCATATGGCTTTTCGTGCGTTGATATCGCCTACAGTTGGAGCCTGTACCGCCGTTTTTCCAAGTTAATAAGGCGTAACAGTAATGGCGGTTTCGGCCTTGAAATGACGTGGCATAGAGGTCAACGTGGCCGGACAACCTTCGCCTGTGTCACCTGTGCGCGACGCTGTAGGGGTGTGGGGGCCGGCGAGGGGGGATCGGGTTGCAGGGCGCTGTGTCCTGTCCGGTAGAACCTTCGGAGCCGCGTTATGACCGTTGCCGGGACACTCGCTGATCGACCTGTCGGCACGCCGAGGATTTTCGGCCTGTTCCTGAGATTGCTGTCGGCCAACTGGACGTGGGGGCAGCTGGATATAGTCCTGCCCAACGGCAATGAGCACCGGCTGGTCGGCCCCCGGCCCGGCCATCGTGCCGTGCTTCGGATCAAAAGCTACAGGATGGCGGGCCGTGTCCTGAAAGGCGGCGATATAGGTTTTGCCGAAGCCTATATGGCGCGCGAGTTCGATACGCCGCATCTGGCCGTGCTGCTGGAGACGCTGGCCAATAACTACGAGGGTATCCGCCGGCTGTTTGACGGCAACCGCATTGGACAGGTTGTGAACTGGATCGGCCACCGGCTGAACCGCAACAGCCGCGAGGGCGCGCGGCGTAACATCCATGCCCATTACGACCTCGGAAACAGCTTCTATGCGTTGTGGCTGGACCGGACGATGACCTATTCTTCCGGACGGTACGGAGGGACGGTCCGTACGCTGGAAGAGGCGCAGACCGCCAAATACGCCTCGCTTGCGCGGATGATGGACCTGCGGGCAGGCGAGACGGTGCTGGAGATCGGATGTGGCTGGGGCGGCTTTGCCGAATATGCCGCCAAGGTGATCGGGGCCAAGGTGACGGGCATCACCATCTCGCGCGAGCAATATGACTACACGCGTGAGCGGATGGTGCGACAGGGACTGAGCGAGCAGGTCGATATAAAACTGATCGACTATCGCGATGTTCAGGGACAGTTCGATCGGGTGGCCTCCATCGAAATGTTCGAGGCGGTCGGTCAGGAATATTGGCCAGCTTATTTCGGCAAGGTCCGCGAGGTCCTGCGCCCCGGTGGCCGGGCGGGGTTGCAGATCATCACTATCCGCAACGACCTGTTCGACGGCTATAACAAGCGCACAGACTTCATCCAGAAATACATCTTCCCCGGCGGGGTACTGCCTTCGGAAGAGAGTTTGGCATCGGTGGTGGCGGGGGCGGGACTGGCCACGCGGGCGGTCGAGCGGTTCGGTATCAGCTATGCCGATACTCTGGCGGCGTGGGGCAGACGTTTCAGTGCGGCGTGGCCGGATATCCAGCGGATACACGACCGTTTCGATGATCGCTTCCACCAGCTTTGGATGTTCTATCTGGCCTATTGCGAGGCCGGTTTCCGGTCCAGACGGATAGACGTCATCCAGATGGCCGTATCCTAGGCGCGGGCGGGCGCTTCGGGCAGGGGCAGGATCACGGCGAAACAGGCCCCCTGAAGGCTGTCGGCCAGATCAAGGTCGGCGTGGTTCGCCCGCAAAAGGGATCGGGCGATCGACAGACCCAGACCTGCACCGCCTTCGCTGCGACGGGTGGTGAAGAAGGGTTCGAACAGGCGGTGCGCATCGCCCTCTGCCACGCCCGGACCGTTGTCGCAGACATTCAGGACAATCCGGTCGGGGTGTTCCTCGGCCGTCAGGGTGACGGTGGTGGCCCCGATCTGGCGGCTGTTCTCCAGCAATATGGTCAGCACCATCTCCAGCGTGGCCTCGGGCACGGCCACAAGCGGCAGACGGGCAGGCAGGCCGGTTTGGATGGCCAGAGCATTGCCGAGGGCGTCTGCGATACGGCGGGTCACGTCATAGAGGTTGGTGGCGACGCCCGCCTCGGGACGCGCCATGTCTGCACGGGCCAGATCCATCAGCCGCGATACCAGATCGGAAAGCCTGCGGGCATCGTCACCGATATTGGCGAGGAAACGCTCGCGCTGGGCGGGCTCCATATCGTCGGCATGGTCCTGCAGCAGTTCAACAGCGCCGCGAATACCGGCCAGCGGGGTTTTGAACTCGTGGCTGACAGCGGCGGCGAAGTCGCGCAGATAGCGCGAGCGGCGGTCTACGGCCTCGGCCATGCGGCCAAAGTCCTCGTACAGGTCGCGGATTTCCACGGCGGCGGTCGGCGGTGGTGGCGGAACCGTGCCGCCGCCAAAACTGACATCGCGGGTGGCGCGGCGCAGGCGCTCGATAGGGCGGGCGATACCGCGCGAGATCACGACAGCCAGAACGGTCAGCAGGCCCAATATGGCGACTATGCCAAAGACAATCTTGCCGCGATCCTGATAGATGCCCTTGAACAGCGCACGCGGAGAGCGCGAGGTCAGGATCACGCCCTCGACCTTGCCGTTCACGACCACCGGACGTGCATGGTGGATGCGCAGGGCCGAGGCACGGCTGAGCCATTCGAAAGAATAGCGGGGCTGATAGGCGGCGTTGCGGCGCAGGACCGTGGCGGGTCGCCCGGACAGTGCGGTGACCACTTCGGGCAGGTCGGCCCAGCTGCCACCGAAACCTTCGCCGCGAAGGACAATGCCGTGACGGTCCAGAACGGTGAGCGAGGCCAGCGTGGTGCGCGAGGTTTCCTCGATGATCGGGTTCAGTTTCTCCATCACGGCCAGGGCTTGGGGATCGGCGGTGCGCGCGCTGGCAGGGGCGGCTGGTCTGGGCGGCAGAACTGGATCGGACCGCAGATCGATGGTGGCCGGAAAAGGCACATAATAGCCGGGTTTGCGGCGCAGTTCGGGGGTGACGGGCAAATGGACCGCGCCGGGCCAGATCGCCTCTGCCGTGGCCGAGATGGCGGCGGTCTGCGCGATCAGTTCAGCCTCGGTCTGGCGCACGAGCGTGTTTTCGTACACGCGCAGGAATATGGCACCCAGCCCCGGCAGCAGGGCGGCAAACAGCAGCACCGACAACAGGATGGTGCGCAGCCTCATGGCGGGCCAGTGCGCCCGTACGAAACCGCGCAGCCGCTCCACCCCGGCTGATGTCACGCGTTCAGGCCCGCGCCCTGGGCACCGAGGCACGGACCCAGCTGATAGCCGACGCCCGATCGGGTGCTGATCACATCGCCGCCGCCCAGAGCCGCAAACTTGGCCCGCAGATTGCGGACGTGGCTGTCGATGGTGCGGTCGGTCAGGGCAAAGCCCGGCCCGTGGATGCGGTCTATGATGGCATCGCGGGTAAAGACCATCTGGGGTTTGGCCGCGAGGGTCTTGATGATGCTGAACTCGGTCGCGGTCAGGGCCACCTCACGATCATCCCAGCGGGCGGCCCAGCCGTCGGTGTCAAGCGACAGGCGACCGATCTTTACGCCACCCGACGGTACGGGCGGCGGCGACAGCACGGTGCGACGCAGGATGGCCGCGACGCGGGCCACCACTTCGCGCGGGCTGAAGGGTTTGACCACATAGTCGTCGCCGCCCAGTTCAATGCCGAGGATGCGGTCGATCTCGTCATCGCGTGACGACAGGAACAGCACGGGCAGGTCGCTCTGCGCGCGGATGCGGCGGCAGACTTCCAACCCGTCCATGCGCGGCATGTTGATGTCGAGGATGACCAGATGCGGCTCATAGGTCTCGATGGCGGCCAGAGCCGCTTCACCGTCACCGGCTTCGCACGTGGCAAGGCCGGCCTTGGCCAGCGCAAAGGCCAGAAGGTCCCGGATATGGGGATCGTCATCAACAATCAGGACAGTGCGCTGCATGATCCCCATGTTCAGTCTCTGCTGCAAAAGGTCAACGGGGCGCGTGGGCAGGGCGGATATCGGGGTGTGCATGTTCATGTGCGGATCCAATCGGTATCGCAGGCAGGGGAAGGACAGGGGCGGGCGGCAAGCGCGTCAGGACGAATGGACCGGAGGCGGGACAGACGGCGGGCATCGCGCCATCTCCAGCTGCGCCAGTCGGCCTGGCGTTGCGTCAGGCTGAAGATCCGGTCATCGAGCATGGGCCGCACGGTGGCTTTGAAGGCGGGGTCGCCCGTGCGCTGTTCCATGCGGGCCAGTGAGAGAACCGAGGCACCGCCCAGCGTCATCAGATAGGGCAGGTCGAGAGGCTGGCCGTGGCCACCGGCTTCTCTGGCATGGGTGGTGTTCCATGCGGCCACGATGGGGCCGAGATCGATGGTGGCGGCCGTGAAAAGCACGATGGCACAGGCAGCCACATTGGTATTGATAAGCCAGCTGCCGGAGCGGTTTTTCAGCAGTCGCCAGCAGATCAGGCACAGGCCCACCGCCACCAGCACCATCCAGATCATGGCCGACAGGCGCAGACGTGTGAGCGAATAGACGTCGATGTATTCGGCTGTGCGCAGCAGGCTGGACGCGACCAGCAAAAGGTTCTGGCCGACCCACAGCACCACCAGCCGCCGGATCCACGGATTGTTGGCGGTCGTCGAGCCGGGGTGCAGAAAGACCAGAACGAACAGACCGGCCAGCAAGGCGGTGAAGATCAGCGGATAGGCGCCGCGATGCGCATATTCCGCCAGTGTGATCTCCGCAGGCAGGCTGGCTCCGCTCCACAGGAAGGCCAGGTCCAGTCCGTTCTGCACAGCAAAGATCAGATTGAACACGACCAGCGAGGCCATGACCGAGGCTGCCGGAATGAAGGAGGTGTCACTGGAACGGTGCGGCAGGGCTATCAGCTTGCGACGCCAGCGGGGGCGAAACACGCCATAGGTCCCGATCAGCACAATGCCCCAGAATATCACCCGGGCGATCTGGTTCTCGCCCGGTCGGGGCACGCTCAGACGGCTGATGAAGTCGGCCAGAAGCGGATTGGCCATTGAAAACAGGCCGATAAAAACGACAGCACCGATAACGGGCACGACAAGAAAATGCAGGACCCTGGCCGGTGCCACGCCCGCGCCTTTGCGGGTTTTGGCTCTCGACAGGGTGCGCAGATCAAGCGCCGGAGCGATGAAGGCACCCAGTACATTCACGATAAGGCGCTGCGCCCAGCGCCACGCATCTTCATGCGGTCTGACACGTGCGGACTGCATGGCCACCATCAAGGCGATACCGAACAATATCCATGCCAGAAGGCTGGGCCGGTCAATCATGACCGCTGACATCGCCAGCGCGGCGAGTGCGGCCCACTGTCCGCGTCGATCACCGCGCCATCCCTTGCGCACGCTTGCGGCCAGCACCAGCCACAGCAGACAGAAGACACCCAGCACCGATCCGGGAATGGTGTCGAAGACCAGAATATCCGCCGTGACCACGAGAAGCACGGCGGCAGAAATCTTGAACCAGAAACCGGATTGAATGGCAGTGATCACGAAGCACCTCGGTCGTTGTCGAGATGGCTTATCGACCGCTGCCGTCGAGGCGTTATGGCGGGCGCGTCAAACTGCTGCGCAGGGATTGTGCAGAACCGGTGCAGATGCCGGTGCGTTGTTTGAAAGCATCCGCAGAACAGCGAGCGGGCGTTAGGCCCGTGCATCAGGCCGTCCTCACTGCCCACTCCATCCGTTAGGTCCGATTCCGGACTTATGGTGAAGTTGATTAACCGGGGCCGATCGGGCACACCCGCATCCATATTGCCGGTGCGGTCAGATCCTTCTCAAGCGAAACAGCTTTGAAATCAGCACTATAAGGGACGAATGTGTTCCGGTTAAAAAGCTTCGGCAAATCCTTGATCTAGCATCGCGTCATTAACCGTAAGGCTTATTTTCAAACGGGGCCGTAAAGGCGGGAACGGTTCAGCTTTGCAAAGATTTACACGAGGCAACAACTGTCATGTTTCGACACTGAAGACATGACATTCGTATTCCGGGGAGCGAATGAATGGGGTCTGCGTCCAATAATTATTTGGTCAGTTCAAAGTCACTGTCTGTAGCGCCGTCGCCGTTATGGCATCCCGTCGTTGGATTGTTGCCTGAACAGGCCAAGGCCTTCTGTTTGAACCACGGGCGGTTTCTATCCCTTCAGCCGAATGAGTCGCCGCCGGACGGTGTGGTGTTCTTTTCGACCTTCGGGGCGTTGGGGGTGTTCGTGGATGACGGACCTATCTGCGTGGATACGGTCCTTCCCGGAGGCGTATGGGGATGGGGGCACACCATCGGCCGCAATCCCTTCAGGGCCAGTGCGCTGACACTGTGCGAGGGTTTCCATGTTCCGGCGGCCGAGCTGAGACGCAATCTGGATGAACTGTGGCTTACGCGATTGCTGAACGCCAACGAGACGCTGCGGGCCAAGCGTCTGGCATCCGAAGCGGCCTGCAATGCCATGCACACCTGTCTGCAGCGCGTGGCCAAATGGATACTGCGACTGTGGCGCAGCGGCAGCGCCGACAATCTGAAAATCACCCAGAGCTTCATGGCCGAGATTACCGGCTTCCAGAGAACCAGCGTCAATGCGGCCTGCGGGGCCTTGCAGGACCGTGGGGTGGTGCGTGTTCAAAGAGGCCGTGTGACGGTGGTCAACGAGGCCCTTCTGAGCCGGATCGCGTGCGGCTGCGACGCGATGAATTCGGCGAACCATCACGCCAATCACTCGCACAGGGTTGCCGCCAACAGCGCCGTGGCGACCCTGACCGAAAGATGCGCTAACGGATAGGATCAGCTTGGGGGTGCGGCGGTGAGGACCTTCGCACCCTTGATTTTATTCCGCGACGACACGAGGAAGGGTGACGACGAAACGGCTGCCCTGTCCTTCGCCTTCGCTTTCCACCTGCACCTGGCCGTTGTGGATATCCACCAGCTGTCTGACCAGCGCCAGGCCGACCCCCAGACCATCGCGGGAGCGTTCATCCGGACCGCTCGACTGTGCGAACAGGTCGAAGATTTTTTCGCGTACTTTTTCGGGAATGCCGATGCCGTTGTCCTCGACGGCAATGCGGATCGTGCTGTCTTGGACGGTGCTGACCAGCCGGATCTGGCCCCCGGTCGGAGTATACTTGGCCGCATTGTTCAGCAGGTTGCTGATGATCTGCGACAGGCGGGTGAAGTCGCCATGCAGCCATACCGGTTCATCCGGCGTGGAGACGCTCAGGGTGTGATTGCCCGCGTCGATCTTGGAACGGCTTATATCGACTGCTGAGGAAAGGACGCTTTGAAGGGTCAGCTTCTCGCGCTTCAGCGAGATCTTGCCCTGATCGATGCGGGCAACATCCAGAAGGTCCTCGACCAGACGTGTCAGGTGCTGGGCCTGGACTTTCATCCGTTTCTGGATGTCCTGCTGCCTTTCGGGGTCGTTGTAGCGTTCCAGCAAAGTGAACCCTGCCGTCAGCGCCATGATCGGATTGCGCAGTTCGTGGCCAAGTACGGCTATGAACTCGTTCTTGCGCTGATTGGTTTTGCGAAGGACGCTGGCATAGTTTTCAAGCTCGTCGCGCTGGGCGATGATTTCGCGGCGCTGGCGATACAGCTCGATGAAAACATTGACCTTGCTGCGTAAAATGTCGGCTTCGATCGGCTTCTGGATGAAGTCCACGGCACCGGCTTCATAGCCGCGGAAGCGGCGCTGGATGTCGGCGCTGCCGGCTGTGACGAAGATGATGGGAATGGCGCGTACATTGATGTTGCCGCGCATATATTCGGCCAGCTGGAAGCCATCCATGCCGGGCATCTGTACGTCGAGCAGCGCCAGGGCCACATCATGGACCAGCAGGAGTTCCAGCGCCTCCTCGCCAGAGCGTGCCTTCAGGCAAACCACATCCTCGTTCGCAAGCAAGGCTTCCAGAGCGAGCAGATTTTCGTCCAGGTCGTCGACGAGAAGGATGTTGATCGGCTGTTCGGAAATGCTCATGCGCGTACAATCGCTTCTAGATATTCGGCAATGCCCGGCAGAGGGATGACGGTGGCCGTGGGGCAAAGGGCGATACCGGCCTCGGGCATGGTGCGTGCGTAGGCTGTATCGGGACATTCGATCAGGACAGTGCCTCCGGCGGCGGCAACCGCGGCCACGCCTTGTGCGCCATCCTGATTGGCTCCGGTCAGGAGTACGGCCACAAGCCCCGCTCCATAGGTGTCGGCCGCGCTTTCAAACAGGACGTCGATAGACGGACGCGAGAAATTCACCAGCTCGTCCGAGGACAGCGACAGATCGCCATTCAACTCGACCAGCAGATGGTAGTCGGACGGTGCGAAGTAGACGACGCCGGGACGGGCGGCTTCCTTGTCCTCGGCCTCTTTGACCGCGATGTCGCAACGTGAATCCAGCAGGGGGGCCAGAAGGTTGCTGCGGTCGGCCGGAACGTGCAGCACGACAAATACCGGAACCGGAAACGTCTGTGGCAGGCGCGGCAGTAGCTCCAGCAAAGCCTGGACCCCGCCGGCGGAGGCCCCGATGGCTATGGCCGAAACGCCGCTCACCGTTCATTCCTCCGATAGATTTTCTCGGCGGGGCAGAACTCGTTGAAGGCCTCCACATGGCGTGAGAAACGCAGGGTCTCCTTGGAGCCGATACCCAGAAAGGCATTATGGCTGAGGGAATCCTTGAACAGGCCTACGGCGCGGTCCTGCAGTGTGCGATCGAAATAGATCATCACATTGCGGCATGAGATCAGCTGCATCTCGCCGAAAACGGCATCCGAGACGAGGCTGTGGTCGGAAAAGACCACATTGGCGCGCAGGGCGCTGTCGAACACTGCCCGTCCATAGTCGGCAGTGTAATAGTCTGACAGAGACGAACGGCCGCCTGACTTCTGGTGGTTCTCGGTAAATTTGCGGATGCGGTCGAGAGGATAGATGCCGGCCTTGGCCGCCGACAGGGCATCGGGGTTGATGTCCGTTGCATAGAAGAGCGTGCGGTCAAACAGGCCCTCTTCCTTGAAGAGGATGGCCATCGAATACAGCTCTTCACCCGTGCTGCACCCGGCGATCCACACCTTGAGCGAAGGATAGGTGCGCAGATGCGGAATGACCTGTTCGCGCAGGGCCCGGAAATAGCTCGGGTCACGGAACATCTCGCTGACCTGGACCGTAAGGAAGTCCAACAGGCGCGTCAGCATGTCGGGATCATGCAGAACGCGTTCCTGTAGTGCCGTAATGGTAGGCAGGCCGAAATGGATGCGCGCCTGCAAGAGCCGTCGCTTGATCGAGGCGCGGGCATAGCGGCGGAAGTCGTAGTGATAGCGCAGGAAAACGGCCTCCAGCAGCAGCTGGATTTCGATATCCTCAACCGATGGCTGGGCCAGAGCGGACGCCGGTGTCGTCAGTCGTGCGGTCAACGGGGCATCCATACGCGTACGAGGGACAGCAGTTTGTCCACGTCCAGTGGCTTGGCCATATAGTCGTTGGCACCCGCAGCCATGCAGCGTTCCTGATCATCGGGCATGGCCTTGGCGGTCAACATCAGAACGGGCAGGTCACGCCAGCGCGGATCCTTGCGGATTTCCTGCGTCGCGGTCAGGCCGTCCATGACCGGCATCATCACATCCATCAGAACCAGATCGATGGCCCTGGCCGGATCGTTGGCCGACTGGGCGAGGGCGTCCAGCGCCTCCTTGCCGTTGCGGGCGATCTCGATTTTGGCACCGCGCGGTTCCAGCACATTGGTGAGGGAATAGACGTTACGCACGTCGTCCTCGACGATCAGGATGCGCCTGTCTTCCAGTACGGCGTCGCGGTTGCGGGCCTTGCGGATCATCTTCTGCTGTTCAGGGGGCAACTCGGCCACGACCTGGTGCAGGAAGAGGGAGACTTCATCCAGCAGGCGCTCGGGTGACTTGGCCCCCTTGATGATGATGGAGCTGGAGTAGCGGCGAAGCTGCTGCTCGTACTCGGGCGAAAGGTCCTGTCCGGTGTAAACGATTACCGGCGGGAAGGCGTAGGTCCCCTCGCGGCTGAGCGTTTCCAGAAGGGAGAAGCCCGAGGCGTCAGGCAGCGTCAGGTCCAGCACCATACAGTCAAAGGTCTGGGACCTGAGCTGTTCCAGACATTCGGCGGCCGTACCGACGCCTACGGTTTCCACATCACCGGAGGCCAGAAGATGGCTGACGGCGTCGCGCTGGACCGGGTCATCCTCCACGATCAGAACACGCCTGACAGAACGGGTCAGCTTCTCCTCGAGCGTCTTCAGTACCTCGACCAGTTCCTCGCGCTTGGCGGGTTTGACCAGATAGCCGATGGCCCCCAGCGACATGGCCGTCTGGCTGTGGTCGCCGCCGGAAATGACGTGGATCGGGATATGGCGTGTCTCGTCATCGCGCTTGAGCGCGTCCAGTACCGTCAGGCCCGACTGGTCCGGCAGGCCGACGTCCAGAACGACCGCGCTGGGGCGATAGCGTCTGGCCAGACGGACGGCTTCCTCGGCGGTGCCGGCAACCAGCACCTGGAAGCCCAACTCGTGCGAAAGGTCACGGATGATGGAAGCAAAACGGGCATCGTCCTCGACCACCAGCAGCACGCGGCGGTTGGAGTGCAGATGGTCGCGGTCATCCTCGACGGTCTGGGGCATCGCGCGGACGGGTTGGTCGGCAGCCGGTTCGACTGTCGGCTCCGCGGAGGCTGCGTGGGGTTCTGCCGAGGCCACAGGCATGATCTCGCGCGGGGCCACCCGATCGGCTTCGTAGATGCGCGGAATGATCAGGGTGAAGCTGCTGCCCTTGCCCGGTTCGCTTTCAAGTGTGATCCGGCCGCCCAGAAGACGCGCCAGCTCACGCGAGATCGAAAGGCCAAGACCCGTGCCGCCGTATTTGCGGCTGATGGTACCGTCCGCCTGACGGAAGGCTTCGAACACCGCCTTTTGCTGCTCGGGCGAAATGCCGATGCCGGTATCGGTGACGACAAAGGCCAGTTCGTCGGCCCCCACGGCCTCGACGGCCAGTTTGACCGAGCCGGCCTCGGTGAATTTGAAGGCGTTCGACAGCAGGTTCTTGAGAATCTGCTCCAAGCGCTGGCGGTCGGTTTCCAGTGCGTCGGGACCCAGTCCGGACAGGTCGATGTCGAACGACAGGCTGCGTTCATCGGCCACCGGCTGGAACAGCTGGCGCAGGTCGCCGGCCAGACGCTGGACGGAAACCGCCTCAGGGCGGGCCTGGATGTGTCCGGCCTCGATCTTGGACAGGTCGAGGATGTCGTTGATCAGATACAGCAGGTCGTTGCCGGACGACTGTATGGTGCGGGCATAGTTGACCTGTTGCTCGCTCAGGTTGCCGTCGGCATTGTCCGCCAGCAGTTTCGACAGGATCAGCAGCGAGTTCAGCGGCGTGCGCAGCTCGTGCGACATGTTGGCGAGGAAATCGGACTTGTACTGGCTGGCCTGTTCCAGTTCGCGGGCCTTGAGAGACAGATCGGCAGCGCTGCGTTCCAGATCGTCGCGCTGGATTTCCAGCATCTGCGCCTGTTCCTCGAGCTGGCTGTTGGTCTGCTCCAACTCGACCTGCTGCTGTTCGAGGCGGATCTGGGTTTCCTTCAGGGCGCGGCCCTGTTCCTCCAGTTCCTCGTTGGAGACGCGCAGTTCCTCGCTCTGGACCTGCAGTTCCTCGGCCTGACGCTGTGTCTCTTCCAGCATGTCCTGCAGGCGGGCACGGTAGCGGGCCGAACGCAGAGCCGAACCGATGGCGGAGCTGGCTTCTTCCAGCAGGGTGCGGGCGCGTTCGTCTATGTCATTGAGGAAGCCGAGCTCCAGCACGGCATTGATCTCGCCGTCAGCGGTGCTGGGCACAATCAGCAGGTGGCGCGGCTTGTCGTGGCCAAGGGCTGAACCGATGGTCAGATAGCCTTCGGGTACATTGTCCAGAAGCATGGTGCGGCCTTCGGTCGCCACCTGACCCAACAGGCCCTCGCGCCGTGCGAACTGTCTGGGCACAGCGGAGTCATCGGGCACGCCCATAATGGCTATGCGACGGAATATTCCGTCCTCGCCCTTGAACAGGGCACCGGCATGGGCTCCGGTATATTGGCTCAGATACGCCAGCACATTTTCCGCGAGCTGTTCGAGCGACTGTTCGCCCATCATCGTATTGGTCAGGCCGACCTGCCCTTCATGCAGCCACTCCTGACGGGCGCGTTGACGAAGGCTTCGACGGACTAGCTGGAAAACGGCAATCGTCAGTGCCGCACCCAGAAGCCCCGACAGAACGCCGCTGATGACGGCGGTGCGGGCGGCAGCCTGCATCTCGGCAATGCGCAGTTGGCGGACGCGTTGCTCTTCTACCTGCATCTGCGCCACGAGGCCGCGGATGGTGTCCATCACGTTCTTGCCGCGGTTGGAATTCAGGCGCTCGATCGCACGGTCAATGCCTTGCTCGCGACGGACGACAAGTGCGGTGTTCAGTTCATCCAGGCGTGTCGCCACGTGGATACGGACCTGTTCGACATAGCCGGTCTGGATGGGATTGTCGGCGGTCAGGGCGGACAGGTCATCAAGACGCCTGTCCGCGTCGGCCACCGCCCGTTCATACGGCGATAGATAGGAGGGATTACCTGTCAGCAGATAGCCGCGCTGTCCTGTTTCGGCGTCCAGCATGGTGGTCATCAGACTGTCGATGCCCACGATCACGCGATGGGTGTGCATGATCTGTTCATTATTGGACCGAAGAACCTGGATGTTCAGGTAGGTGAGCAGGCCCGTCGCGCAGAAGAATGCGAGAACGAGGGCTAGGCCAACGGCTGCCCAGCCCTCCGTCCGCGAGCCGGACTTCAGACGAAACTTATCAAACATTCCAGGCCACCCCGCCAGGACAGTTCGCGCCCCATTACCGCGATCCGTCAGTGTTTAAGAACTGTGCTGTCAGTGCTGACGGACGGTTCCATCGGCACAGGTCGTACTGCAACGCTAACCAAGCGCGGCGGTTCCTGTAGATTACTGCGCTATTTGAAAAAATCTTACAATTGCGATGACTTGTTTTTGTGGGGGCAATGACAGGGGGCGATCCCTTCGCAAAGCATTGCTATTTGTGGCCTGCTCGTGGATCGTGAGGGGCGAGAAACCGTCGCTTTCGGTTCAATCCGGTCCGGAACCCGCTGTCTATTTGCCGGTGGGGCCGGCCCTGTCAGGGTGTGATATTCATGAGAGAAGCCGTCATCGTTTCCACAGCCCGCACGCCCATTGGCCGTGCCTATCGCGGGGCTTTCAACGACACACCGTCGCCGACACTGGCGGGCCATGCCCTGCGTGCGGCAGCCGACAGGGCCGGGCTTGAAGGCGGCGAGATCGAGGATGTGCTTCTGGGCTGTGCCCTGCCGCAGGGCTACCAGCACACGATTGCCCGCAATGCGGTGCTTGCGGCGGGCCTGCCTGTTTCGGTCGCGGGCATGACGCTGGACCGGCAGTGCGCCTCGGGCCTGATGGCCGTGGCCACGGCGGCCAAGCAGATCATCACCGACCGCATGCAGATTACGGTCGGTGGCGGTGTGGAATCCATTTCCACCGTCCAGACGGTCGAGATGCGCGTCCAAAGCGATCCGACGGTGTTGGAAAAAGCTCCCGATGCCTATATCGCCATGCTCAACACCGCCGAGATCGTTGGCAAACGCTATGGGATCAGCCGCGAGGAATGCGACGCCTATGGCCTGATTTCACAGCAGCGCACGACCCAGGCCTATGAAGCCGGTGCCTATGCCGACGAATTGGCACCCATGCCGTCGCGCATGAAGGTGACGGACAAGGCCACGGGCGAGGTGTCCTACAAGGACGTGACCCTGACACGCGACGAAGGTTTCCGTCCCGACACCACACTGGAGGGACTGCAAGCCCTGCGTGAGGTCATTCCGGGCGGGATCGTCACGGCGGGCAATGCCAGCCAGTTGTCAGACGGGGCTTCGGCCTGTGTGCTGATGGAGGCGGGCGAGGCTGAGCGCCGTGGACTGCAGCCGATGGGGCGCTATGTCGGCATGGCGGTGGCCGGTGTGGAACCGGATGAAATGGGCATCGGTCCGGTCAAGGCCGTCCCGCCGCTGCTTGAGCGTTTCGGGCTGAAGGTCGAGGACATCGACCTTTGGGAACTGAACGAGGCCTTTGCCGTGCAGGTCCTTTACTGCCAGAAGGTGCTGGGCATTCCGCTGGAGAAGATGAACGTCAACGGCGGTGCGATCTCGATCGGCCATCCCTATGGCATGTCGGGTTCGCGGATGGTCGGCCATATCCTGATCGAGGGCCGCCGCCGCAAGGCCCGTTATGGTGTGGTGACCATGTGCGTGGGCGGCGGCATGGGGGCCGCCGGACTGTTCGAAATCTATTGACGGGGTCTATCGGGCGGGTGCGGATAAGGCCGCACCCGCGTGGCAGCCTGTCGTTAGGGTTCCCACGACTGAAGCTTGAGAACATGGCCCCCGAGCTTCTGGAAGGCCCGCTGACGGCAGGTCAGGACGATGACCTGCTGGTCCTTGGCCTGACGGTGCAGGGCGTTGAACATGTGTTCGATGCGGTCGTCATCAGAGTAGACCAGAGCATCGTCCAGAACGACGGGAATGGGGCGGTTGTCGCGGGCCAGCAGGCGGGCGAAGGCCAGCCGTGTCAGGATCGACAACTGCTCGCGCATGCCGCCGCTCAGTTTGTCCACGGCCTCGTCCTGACCTTTGCGTATCAGGCTTTCGGGCAGCAGGGCCTGGTCGTCGAAGGTGATGGCCACATCCTCGAACAGCATGGACAGCAAGGGGCGCAGTTCTTCCATCACCGGCGCAAGGTACAGGTCCTTGGCTTCCTGACGGGCGCTTTCCAGGGCGCTTAACAGGCGTTGGAGGATGGCGATCTCGTGCTCGAACGCGCCCACACCCTGTTCGGCGGCTTCCAGTTCTTCGCGCCGCTCGTTGATTTTTTCCTCGACGGCTTCGTCGGAACGGGCCTTGATCAGGGCGTTATGGCTGGCGATCTCGACCTGAAGCTGGTTGCTCTCTTTTTCGGCGGCCGATTTGACCGATTGGGCGCGCTGAAGATTGGCCTGGGCGAACTCGAAGTCGGTCGCCGAGCTTTCTGCCTCGCGCACCTTGGCTTCTGCCTCTTCCACGCGGGCCTGCTCGGCGAGCAGGGCGGCTTTCAATTGCGCCAGCCTTGCCGGATGCTCGTCGGGCGCACCCAGTTGCTCGCCCATCTGCCTGAACCGGCTGTCCAGCGGGCTGTGGCGGGTGGAGATTTCGACATAGCGGTTGGTGGCGCTGTCGAGTGCCAGACTGCTGGTCTTCTGGGCTTCGATACAGGTGTGGCGGTGTGTTTTGGCGGCTTGGAACGCCGCCTCCAGGACGTCGCATTCAGGCAGGTCTTCGGGCACGTCCCTCGCAGCCAGTTCGCAAGCGGACACCTCCTGTTGCAGGGCTTCGATACCGTCAGGAGCCAGCGCGCCCAGACGCGCCGTCTCGGTTTCGATGCGGCCCATGATGTCTCTGGCCTGATCCTGTCGCAGACGCGCCGCGGCCAGACTTTCGACGCCCAGCGCAGTCAGCAGCTGGCGATGCTTTTCTTCGCAGGCGGCCAGTTCGGCGGCATCGTCCACACTGTTCGAGCGCAGTTGGATGGTGCCGATGCCCGGAGCGGTCAGGGCGGTGCGACCGGAATAGTGGCGCTCCTGCGAGGGTTCGAGCGCGACGCCGTCCATCAGGATCCGGTGGCTGGCTCCGCTGTCGTATTCGACGATGACGGACGGCCGGGCGTTGTCGCGGATGGTCCGCAGTTTGAGCAGGGTGTTCTCCAACTCCTGCAACTCGGCCAGCGCGCTGTCGGGAACGGTCTTGGCCGACAGGTCGGCCCTCAGCGATTCAATCGCAGTGCGTGAGGACAGGGCTTTGTCGAGACTGTCCTTCAGGGTCTGCAGACGTTTGGCGGCCTCGGTCGCGCGTTGGAAAAGGTCGTGTTTCTCCAGAGCGGACCGCGCGTCGGCTTCGGCCTTTTCGGCGGCGCTTGCGGCTTCGCGGGCGCGATGCTCAGCGTCCTTGGCCTCTTCACGATGGCGGGTCGCTTCGACGAGAAGCGGTTCCAGCGTCTTCAGCTCTTGCGTGACGGTGGCATAGGCTTCCAGTGCGCTCTGGAACTGATCCAGTTCGCGCTGTGCCGCGTCACGATTGGTCAGTGCCAGCTTCAGCTCGGCCTTCAGGCGTTCCAGAACCTCATGCCGCGATTTGGCGGCTTCGAATTGGCTTTGGGCCGTGGCCAGTGCCGCGTCACGCGCTGCAACCTCTTCAGGGCTGTTGAGCTCCTTGAGGCGACGGTTCTGGCTGGCTCTTTGATCGAGAGCGACGCGCAGGGCGTCCACATCCGCGCCCAGCTTTTCGATTTCGGACCGAAGCCGGTCACGCTTATCGAGTGCGGCATGATACCGGCCGCCGACCTTCGGGCGTCCCGTGGCCGTGACCAGTTCTTTCAGAGCGGCCTCGGTCGCGGACTGGATTTCGGCCATACGCCGCCCGCCGGTGATGGCTTCGACCTCGCCCTGTACGGAATGGAGCAGGTCGGTGCGGGCCGTGGTTTCGTTCTCGTCCTCGGCCTTCGTGCGGCGTTCCCAGCCGGTGACGCCCTGTTTGACCCAAAGTAGCGCGGCAGGTCCGCTGGTGGCGTCACCCAGCAGTTCACCGATGAAGCCCTCGGCCTCGTCCGCCTGTGCGATCAGGCGGCCGCTGTCCAGATCGACCACCTGGGCCACCGCCTTGCCGAGGAACTGTTTGGTGATGCGATAGCGCCCCTTGGCCGTGGTGATGTCGGCTTCCACACGGGGGGAGCCGCCGCTGTAGGGACGAAGCGACATCACATCCGCCGAACGGCTGGAATGTTTGGCGAAGAACAGGGCGGTCAGGGCCTCGAAACTGGTCGATTTGCCGAACTCGTTCGGTGCGGCCAGGACGTTTACGCCATCGCTCAGTCCTTCGATGGAGACGCCATGTCCGTCAAAGCGTTTGACGTTGAAAAGGCGCAGGGCATCGAGCCTCATTTCGATGTCTCCTGAAGGTGGCGGTACAGCCGCGACAAAGCCGATCCCGCGACAGAGCGGTCCTGTGCGGACAGGGCCGCATTGTTCACATCGGCCATCAGGGCGTTGGCCGCCTCGCGCAGGGCGCCGGACAGCTCGATACTGTCCAGATCGGATGGATCATATTCGATCTCAAGGTCGTCCAGTGACAGGTCGAACCATGCGAAGTCGTGACGCGTCTGCTCGGCGCGGTCCAGCAGGGCCGAGTGTTCGGCCACGCGTGTGTGGCCGCTGGCCCTGACCTTCCACAGGCTGTGACGTCGCTGTCCCATCTCCGGCAGGATGGCGTCCAATGCCGCCGGGGCCGAACTGGCCGTCATCAGGTGTAGGTCATGGCTGCGCCAGTCAAACGTGCCGGTGGGCACTGCCTTCATTTCCGGCTTTGCCCCGCGCGCGGCGATGGAGACGACAAAGGCCTCGCCCGGGCGATTGTGCTTGAAGCGATCCGGCTCCGGCGTGCCGCTGTAGTAGGTGCGATCGTCCACCTGCATGGCACCGTGCCAGTCGCCCAGCGCCAGATAATCCAGCCCCGACTGGCGCGCGCGATCCGGCGCGATGACGTCGTGGGTCGAGGCGTCTTCGGTAAAGTTCTGGATGGCCCCGTGGGCTAGTCCGATCCGCAGGGCGGTATCGTCCAGACCGCTTTCGCCCATCCATTCGGTCAGGTCACGGCCCGGACGCCTGAAGGTACAGGGCGCGGGCAGCACATAGGCGTTCGGCCCCACCGAAATCGGTGACGGCTCGACCGCCAGAATGACGTTGGGGGGCGCATCACCCGCCATGCGCTGCCAAAGCTCGCTGGCCTGAAGCGAGTCATGGTTGCCCGGCAGTATGATCCAGTGGATGTCCTCGTGCTGGGCCATCTCCGTCATCGCCTGACGTCGGACATCGGGCGCGGGTGTCTCGCTGTCGAAGGTGTCGCCGGCCAGCAGGACCGTCGGGGCGTTCTGCTCACGTGCATGGCGCGCCAGCTTGCCCAGCACCGCATGGCGTGCCTCGCGCAGACGGCCCGGCAGATCGCCTTCGAAATTGCCGAACCGCTTGCCGAGGTGAAGGTCGCTTGAGTGGATAAACCTGAACATGGCTACTCTGGCAGTTGGGCGGCGAGGTGCGCGCGCGCACGCTCTATAGCCTCATCCAGCCGCGCCCGCGATGGCGTCGCCAGACGCTCCAGACCCAGCAGGCGGGACAGTTCGCGTGTCGGGTCCGGCTCTTCCAGCAGATCGCGGTGCGTGACAACGACGTGCGCCAGTTCGGCCAATGGAATATCCGCAACCGAACGCCGCGCGTCGTCTCCGACAGGCTGACGGTAGGGTACGAGATCGGACACGCTTCCAGCGGCCCACACGAATTCCCCGCTGGATTCAAATGTGAGGTCGCAGGTCTTCAGATGCATCTCGATACGCTCTCTGATCCTTGAACCAGTTTTCAGCCAGCCGTGAGCCCGAGCGATCCTCTGGCACAGAATGTCTTTCCGCACGGGGGCCTCGGTCGCCATGACCGCATCGATCATCGCTTGAAGCGTCGGGCGATAGACAAAGTCGTAAAAGCTGTCCGGATCGGCACTGAAGGAAGAAAGGTCGGTCAACCGATAGACCGGCGCATCCGTGGGCGGGGCAGCCGACGCGGCGCTGTGGGGTTCGTCCACGGGGCTGTCCGTAACCTTTTCGGGCTCTGGTTCAAAACCTGAGGGCACATCGGGCAGCAAAAGCGGATCATCGCGGATTTCCACGATGTCCTCGACCTCGTGACCCATGTCCCAGTGCGCCGTGGTCCGGGTGTCTTCGGCGCGGCGGTCACGGCATGCGGCCAGCAGGTCCTGCAGGTCTTTGTCCAGGCGCTCGGCGCAGGCGGCGTGGTCATGCCACCAGTCGGTGGACCAGACGCGCAGTATGTTCCAGCCCAGCCCCCTGAGAACCTGCTCGCGCACCTTGTCGCGGTCACGGGCGGTGGCTGCACTGTGATAGGTCGCGCCGTCGCATTCCACACCCGCCAGATAGGCACCGGGCAGGTCGGGATGGCGCACGCCGAGGTCGATACGGAAGCCGGACATGCCGACTTGAGGCACGACGATCCAGCCGCGCTTTTCCAGTTCGGCGGCGACGGCTTCCTCGAACGGTGAATCAAACCCGCCCATAGAGTCCGTGGCTTGGGCCGCAAGGGCGATGCCGCCGCGTTCGGCATAGTCGAGGAAGGTCTTCAGATGATGGACGGCCAGCGCCTTGGTGCGCGTGATGTCGATCTGGTCGGCGGTGAAGCCGGAGAAGACGATCAACTCCTGTCGTGCACGAGTCACGGCCACGTTCAGGCGCTTCTCGCCGCCCTCTTTGTTGAGCGCGCCGAAGTCCATTGTCAGCCTTCCGGCGGCATCCTTCCAGAAGGTGATCGAAAACAGGATCACATCGCGCTCATCACCCTGAACATTTTCAAGGTTCTTGACGATGGTGGGTTCGACCCGCTCCTCCGCGAAGAACCATTCCAGTTCCGGCTCATTACGCCGCGCCACGTCCAGCAGGTCCATGATCAGGCTCTGCTGCTGGGCGTTGAAGGTGATGACCCCCAGTGTCGGACGGCTGCTTTCCGGCAGGGCCAGCCATGAGCGCATGCGGAGGACGGCTTCGTCGGCGATGGCCTGGGCTTCAATGCGGTTGGTGCGCGACTTGCCTCGGTCGTAGATGCCGTTCGGAACCTTGCGCAGCTGTACCGCGCGGTCATCGACCTGTGGCGACGGGAAGGTGACCAGCCTGTTCTGGTAATAGTGATGGTTGGAGAAGGCGATCAGTGACTCGCTGCGGCTGCGATAGTGCCAGCGCAGGTCACGTACGGGGATGCCCGAGGCCTTGGCCTCGTCGAGGATGCTCTCCAGATCTTTTTCATGATCTTCGACGTCCTCCTCTTCTTCATTTCGGCCGAAGAAGCTGGTCGGCGGCAGCTGTTTGGGATCACCGACAATGATGGTTTGACGGGCGCGGGCGATGGCCCCGACGGCATCCCAGGTCGTGATCTGTGACGCCTCGTCAAAGATCACCACGTCGAACAGTGTCTGGTTCGGCGGGAAATACTGGGCGATCGACAGGGGTGACATCAACATACAGGGGGCGAGTTTGCCGAAATAGTTCGGCATTCGCCCAATCATGTCGCGGATGGACTGGCTGGGGCGTTGCAGTTCCATCTGGTGGCGCAGCAGCCCCAGTTCGGAGTTGCGCGGCACGCTTTGGACCGGCGGAAGGTCGCGGTTCAGGGCGGCGATAACGCGCTGGGCCGCGTGTTTGCGCACCATGTCGTCGATCTCGCGGAACTCCGAGATCATGTTTTCATGCTGGAAGCGCCTGAAGCTATTGAGCTCCGGCACACTGTCCATCACCTGGGGCAGCCACCATCGGACATAGGCCAGGGTAAAGCGGGCACGGCTTTCTTCTGGCGGGATGTCACCGCGCTCCACCGCTTCGACCACGCTGGACAGGCCGTGCGCCACGGCCTGACGGCGGGTGTGGCACCAGCTGGACCAGTTTCGCAGCAGACGCTTCTGCTGGTCCAGTTCATCCAACTGTCGGGACAGATCGGCCAGCCCGTCGGGGGTATCTCCCCACGGGGGTGTACGCTCGGAAAGGGCGGCGAAGTCTTTCAGCGCGATGTTGAAGGCCTCTGTCGCCGCGATCAGGCGCTTGGCGACGGGGACGACGTTGTCGCCCATGTGTTCAGACCCCAACCACTGGCTGATACGGGTGATCAGGGCGGATATGTCGGCAGTCTCGCGCCCCGGCAGACGCAGGGCCGCGCGCAGGCTGGCGGCGAGCTGGAGCCGATCGGCAACCTCCTGGATCGGCGTGTCGAGGCCGCGCACAGGCAGGGGCAGCCCGTTCAGTCCATTGGCCTCGATCAGGCCCAACTGTTCGCGCATTACCCGCAGCCGTCCCAGATCGGTGTCCGGATTGACGGTTCCGCTCTCGGCATAGGATTGCAGCAGGCGCGTGATCTTGCGGCGTCCCAGTGCGGACATCGGCCAGAAGGAGGCCGAGGCTTCGCGCCATTCGCGGTCCAGCCGGTCCAGCTCTATGGTAGCCAGCGACGAGGGCGTAAAGCGTGCCCCCATCTGCGCTTCGTTATCGCGATAGATGCCGATCGCGGCTTCGAGATTTTTCAGGTCTTCGGCACAGCGCCCATAGGCCTGATGGAAGGCGATGGACACATCATGTCCTTCGGCCTGGACAAGGGCATGCGCCAAAGCCCTGCATGCCGTGAGTTCGGTCGATACCGGATGGTCTGCCGCCGACAGGCCCAGCGACTGGCGCAAGGCGTCCAGCGCATTTTCCAATACATCCGCCGCCGTACGCAGACCGCGACCGGACGCCAGCAGGGCGTCCTGCCTGCCGCTGGTCCATTCGGCGATGTCGACCAGATGCAGCGACGGGTGCCGCTCGATCGAGGCGTAAACCTTGCCGAGCTGATCGGCGATGTCCTCGAGTTTGGCCAGTGTGACCGCGTCGACATCCTGCGGCTTGGGCCAGTCCAGAACGGGGGTGTAGACGTCCCTGTCACGCAGTTTCAGGCCAAGCGCGCGATAGGCGGTCCAGCCATTCGGATAGGGGTGGTGCAGGGCCGTGACATAGGCGTTCAGCTGATCACGGCGAACCTTGAGGCGCTCGTTGATCGTGATCCATTCTTGGGCGTCAGTTTTGACGCTGTTCTCCCATGCCGCCTTGAGCTGGGACAGGAACTGCCTGCGGTCGGCCTTGTTCGAGTGCAGTTCGATACAGAAATCGCCGAGACCATGCTCTCGCAGACGGCGATAGACCACGTCGAGAGCGGCGGTCTTTTCAGCGACAAACAGTACCGATTTCCCGACCGCCAGACAGTTGGCGATCATATTGGCGATGGTCTGGCTCTTGCCGGTGCCGGGCGGGCCGACGATGACGAAGTCGCGCCCTTGTGCCGCGGCGAGGCTGGCCGCGGTCTGCGATGAATCCGACGGCAGAAGGCAGACGATATCGGCCGGATCATAGGTCTGGTCGAGCGTGTTCTCGTCAATAAAGGTGCCAGACCCGTCGCCGCCATTTTCAAAGGGTTTGTCGGGCGTATCGATCAGGTGTTTGACGACGCGGTTCTGACGAAGCGCATCGGTCCGTTCGACCAGATCCTTCCACATCAGGAATTTGGCGAACGAGAAGGTCGAGAGCGCGGCTTCGTCCACGACCTCCAGACCCGGCGCATCGCGGACGGCCAGACGCGCCGCGGCCAGAAGCTGCGGTACATCCACACCGTTGTCGTCCATCGGCAGGTCGGCGAGATGGTGCAGCTTCAGTTCGAACTCCCGCTCCAGAAACTGCAGCAGGGTCGAGTTGAAGCGCGGCTCGTCCTCGTGGAAACGGATACGGAACGGCGCATTGGCGCTGCGGCGCTCCAGCTTGACCGGCACGAGCAGAAGCGGGGCGCGATAGGTTTTCTGGTCTTCGGCCTTTCGCTTCCAGCGCAGGAAGCCGACGGCCATGAACAGGGTGTTTGCGCCCCCTTCGGCCAAGTCGTTCTTGACCTGTCTGTGCAGGTCGATCAGGCGCGCGTTGAGCTGGGGCCCGTCCAGCGGAGAAGCCAGTTCGTCGCGCTGCAACGCCTCGGCGGCAAAGTGGCGCTGAATGTCGCGCCCGTGAACCTCGCGGTAGAGTTCGGCATCACGCTCTCCCAGAGGATTCTGTTCCGGCAGGGAGATGATCTGGACCGCCGCTCCCCCCGCCAGACGGTCTTCGAGATAGGCCACATCCGGGCAGATGAAGGGGATTGTCTTCTTCGTTTCCGGAAAGTTCAGCAGGCGGTTGCGCAGCGTCAGGTCCAGAAGCTTCTTCTGCCAACGGTCGATACGGCCCGAGGCGGTGGTGGGCTTTTGCTCGACCTGGTCGCCGGCAAGATGATCAAAGGTCGGCGCTGCGGGCAACGGAAGGTCGCTGACGGGAACGGCTGCGTCATCGGCTTCCGTCATGGCGCGAGCCATCGGCTGATGCGAGGCGAGGGGGGTAATCCCGCCACTGCGCGCGCGCCGCACATCGATGGACGCCACGAAGGCACCGGCCTCTTCCTCGCTCATGCGATTGTCCAGAGCGCGCTGCGCCTGTTCAAACGTCATGGCGGGGCGGTGGGTCACGCCCGTTGTCTCGAACACAATCATCTCGCGCGAGGCGAGCGCCTTGCGAACCTCCATCTGGTCCGTTTCGATCGAGTTGGCGAAGGTTTTGGAGGTCAGCCACACACCCACGGCGGCATGGCCGTGGAACATCAACACAACGGGATGAAGGCCGGTGGCCTCCAGCGCGGAGGCGAACAGAAGCGTGGTATCGAGACAGGTGCCCAGCTTTTCCTGTTCGATCGTCAGGGGGCGGCGGACCTTCTGGCCGCGATGCTCGAAGCTCGCAGGGGGCTCGGCATAGAAAATGCCCATGCCGGTCACAGCAGAATAGACCGCAGCGGTCAGCATATAGGCGCGTTTGGGATCGTTGGTCTGATAGCCGTCAAGGCCGCTGGGCAGGCCGTGGGCCGCCAGCCGCTCTGCCGCCTTTCTCAGCACCCCCGAGATGGCCGGGTCATTGGGCATGACAAAGGCGGGCAGCAGTTGCGCCATGTCATTCACACCGCCCCATTCATCGCGCGCCAGCAGGCGCACGGGGAAGGTCTGTTCCTGCAGAACCTCGGAGCCGCATGTCAGCCGCAGGGAAATTTCACCGCGCTCGGCCTCATTCAGTCCGGCCAGATAGTCGGCGTCCAGCACGATGCGACGGTCGGAAATCTGGATGCGGTCGAGGGGGAGGAGGCGGTCGATCTGCCAGACTTTCGGCCGCAGAAATGCCGGTGACGACACCAGCTCCAGCCGACAGTTCTCGTAGGTCGCCTCTCCGGGGTTCTGGATTTCAACCGACCGGAGAACGGGGACAGCGTTCTGATACGAAGCGTAGGTGAAGCTGCCAGCGATGTCGGCTGTGAAACCGGGCGTGCGAACCTCGTGCAGGTCCTTTTCGGGCGCGCTGATTTCCTTGTCGATTTCCACCCTATTTCCCCCTAGTCCCCAGTGTCGGAATCCATGAACCCTTTGTCAGATATCAAAGGTATTAAGGCTCTGTAAAATCAACCATAGATTGGGGGTTGGCTTTTTGAGGATGTGGAGGGGGCTGCGCTCCTGACTAGAAAATCTTGCGTATTTCGAAGGTAACCGTTCGACCGAGCGGATCGAAATATGCGGATTGATAGTTGAGGGGCGTCCTGCCCGCTCCATCGCGCAATTCGATGCGGCTGTTCAGCAGATTGTCGATTTTCAGCGTGGCTCTTGCGCCCTTCAGCAAATCGGCCGCGCCGGTCCCCCGGAACTGTTCTGCAAGGTTCGCGAAGAGGCTGAGGTTGAGGCTTGTAAGATCGGAAAAGTCCAAAGCGTCGTCGGGACTGCCGAAACCGTTCGTCTCGCTTCCACTTTGCCATACGGCGCTCACACGCGCGCCCAGGCCGCGCCTGAAGGCACCGGCTTGAAGTTCCAGTTTGTGGCGACGGCTGCCGCCCCTGAAACTGAGGCCTGACCCGTCGAGCAGGTCCAGTGTGGTGCCACCGTCCTGAAGGCGGAGTTCATCCTTTAATCGCCATGTGTGGTAGAAGCTGATGAACAGACGGCTGCTCAACACTTCCATGCGTCGGGCCGCGGGGCTTCCCGGCAGGACCTCAACGACTACGACACCGGGCGGGAGCTTGCGCCTCATCTCCGCCTCGCTGGCGTAAACCCGACTCCCGTGGCTTTGCACGCCGGGCGGCAAAGGCGGTTGTGACCCAAGCATGCGCGTGAAGTTGAGCCCCCAACGCAGTTCCTACTGATCCGACCTCGAAAAATTCACTGGCCGACTGTCAATCGCCAGAAGGCGGCCATCGCTGTCGCGCGTGAAGCGGTCTGGAAACGCTGCCTCGATTTCGGGCGTAGCCGTCGGGAAGGGGGCGATAGGATTGTCGATCCGCGTCACCACATAATCGACGCTGGCGGTGAAATCGGCCCTTGCGAACGGTTTGGCGTCCAGACCCAGGCTGAACACACGGCGGTTATCGGGCGAAAGAGCCGCATTGCCTCCGGACAGGCGGGTCACATCGACGACCTCGCCACGCGCGAAATCGAATACACGCAGGTTGGGCGTCAACTGAGGCGGAGCGCCCAGCTGCTCCAGCGTGGGGCCCCCTCTTCGTGGGTCGCCGATGCGATCAGATTGATCGTCGCAAGCGGCGACCAGTTGAGGCCATATCCATAGGTTTGCAGCGTCCCGAAGTCAGAAAGTTTCTCCAGATTGAAGTTCGCATTGACCGAAAGCGCAGCAAGGCGGCTTTCTTGCCCCTGGCCGATACCGAATACGGGCAGGGTGACAGATCCCTGCACGACGCCGGTTTCGCGGGACATCGTGTTGCGGCTCGCAAGGTCGGGACGGTTGGAGCTGTTTCTGGATTCTTGGGCTTCAAATCCGGCACGCATGGTGGCCGAGAGCGGGCCTGCGGGCAGTTGAAGCATGGGTCCGCTCAGAAGCAGATCGCTGTTGGCGCGGCTGTTGACCGCGCGTGACGTCTCGCGGAACGCCTGACGTCCTGCGATGTCCGACAGGGTCTCGGTATCATTGCGGCTATAGTTTCCGGTGAGCGTCCAACTCCATTCCCCGACCCGGCCGCCTTGCGTCGTTCCCATCTGGAGGATGCGCGTTTCGCTGTCCCGCACCAGGGCCGTGGTGGCTTCCGGCCCTAAAAAGGGATGTCGGGACCACTTAAGACCTGCTCACATAGAGCCCGCCATCGTTGGGCTTTGAAAATATGACCAGATAAGGCGACCACTTAAGAGCTGCTCAAATTGGATCGAAACCACTTAAGACCTGCTCATTTCTTCGAGTAGAAGTTGGTGATGCGATAACTCGATGGATTGAGTCCCTTACGGACTTGGTTCCAGGTTAAAGGCATCGAGAACGGGGCACCTGGTCTGCCCCGAGGTGAGTATGGCGCGACCGCGGTCGCTTTGCGGTCATTGCGTAGATAGTCGATGAAGATGCGGCCCTCGCGCTCTTTCTTGGACATGCTGATGAGATAGCGATCAGGCGCGTTGGCAGCCATGACGCGGGCGAACTCGCGGGCAAAGGCCTTGGCCTCGGTCCAGTCCATGTCGAGATGCTCGACATAGGTGGTGACGTGCAGACCCTTGCCGCCGGTGGTTTTGCAGTGGCTGTCCAGTCCGAGATCTTTCAGTCGGTCGCGGACTTCCTTGGCTGCGGTAATCACGTCGTCGAACGACACGTCCGGTGCGGGATCCAAATCGAAGATCAACCGCTCGGCCTTTTCAGGCTTATAGGGCACACAGTTCCAAGGGTGGATCTCGACGGCTGAAATCTGGGCTGCAGCAATCAGGCCTTCCACGGTGGCGATGCGGATATAGGGCTTCGGATCACCTTTAATCTCGACCGCTTCGATCAGCGGGGACTGGCCCTTGGCCGGATGGCGCTGGAAGAAGCTTTGGCCCTCGATTCCGTCGGGCATGCGAATTATGGAACAGGGGCGACCGCGTATGTGCTCCAGCATTTGCTCGCCCACCCGCTCGTAATACTCGGCCAATTCGCGCTTGGTGATGGCGGGGGTGTCCTTGGTGGCAGGCCAGAGAATCTTGTCGGGGTTGGACAGATGTACGCCACGTAGCGGCGCAGTCGGTTTCGCAGGAGAGGCTTTGGGAGCAGCCTCTGGTTCATCCAACGCGACGTCCTTGGGGGCCTTGTCCTCACGCAAGCCCTTGAACGAAGCCTGTCGGATAGCCCCCGTACGGGTGAAGCCCTCAAAGGCGATCTCGGCGACCAGAACGGGTTTGACCCAATGGACGCCGGCAATGGTTTTCGGTCCATCGGGGAAGGGGCTTTGGTCCGTTTCGGCGGCCTTGAGCTTGGGCATGATCTGATCGACCGTCTTGCGACCAAAACCTGTGCCAATCCGTCCAACATGCACGAGTTTGCTGTCGCGATAGACGCCTGCGATCAGGGAGCGGAATGCGCTGCCGGTTGTGGCCCATCCGGCAATGACGACTTCCTGACCCTGTCGGCATTTTGACTTTACCCAGTCGTCGCTGCGGCCAGAACGATAGGCGGCGGCGAGGCGCTTGGAGATAATGCCCTCCAAATCCAATCTACAGGCCGACTGCAACAGGGCGGTCCCCGTTGTCTGAAAATGTTCAACGTAGCGGATAGACCCGGTGGCCTTGGCTAATCGCTTGGCCAGTTCTGCCTTGCGGTCTCTGAGGGGAAGGCCGCGGATGTCCTGACCTCCGTCGTGCAGAAGGTCGAACGCGTAATAGGTCAGCGGCGCGTGGCTTTCGCCGCCCAGAACGGCTTGAAGCAGGGTAAAGCTCGGCCTGCCGTCTTCGTCCAAGGCCACCGCTTCGCCATCGTAAATGCCGTCCTTCAGGCCCTTTGCATCGGCGGCAATCGTGGGGAACCGCTTGGTCCAGTCTAGGCCTTTGCGGGTGCGGATAACGGGCTTGCCGCCTTCGACCCTCAGTTGCAGTCGATAGCCATCGAACTTGATCTCATGTGCCCACGCGTCTCCTGCTGGAGGGGTAGCGACGGAAGAGGCCAGTTGAGGTTCGATAAAATCCGGCAGCGGCGACACCTTTGCCCTTTTGGACTTCGCTGAGGATTTTGCAGGTGTGGGCTTCTTCTGTTTTGCGGTCCCACGCGGCAGGGTGATGAAGGGCTCCACCACAGCGGGTTTGGCGTCGGCGATCTGCTTCATGGTGCGCGATGATGCGACCGACTTGTCGCGGGTGGTCGGCCCGCCGCGGTTTCCGGCCTTAGCGGCGCTGTCCTTGTGCTTGATCAGCATCCACGGTTTGCCCTTTTCGCCGGCCTTGGGTTTTAGCCTTACCAGCACCCACGAGCCGTGCATGCGGGTGCCCTCCATCACGAACTTTAGTTCGCCCTTCTCCAGGTGGCGCTCCACATCCTCGAAGCCGTGCTCCGGGATCCAGAGGCCTCTGTCCCAGATCATTACGGTGCCGCCGCCGTATTCCTGTTTGGGAATGGTGCCTTCAAAGTCGCCATAGTCGAGCGGGTGATCCTCCACCGCCATGGCCAGCCGCTTATCTGCCGGATCAAGGGATGGACCTTTTGGAACGGCCCATGACAGGAAGGTGCCATTCCACTCCAGCCTCAGGTCAAAGTGCAGGCGGCTGGCGTCATGCTTGTGAATGACAAAGCGCAGTCGATCCGATGGCGCGATCTCCGCCCCGATGCCGGAAGGCTCCTCCGTTCGGGAGAAGTCGCGCATCTTGCGATAGGTTTCCAAGCGGGGATTGGGCATCGGGACCTCCGCAGCAGCTAACGATCCCGACGGCATTGCGCTCCAACATCCACAGAATTTGGATGGGCGCGTGAATCCTTACGGGCGTACGGCGCGTTTAGGTGGGAGGGAGGCGCAAATGACCGCAATGGATACAGCAGAGTTGAACCAATACCGTGTCACGGCCACTGATCATCCGACGCGGATTGTCCAAGAGCCGACAGTCGAAGCGGCAGCGATCACCTATATCGAGGATTTCATCACGTCCCCCCCGGTGCCCGAGTTGCGGCTTTGGGTGACGGATATTGAGGACGGCCAACAGCACTGTTTCCTGCTCGATCTCGAGACGGGGGAAGTGGAAGCCTGCGTCTGAAAGAACGATTTGGCGCAAAGGCCGTTTGTGGAAAGTCGCTTTTGATCAGGCTGTTCACAACGAGGTGCGTCCATGGCTCCCAGACCCAGTTGGCAAGGTCACTTGAAGCTGTCGTTGGTGACCTGTCCGGTAGCGCTCTATACCGCGACCTCTACGGGCGGCGATGTCCACTTCAACTTGATTAATCCGAAGACCAATAACCGGATCAAGATGATTACAACCGATCCTGATACGGGGCCGATTTCGCGTTCGGATCTGGTGAAGGGATATGAGGTTTCAAAGGGTGAATACGTCCTGCTGACCGACGAAGAGATCAAGTCGGTCAAGCTGGAAAGCAACAAGACCATCGACATCGAGAGCTTTGTCCCAGCCAAGGATATCGACCGGATCTATTGGGATAATCCCTATTTTCTCGCCCCTGATGGCAAGATTGGACAGGACGCCTTTAACGTCATTCGCACGGCGATGGAGAAGTCAGGCAAGATCGCCTTGGCGCGTGTTGTTATGTCGACCCGCGAGCGGTTGTTGGCGCTGGAGCCGCGCGGCAAGGGCATCTTGGCCTACACGCTGCGCACCGATGACGAGGTGCGACAACCGGACGAAGTATTTGGCGGCATTTCCACGGCGAAGGCTGACGCCGACATGATCAAGATCGCCGAGAAGATCATCGAGCAGAAAGCTGGCCCCTTTGATCCCAGCAAGTTCAACGACCGTTATGAGGAAGCGTTGAAAGCTCTGATCGCTGACAAACAAAAGGGCAAGAAGCCCGCCAAGATCGCCGCGCCCAAGGAAGACAATGTTGTGGACCTGATGGCGGCTTTGCGGGCCAGTCTGAACGCCAAGGCGGGGCGGGCGGCCAGCAAACCTGCTTCCAAGCCGTCGACTAAAGCGGCTTCTAAAGCCAGCAAACCGCGCACACGCAAGGCGGGATGATCTGTCGTGGGGAGCGATGCTGCCGTGACAGAAGACTTACCGGCCGGACTGCGCTGGTGTTCGGACGAAATAGAAGGCATCCGCCGTAAACGCGCCGGTCGAGGCTTCTGCTATCTTGACCCCGATGGCACCCGTGTGACTGACGAAAAGGTGTTGGCGCGTATTCGCGCCTTGGCGATACCACCTGCGTGGACGCAGGTCTGGATTTGTCCCCACAGGAACGGCCACATCCAGGCGACCGGGCGTGATGCACGCGGACGGAAGCAGTATCGCTATCACCCCAATTGGATCACAGCGCAGTCGGAGAACAAGTTTGCCCGCATGCCAGCCTTTGCGGCGGCCCTGCCCAGGCTGGAAGCGGCTATTGAAACGGGCCTCGCCCGCCGCAAGTTCGATCAGGAAAAGGTGGTAGCCACAGCTATGCGCCTGATGGAGCTAAGCCTGATCCGTGTGGGCAATGCCCGCTATTCTCGCGAGAACAGCAGCTTTGGCCTGACGACCCTGCGCAAACGCCATATCGAGGTAAGCGGCACAGAGCTGCGGCTGCGTTTCCGGGGCAAGAGCGGGATTGTCCATGACCTGAATGTGCAGGATCGCCGTTTGGCTACGGGCGTGCGGCGCCTCAGCGAACTGCCGGGGCAAACTCTGTTTCAGTACGAGGATGACGAAGGACAGTTCCACGCTGTCACTTCGGACGACATCAACGCCTTTATCCGCGAACACATGGGCGGGGATTTTTCGGCCAAGGATTTTCGGACCTGGGCCGCGACCGTCTGCGTCGCCCGGGCGCTTTGCGATACCGATCCGCCCACATCGGCGGCGGATGCCAAGCGCAAGGCCAATACCTGCATCCGAGAGGCGGCGTCCCTGTTGGGCAATACGCTTGCCGTTTGTCGAAGCGCGTACGTCCACCCGCGGGTTATCGACATGTTCGAGCGTGGCGAGATTGCCGAGGCACTGCCTCGCACCTCGGCCAAATCATTCGAACGCGCATTAGCCAAGGCATTGGCCGTCGACGGTTGAACGCAAGCCCTTATGGAACAGAACCGATCACACAGGGAGATATGCACCATGGAGAACCGGTCATCGATGCAGGATCCGCGGGAACAGTATCCTCGGCCCCCGTTTCCGGATCAGGAACAGACAGCACCGGGTCTGGTCAAGTGCATGACACCGGCCCCGGACCATGGCGAGACAAGTTATCGCGGGCATGGCCGACTGGCGGGGCGTCGTGCCCTGATAACTGGCGGCGATTCCGGCATCGGGCGCGCCGTCGCTATAGGGTTTGCGAGAGAAGGTGCCGATGTCGCTATAGCTTATCTACCGTCCGAAGAAGCTGATGCGGCCGAGGTCATCAAACTGATCGAAGCGGAAGGCGTAAAGGCTTTGGCACTGGCCGGTGACGTTCGTGACGAGGCGTGGAATGAAACCATGGTCGCACGCACGGTTGATGCGTTCGGCGGGTTGGACATCCTCGTAGTCAATGCGGGACGCCAGCAATACCGCGATGATCTGTCGGAGTTTTCGACCAGCGATTTCGACGCGACGATGAAGACCAATCTCTATGCCCTGCACTGGTTATGTCAGGCGGCGATGCCGGTCATGCCCGCAGGTGCCGCCATCATCACGACAGCGTCTATTCAGGCGTATGAGCCCAGTGACATCCTGCTGGACTATGCAACCACGAAGGGCGGCATCGTTACCTATACGAAGGCGTTGGCAAAACAGGCGATCGAGCGCGGCATTCGCGTCAATGCCGTCGCCCCCGGTCCATTCTGGACAGTGCTTCAGCCCAGCGGCGGGCAACCCGACGAAAAGGTCCGGAATTTCGGCGCGCATAGTGCTTTTGGCAGACCCGGACAGCCGGTCGAGATCGCGCCCGTCTATGTTCTTCTGGCGTCACAGGAAGCCAGTTTCGTCACTGGTGAAGTATGGGGCGTGACCGGTGGCGCGGGCATCGGCTAGAGCGCATTAAGGCCATGGGACTTAGCAAAGCCAACCATAAGGAGCGGGATTCCTATTGGCGCGATCTCGGGCGTGCCTTTGGCGGTGCGTTGTTGTTCTCGCTGCCATTGTTGATGACGATGGAGATGTGGCGACTGGGCATGACTTTGGAGCCTTGGCGTCAGCTACTGTTCCTGCTGGCCAGTTTGCCAGTGCTTTACGGTCTGGCCCATTATGCCGGTTTCACGCCCAGTCGGGGTAGTTGGGATAATCTGGTCGAGGTGGCCGCTGCCCTATGTGTCGCGGCAGTTACGGGTGCGGTTCTATTGGCGCTAACGGGCGCTTGGGAGTTGGGAAACGTTCGCGTCGCAATGGGGCAGCTGACCTTGCAGCTTGTGCCCGCTGCCATAGGAGCCCTGCTCGCACGCAAACAGCTGGCGGCCGACAGCAAACAGGACGGTGTGCGCAAAGGTGATTTTCTTGGCGAACTGTTCTTGATGATGGCCGGTGCGCTTTTTCTGGCTCTGAGCCTCGCTCCGACAGAGGAAATGCAGCTCATCGCTTACCGGATCGGCCCCGAGGCGACATTGGTGGTGATGGGGTTGTCGTTACTCCTGCTCCACATCTTCGTGTTTGAAGTGGGCTTTGCCGGTCAGGAAGAACGGGAGACCCCATTGGGCGCGTTATTGCATTTTACCATCCCCGGCTATGCCATTTGCCTGTTGGCCAGCATGGGTATTCTGACGCTTCTGGGCATGAATGATGCGCATGGCACGGGGGCAATCATGGCCAATACGGTTGTGCTGGCATTTCCTGCATCGTTGGGCGCGGCCGCAGCGAGGCTTTTGGTATGAGGTTGGGTTTAAAGCGCCGGCCACGGCCCCGATTTACACGCATTAAGGCTGTCGTCGCCGGGTTGGGCTTGGTGATCGTTCTGACTTGCGTGACCGTTCTAGTGATCGAAAGCCTGAAGGGTGGAGAGCAGGCCCTTTTATCGGCGCGTGTGCTCGACACAGCTCTCACTACGGAAGGTCGTCAGCTTAGCGTGCAGATCGACAACAAAGGCGGGCGAACTGCGTCCGAGGTTACTGTCACGGCTGCAACCGCCAAGGAAGCAGTTCAGGCCGTTATCGACTATGTCCCAGCGCGCGGAAGCCGTGACGTTGTTATTCGCGTCCCCGCTGAAGGCGAGGTAGAGATCACTGTCGACAGTTGGATCGACCCTTAAACATCAGTGGATTATGGATGGCGTTTAAAGGTGTCGCCCACTTCCTTCGCATCGGGGCCATCCGGTCCGGCACGTTTGCGGGACTCGGCTTGCGTTTTTTGCGCCTTCTTAGCCGAAGCATCGGGAGTTGATTTAGTTACAGGTACGGCACCGTTACGTGTGCGGCCCGACGATTGATCAGACATTGGGTTTCTCCTGAGGGGCTTGTGCTGAAGGTGGGGTGGATGTGTCGTTGGATTGGGTCCTAAAAAACGCCATCGCAGCGATGGCCACATAGACCACAGCGAACAGGGCTAGAAGAGCCATCAAGAACCGGATGAGTGATCGCGGCTTCTTGAGTACGGCAGGCTTTTCATCATCAACATCGGACGGGGTCATTTTGCGCGTCCCTTCTGTGCCTAAGGGATGCCTGTGCGAACTTAATTGTTCCAAAATGTCGTTCACTAAGTCGGATGGGCTACCCAACAAGAAGACTAGTTAGCGGTAGAGGTCGGCGTCTGGATTGGTCTTTCCCATAGGATCTGGCTGGCGATGACTGAGTAGGTAATGCCCTTGAGGCTCAAACATCGACGATGCCGGGCGTTAAATGGGCGGCACGTGGTTGCCTGCGTCGATTTTCGGGGAGGCAAAGAACACATCAGTTCACACTCTCCAAAGTGACCCACTCTTGTTTGGGAGACCACTTAAGCTGAGCACTCGAGTGCAGATTAAAGCCCCGCGATACTACCAATATGGTGTTCAGCAGGCCTTGCAGGCACGGTCTTGGCGAGCGACCCCGACCAAGCCGCCGAGCACGCCGCAGCCGATAAATACGGCTGCCAGAATCCCGTCCACCCATCCATCCAGCGCATAGTTGGCCCCTTGGTCAGGCCGAAAGGGATCTGCCATTGGCCGAGATTCCCGTGGGCCGGAGTCGCTACCTAGGCCAGCCGCTGAGGATCATCTCCATGCCCGGCGCGGGAACGCTACAGTTTGGCACCGCATTTCCTTCTAAAAGGAGATTGCAATGTCAGGCACATACAGCGACCCCAAAGGCCACGAGAGACACGTGCCAGGTAAAGTGGACCACGCCCCCGATCCATCCAAAGACGTGATGGTAGACGGCAACGGCAGCCCGACAAAGATTGGCACTGAAACGCTTATGAATGGCGATCCGGGCGAGGACACTCGTGGCGTAGGTCAAGAAAATATCAGCGCAAAGCCCGTAGGGGGCCCGGACAAATGCGAACCTATCGAAGCTGATCGAGGGCCCCGACGAGTCAGTGCCTTAGCGGGGCAAGGCCGCCAGCATATAATCGACCGGCGACAGGCTACCGGCCTTCAAGAAGGCGATCCGAACAAAAAACCTGCGACTTCTAATGTTCGAGAGCAACGTCAGTATCCTGAGGGCAATACGCCCAAGGTTGGCTCTGCCGATTAGAGCACAGTCGTTCCATCTTTTGGGCATTTGAGCCCATGGCTAGACTGGTAACGACGGACGGCCGGTTGGCTTAGTCCTCTGTGTCAGTCTGTTAGCGGTCACTCTCGCCTGCAATCCGAACCAATCGTGGGTGGCGGGCTTCTTTCAAAGTACCTAATGGAGGAAGTTCACATGACCGACGCGACCAACAATCCCACCGATGATCAATCGAAAGATCCGAAAGACCTCGATGGGCTGCAAAAGCAGGCTCGAGAAGAAACCTTCAAGGCCGAGCGAGAACGAGACACCCAACCGGACGACAGAAATCCGACCCAGCAGACATTCAAGCCTAGCGCGCCCGGCGTCCCGCCTGTTGGAAATCCCGACTGATTGCCACGAATTAAGCCGCTAGGCGGTCGCCTGAATGGGTGCGGTTTGCGTTTGTGAACTCGTTAATTCCGGTGCCTCTTGGCGGCTTAATCAGTTGGTCGTGGCCATTCCGACATTTGAGTTTTGGAACGCCACGACCTTCGACATGCTCACCTCGATGTCGAGCCACCTAGCCGCCGACCCGCTCTCGAGAACTTAAATCGGTAGAACTCTTTGACGGCCTCGGCTAGTTATGAAGTTGGTTGAGCGACAACCTAACCCGTAACTCTGGTGGATATTTAGAGCGTAGCTAGTTCTCGGTTACCGATGTGCCGGCCATAGGCTGTGCTGATTGCCTTCTTGTTTTCCAAGGCTTCAATAATACTGTCAGCAAAGTTTGTGTCGTAAAGCTGGTACAGGTTGTTGATGCCCCCAGGCGTGAAGACATTTATTTCGAGCAACTTGTCTCCGACAATGTCGAGCCCGACGAGGAACATTCCATCCTGAATCAGTTTGGGTCGGACCGTTTCAGCGATCTCCAGCATAGTCGCGTTTACCTCTACCGGTGCCGGACCGCCGCCAACATGTATATTGGATCGAATATCCCCTTTAGCTGGCACGCGGCGGAACGCAGCGTATTTCCCGTCGCGGATGATCGGGCACCCGTTCATCAGGAAGAACCTTACATCGCCTTCTCCAGCTTCGGGGATGAAGGCCTGAGCAATCAGGTAGCCTTCTTCGCTCACAGCCTCGAAAATCTGATTCAGATTCTGGTCTTTTGGCGAGGAAATCTTGAAGACGTTCTTTCCGCCTGATCCTTGCAGGGGTTTGACGATGACGCCCTTTTTCTGGCCCTGAATGAAAGCTCTGATTTCATCGATGTTCTTAGAAATAAGCGTTTGAGGCCGGACCGAAGCCGGGAAATCCTGAAAATAGAGTTTGTTCTGGGCGTGAGCGAGCCCGTCGGGATCGTTGACTACAAGGACGCCGCGCTGGGCCGCCATTCGCCCAAATATAATCCCAACATTTGCCGCCCAAGGTCGATCAATCGCATCGAGCGAGGGATCGTTACGCAGGAAGAGAACATCGATTTCACTCATATCAAACAGGCGTTTTGTAGCGTCACTGCTTATGAGCGCCCGGTGAAAAGTTTCGGGTTTCTTATAGCTGCCAGATGGTAGCTCCAGGCCGCTGAGCGCAAGGCTGTCATCGGGAGAAAGGACGAAATCCGAAGGGGTAACATAACAGATTTCATGCCCACGATTCATTGCTGCCAACGCCAGAATAGTCGTGGTGAAACGGGGCGTTTCGCCCTCGATAGAGTTGACGAAGAATGCGATGCGCATGAGGCCTCCTAGGCAGCAATAAGGTCTAGAGGTGAAAGCCCGGTCTTCAGACGGGCCAGTCTTTGATCAGCTCCCGGCAGGTCAAGAAACTGCGGCATGATTTGCGGACGTTTGAGCAGGCCTCGTAAGCTTAACTCCTGCATTACCGACAGATGCGAAGACGCGATCTTGCCCATCCAAAATGAATCGAGCGCACCGCCCCTCGAGAGGTGATCCAGAAGTTCCAGCAGTCCGCGCAGATAGATGGCATCCTTGGCAAGGCCACCGCCGCGATGGACACGAAGGGCAATGTTGAAGGCATTTCTGTCGGAGAAGCCGTGTCCCCTATGGAGCATCGAAAAGGTGTCAACGAAGCTTGCGCCGTTAAGCATTCCGTCGACGGCGCATACTCGGGCCGCGAGAAGGCGAAGGCGTGAGACGGTCATTCCCCCCGCGAGGTATTCCGCCAACACAGCCAATCCTTCTTGCGCGCCTTCATAGCCTGCCAACCCGCTGCGGAATATTTTCAACCCGTGACCTGAGCCGTTGAAGTAGGTCAGCAAATGGACGCCCACTTCGTGGCTTAGCAAGGCTTCCACCCGCGCCTTAGACATGGAGGTGTGTCGTGAGATGAGCAGCTCGCCGTTACTCACCATCATGCCAGCAGGGAGGTCGTCCCGCACGCAAACCGACGCCGCAAAGCCTTTGGCCTGCGCTGAATAACGATCAATCATCGTTTGAGCGCGCCTTTCAAGAAACCGGTAATCGACAGTGTCGGCATCGTCGTCCGGTTTAGCACCGGCGGTTGCTTGCAATATGTCGTGCGCTACCTGACTAAGGCGAGGTTCAATGGAGCGATAGAGAGCGCTTCCCAAATCCACAAACTGACGTGCGCCACGCGCCGCTAGCATAGAGAGTTGTAGATCGAGTTCAGTTTGTTTCTCACGGTAAAGCGTCGTGAGAACGGGGTCCTCAAACCTTTCCAGACTGATCGAAAAGAGAGCTTTTTTGCTCTCCCCGATATTGAAAGCGAGCGGACGATAAAGAAAATGAGGAGCCCGCTCAAAGTTTAGAGCTTTGAAGTCGGCCCAAGCATCTTCTGAATTAATAGGCGTAACGGACAACAGAAAGTCGAACCGGCTCGCGATTTCGTCGATGGCCCGGTCAGCACGCTGGACCGCATCGACGAAGACGCGGCGCCCCAGAGCTCTATGGCTGGCAGGCTCTAGACACGTTTCTTTGCGCGTAAATTCTGCTGCGGATTGGAGAACGGCGTCGACAATATTCGACACCAGCCTATCGCGTAACTCAGGATAGACCTCATTCGACTGTGGGACCTTATAGATCGGTGCGAACCGAAGAGTGATGACCGGAAAGGCCGGAAGCTTGCGGGCAAGGCTAGCCTGGGTGTCATCCGCTAGTTTCAAGCGATTAATAAGGGGCGTGCGATAGCGTGCGTCGGCAGTCTGAATGCCGCTGATAAGAGCAGACAAAGCTTGCTGAGTGGCCTTGTCCGCAGGTGCCGACGCTGTAACGGTAAAGGGAGACAGGTAGGGGGCATCTTTGGCGAGGCCGTCTTTAGCCAGTTCCCCAATATCGATGACCATAAAAGCACCGAAGCGCTCGGTCATCGCGGCCCCAACCAGCCGTATTACCTTCACGGCGTCTGAGAGGTTGGCAACACGAAGATAGGATGCATTTGCCATCACCACGTCGCGTGCCACTGGCGCTCGGTGACCAACTTGCACTGCAATGAACGGCATAGGCCGATCCATAAACAGTCGGCCTCTACCATTAAGATCGAGCCGTATGGGGCCGTCTTTTTCTAGGCAGGCCTTTATCGCAGCCGTATCGACATTCGATGTTGAGGAGCTCATGGCGATCGCTCGAGCGCAGCTTTAAGGAACGGAAGACTGCCTGTTATGGCAGCGCGCAGATCTTCAATGGCAGCGTGGTCAGGTTTGCCGCTCCACTCGTCCATAAAAATCTTTTTGAGCTCAACGGCTATAGCGCAGCCGGAGGAAGGGAAGTGTTCGTGGATGAACCGGGTTTGTTCGCCCTTGCCTTGAAAGGCTACATTCTCGCGCACATCGATAGGACGCCCCCGGACACGCGCAGTTCGTAAGCTTGCCATGAAGGGTTCGATGACGTGTGCCCAGCGTTCCCTATTCATCGAATACGTTCCGATATTTATGTCCGGAGCGTCGCGCTGTGCTGTGGGGGGAGAGTCAACACCATCGCGCCGATGGTTGTAACTATGGACATCCAGAACGATAAATTTGCCGAACTGTGCCTCTGCCTGGGCAAGAACGTAGTGTAGCAACCTATAGTAACTGGCATGCTGGTGCAGAAGGCCTGCTAGTGCATTCTGATCGGGCTTTTCATTCCAAACTTTGAGCCCCCACGCCTGTTCCGGATCTAGATAGACCGCGCTTTCTGGGGAGCGATTAAGATCGACTTCAAAGCGCGACCGGTGAACCACAATCTGGGTAGGCAGGTCCGCGATAAAATGCGCGGTAAACGGGTCTTCCTCACGCAAGCGACCTGCCTCATCGAGAGCCATCAGCTTTACAAGATGAGGTCCGATGGCATGTCCGTCATGGATAGCCGTTCCTATCAGAGGAGAGGCTCCAATTTTTAAAGTCCACAACGGATACGTACCGAGATTCTCATGAATATCTTCGTTGCGAGCCATGGCGATTAAATGTTTACATTCGTATTCAAGTTCCGCCCTAGATGGACTGATCTTCTTCCGGACACGGCAGATATGATCCAGTTGAAGTAGAGTAAGCGCGTGAAGGCTCCGCAACTGGGGGGGGATGCACGTCACGAAGCGTGAGGTGAAACCCCAGTCTATGCCTTTGGTTGTCGGGACGTTCCTTTTGATCCGTTTCAGACACTAGACCCACAGTACGAAACGCATGGCGTGCCCGGACACTATCCTTCCACCGTTCAAGAAGGAGAATCCCCATGCGACTTCTGGAATTTGCTCACTTTGCCCCCCAGTCGGGAGGGCGCGAGCGATGACCAGCCCCCAGACTGATCTCAACGGCACTGATGCCGATATGGCTTCTACGGGGCTGCTGGATCGCAAGTTGCACGAGGGAGAGCATCACTCGGCATCTGTGCAGGCGGTGTTGATCAACAGACCGCGCGCGGACCTTTATGCGTTCTGGCGCGATTTCCAGAACCTTCCGCTCTTTATGCATAACGTCCGGAGCGTATCCGAGGATGGTCGGTGCTGGATCATCGAAGGGCCGGGCGGTGGAGATATCGAGCTGGAAACCGAGATTACTGCCGATGATCCGGGAGAGTTCATTGGCTGGTCCTCCACCGAAGACTCCGACATCGACCACGAAGGCTGGGTCGAGTTCCGCGAGAACGCATTTGGCCGCGGCACTGAGGTGCGGGTCATGATCAGCTATGACCCGCCCGCGGGTACGGTCGGAAAGCTTGTCGCCAAGGTGATGCAGCGTGAACCGCGCATTCAGGCGCGCCGCGAGCTGCGCCGCTTCAAACAACTCATGGAGACTGGCGAGGTCGCAACCTCTCAGGCCCCCGATGCAGCCCCGCGTAGTTGAGGAGGACTGATTATGCGCGCACTTACCTGGCACGGAAAACACGACGTTCGCGTGGATACGGTGTCTGATCCCAAGATCATTAATCCACGTGATGCCATCATCAAGATTACTGCCACCGCTATCTGCGGGTCGGACCTACATTTGTACGACAGTGTCATCCCCGGCATGCATGCAGGCGACGTGCTCGGCCACGAGTTCATGGGCGAGGTGGTAGAAGTCGGTCGCGGCAACACCAGCCTTCAGGTCGGGCAAAAGGTAGTGGTGCCATTTGTCATTGCTTGTGGCAGCTGCTTCTTCTGCGGCAAGCAACAATATTCCGCCTGCGACAACTCCAATCCCGCGGACAAGTCGGATGCGTCCGAGGTGGCTTACGGATATCCGACCGCAGGTTTGTTCGGGTACAGCCATCTCACGGGTGGCTATGCCGGTGGACAGGCCGAATACGCCCGCGTGCCCTATTCAGACGTTGGACCCATAGTGGTGCCGGATGGCATTGAGGACGAACGCGTACTCTTCTTATCGGATATCCTCCCGACAGGTTGGATGGCTGCCGAGAATGCGGAGATCGAGCCCGGCGACACAGTTGTCGTGTGGGGATGTGGGCCCGTTGGCCTGTTTTGTATCAAGAGTGCCTTCCTGATGGGTGCAGGGCGCGTGATTGCGATCGACCACCAACCTAACCGGCTCGCGCTGGCTCGTCGAAATGGCGCGGAAACCTTGAACTACCATGAGGTGAAGGTGCTGGAAGCTCTCAAGGAGATGACAGCGGGTATCGGTCCGGACGCCTGCATCGACGCGGTCGGCATGGAAGCTCACGGCTTTGCGCCTGACAACATCATCGATGCGGTTAAGCAGGAAACGAAACTGGGAACGGACCGCCAGCATGTGCTTCGGGAAACCATCATGGCCTGCCGCAAGGGCGGCCGTATCTCGATGCCGGGTGTCTATGGCGGGATTGGTGACAAACTGCCGATCGGGGCCTTCATGCAAAAAGGGCTGACCCTGAAAACGGGTCAAACCCACGTGCAGAAATACCTCCCGGATCTGCTGAAGCTGGTGCTGGAAGGCAAGATCGACACCATGGATCTGATCAGCCACCGCCTGCCGCTGGAAGAGGCTCCCAACGCCTACAAGAACTTCCACGACAATCCGAACGAGTGGACCAAAGTGGTGCTCCAGCCGCACGGCTAGGGCTACATTTGAATTCTCCAGCAATCTACTAAGGCAAAGGCCTCGGAGGTTACGAACTCCACCAGCTCGATTTCGGCGCTTCTGCTTTAAGTACGATTTCTAGAGCTTCGCGATCATGAAAGCCTTGGCCGATTGAAGGGACCTCTGGATGGGCATCAAGAAGCATCCAGATATCCTTCGGGCTAACAGCTAAACGAGCAGCAGCTTCTCGCGTCGACATGAATTTGAGGCCCGTTTCCCTCACGGAGGCGCGACAATAGCGCGACTTCTCCTCTGTGAATTTGGTGATGTGGCCGCGCCGACGAAGCCAGCTGACGTCTTGTGCCGTGCAGTTTAGGTAGCGCTCTACTTCGCAGAGAGAGAGAGAGAGCCAACTTCGATCGTAGATACCGTAATATTGGTGATCAAAAATGTAGGGCGTGGAGGTGTCGGGGCCACCCATGATTAAGGCGCGTGCCCCAGCCTCATGGACAGCGATTTTATAAGATTTAGGTCCTTTCAGGAGAGCAAGGCCTCCGGGCAGCTTACCGTTGAGCCCCCCTCGCAGTACTGGCAGCCATGGTTTCTCGCGTCCGCCTACCCCTGTGAAAGCGACGTCTAGCGAGATGTAGCCTGCATTTGGCTGCACTTCGTTCAGAGACTTCAAAAGCTCAAACAAATGATTGGCTGAGGTGCCAGCTAGGGACTGATCCCCTCGCAGAGTGCGGATAGCAGGATCGGGCTCCTCAGCTAACCAGCCTGCCGCTAACAGTTGCTCCATCGCGATACGAGGTAGATCGAACACCCTTTTGAAAAGAGAACCGTCGAACCACTTCTGGGCGCGATCACGAAGCTCGACAACCGAACTACGCAATATCAACGAAGGGAACGTATCGCTCCGGAACTCAGCCCGTTTTAGATGACCATTAGCAACAAGTTCGCCGATACAACTTGTGCTGACCGACAAAATATCTGCGGCCTTAGAGTGGCACACGATGTCGTACCGGTCATGTGACGATCGTGGAGACCGTTTCGGATAACAGCCCCAATGATGCGACATCAGACGCTCGATATTTCGGGTGACCACGGGTTGAGAGTGGTCACGTGCAACTCTGAGAGCCGTCCGAAATATTGCTGGTTGGGATTGATCTCCCTGCTGTCGGTACAAATCCCAAATTGATTTTGGGTAATCCAAGAGCATCCTGGCGCCGAAGGCTAAGTGCTCAGGCGTCCATGAGCCTTTGTTGTTGATGCCTTCGTAATGGGCACCATAAGCTGACTGGCCAAATGCCAGCACCAGCTCGTAAACGTCGGTTGCGGAGTCGATTTCAAAAAAGGGCGGAACACGATTGATGGCTTCCGTTACCTGTTCTTCGTCGTCACTAAATAGCTGCAGCACCCAGCCTAAAATCTCACGATGCTTCAGCGCTATAGTTTTTGTCCCTCGGAACTCCAGCGACCCTCCGCACCTTGTGCACGAGTGAACATTTTGCGCTTGAGGCCAAGTCAACTTGCCTTGGCAAACAGGGCAACTGTCCACCAATCTAGTCCATGTGACAGGGCAGAAATTCAGATGCTCAACCATCCATGTGGCTTGGTGAACCTTTGGAGGGTACTTTGAGCGAGGAATCCGGCGGACATGATGGCAGATTTGATGGGGGCGTAAATAAACCCCTCCAAGCTTGCGTTTGCCGTCATCAGTTAAAGGACGGATGCCCCATAAACCTTTTAGTTCATGAGGGGGCATTCCGAGGAGTTCACTAAGCTCGGGAAGCGATCGTGACAGTCTGGTGAGATAATCGCCTTTAATGCTGAAATTGATGCCGCCTAAGGCCAAAAAGCTTCTGATCGAGCCGAGATGATTGGCGTCGACTGCTCGGGCTATAAATCCGAGGGCAGTCTCTCCTGGCGCGGGCTGAACGGGGAAGAGCAAGCTCTTCCCCTGAAATGCCTCGGCCGAGTTAAGACTTGAGGCATTACCGTCAGCCAACACGATGCTCCTTGAAGGGGTTCTTGTTGGTAAAGGCTTGCTCAATCGCCCACGCGTCCACTGCCCATGAGAGGTCTTCGAGCGTGATGCGATTTGCTCCCCGCCTGATGGCCGCTTCCATCGCGACATGTATCAAGCGGACGACACGGCCAACGATGCCTTTTGATACGTCAAACAACGCTGCAAGCGTTGATGGGGCCGTCAGTTCGGAAAAGGATGTGAAGCCCCCGACATCAACGAGGGATTGGTCAATCCAGGACACAAAACCTGCGAAGGCCTGTTGGTCTTTAACCTTAAGCGCGTCTAGCGGTTTGAGATCACAAGGTGGTCTAAGGCGGCCGTTAAGTTGCAGATTACGACCGAACATCTTTTCGGCCTCATCGGTCCCCAAAAACGCAATCGACACAACACCGGCATCAAGCAGGCCTTTTAGAGTGTCGGTGACGTCATTTTTAGCCCCGTTTCGATAGTTTAGATGTTGTACCTCATCGACGATGAGCAACTCGGTTTTGAACCGTTTGAAGCAAGCGATTACCCTCTTTTTGAGCGTTAGCTCATTGCCGTGTTCTGGATGAGGGTCCCCAAATGCCTGGAGGATCAGGACCATCAACTTCTTGGAAGTTGTATGCCTTTCGAGGTCGATTTTTATGATGGGTATATAGTCGTCGGTGTTCGGCGTTTGCTTGCTCACAAGGTCTATATAAGCTTGTGCAGATGAAGTTTTACCCGATCCTGAAGGTGCAAGAACCCGAACGCCCATTTGGGGCTTGCCTGGCATTTGGCGTGCAAGTTCACGAAGGTAGTGAAACTCAGCATGCAAAGCCACGTGGGCGGGGTAAGGGATGAACACCGTTTTGAAGTGGGCTAACCTCTCGGCGACTTCCGCATTCAGCATCGCAACTGAACGAGTCATTGGAAGTCCTCCCATTTTTGCGCGTTTTGGACGGCATCGACCCAAGCCGTTTCAGGAATCTGTGCTTGTGGCCTCGCTTTCGTTGGGCGCTTCTGAGTTTTGGGTTTTCCTCTAGGTGGCCGCACAGGCTTCTCGTGGTTGTCTGTGCGCTCAGAAGCCATGGGTTTGGTCTGGATGATGGGGGCCATCCCGTCATGGCGTCCAGGGGCGTATTCAACCCTTATGGCGTTGCTAGCCATAGCTTCGATCTTAGGTGACGATAGAAGCCTGGCTTGGGCTCTTTTGCTTCGAGTGAGTATCCTATCGGGTGTTATGGCCTCGATTTCCTTGCGAAGCTCAACACGTCTTCTGCATCGCTCGTCGGCATCTTCGTGTTGCTCTTCACGCACCCATGTTTGAAGCAAATCATGACGCCATTTGCATAGACCTGAAGCATACTCAGGGTCTGTGCAGGGTAGTTCGATGAACTGTCCGAGCCTCGGGTGCCAGACGTTTATGTGGTCTAAGTCTGCGGGATTATATTTTACTTCTACGCGTGCCGTAGCTGAACCCTTGCGTCGTCCCCTGATGGGCTCAGTGCGTGCCAGATCTTCCAGCATTGGCCCTGTGATTTCAGGGTCATGGAACTGAAGATTAAAGAGGGTGATGCCCGAACGCGTTAGAGTGGCGTCTGTACGAGCTCCCAGCATTTTATCGAGCTGTCGGTCATCCCCGATAACCTGTATTCCACCCTGCCTGCGCGTCTCTCTAGACCAAACGGCTACAGGTGCTTCCATTAGCGTTGAATGGAGTTCCTGATGATATGTGCCGATAGCGGAGATGAGCAGGTCTTCAGCCTGCTCAAGTGTGAGGACAGCATCTATTCTGGGATCAAGATCCCAGGCTCTGAGCTGCTCGATAGGAAAGGTGCCTCCAGGAAGCTTTCGATGAAGCCTGGTGTTTAGGGTGCCAAAATACCGCTCAATGATTGCTTTGAAGGTGGGGGATCTCACAGGGGCCCAGCGAACGCTGACCCCCATGTCGACCATTGCAGACTCAAAAGATGTCCCAGTAAATTCCCAACCATTGTCGACAATAATCTCGTCAAACTTGCCATGTATTTCGACCAGTTCAGGACGATCTGGAAAACGATCTGCCATTCTCAGCTTGGGCCGGTTAGCGCGCTTAATGCATTCAGTGACCGAATAGAGTGATGGTGGTTCGAAACTCAAAACCCACCCCACGATGCACCGAGAATGCACATCCATGATTTTAGTTAGCCAAGGACGCCCGAGCAGACGCCAACCCTTGAAGTTGACGGCGACATGGTAGTCGACTTGTGTGTGGTCCATTGCGCCTAGCAATAGCGGACGGCGTGCCCTCAACCCTTGGCCAGTTGCCTTGAAGCGGTGATCTGCAGCCTTTTTCCCGTATCTAGCGGCTATCGTTTCATAACATTCCAAGGCACGGACTTGCTTTCGGAAGGTCTCTTTTGAAGGGATCGGGACTGTTCTCCATTTGGAAGAACGGTTCGTAATCCAGGCATTCAACCGAGAGAGAGCGAAACGTAAATCGTCGTAGGCGTCGCCGATCGACTGGCGAAGGTTTGACCAAAATGACAATGCATGACGATGCAGACGTTTTCGGACTGACGCGGGAAGTCTTTTCTTGCGGCTAGTACGGCCTGAATAGCTAACCATGGCCTTCAGGGTGCGTTCACCAGTTTGCCCTCTGGCTTTCAACCAGCGGCGAACGGTACTCGGAGAGGGGGGAGCGTATTTTGAGAATGTTTCTGGCTTGGAGCGTGAGATAGACGCTAGGGCAAGTTTGATGCCTTCGTTGCTGCGAGAGTATGAGCCAAACCGATCAAGCGCCTTAAGTACGGTTTGGCGAAAGACTGCTTTGGGATCTTTCGACGCCGTCATCTCATAGTCACCGAACCCCGCAGAGTTCCGATAGGCGGTACGCGAGTTGACGGAGACGGTTTCAACCTTGTGGACTAGTCCAAGGCCAAACTGCTCGGTCAGCCACTCTCTGGATGGCGATAGGAGGTTGCCTGACGCAACTGGCACCTGGAGCGGTGATCCTGTTCGTTCTGAACGTAGGTGCAGTAAATCACTGCCCATAACTTGATCGAGAACGTATCGCTCGCTTCCAATAAGCCATGTATCACCAACAGATAATCTGATCCCGATCATTGGCTGACCTCCGATGTATCGGACACCAGGGTGACAAGACTGTCTGCGTCGAGTTTTGAATCGAGATCCAAGTGAACAATGCGACCAACCACCATAGCTTTCAGCTTGGCTATTCCAGTTGGTCGGCTTCCGAGGCGATCAGCAACATCGCCAAGACTGGCCCTCTCATGGGTGCTCAGATACTGTACGGCTTTAAAAACGTCGTTAGTGGCATAGTCTGTGAAGGCCCAAGATTGGATATCTTCGACGTTCCGAAAGCGTGCTTTGGGCTCCCAAAGGTCATGCTTAAATATAATTTTGAACTGCCATCCGAGGCTGTCGCACACTTCGCGAACAGCTTGAAGTTTTACTAGGTAGTCAGGGTCTTTGAGCTGACGACGGTCATTCTTGATTTCGATGACCTCTACAACGCCGCTAGAGTGAAGCCTGACAGCGTCGGCGATATAGGCACGTCTTGTGCCATCGATTACGAACTCGAACCGGAAGGGTTGCGCACGGTAGTCAACGATGTCGGTGTCTACCTCACAGTGCATAAAGAACGCGCGTTCGTTCATGCTCTCGTAGGGGTGGGCACGCCCAGATTTTCGACTGGCGTAAACGCCGGTCGTAATAACTCGGCTTCCCGTAACGATTGTGCGGATCGAGCTGCCGTATTCAGGAAGCACCAATGTGGCGTGCGCCGTTAAGCTTTCCCATGAAAAGCGATCGTGCGTCGTGGCTGGGGTCAGTATTGCTTTGTCTAACTCGGCTGGCATCTTGAATGCGGGCGAGCGGAAGCCATCGTGAACGATGTCCATGTCTTAATCCTCGTTTGTTCAGATGATTGTTTGAGGTGCGAGCTTCCAGGCAACCCGTTTCATAAAAACGCGTTTGACTTCTTGGCCAATGCAGGGGATCATCAGTCCGTCGTATGGAAACGATCGGAGCGTCAGTTCCTGCAATGTAGAGCCTCGGGTGGCAGCCTGGGGCTCGCGTTGTTTCTGCGATAAGTCACAGAAAAATATAATTATTTAAGGTGGCCGCACGAGGTCGTCTCCTGAGTTTCTGCGAGCAATTTGTGCCGCAATGTGGTCGGGGCTGGTCTGTAAGGACTCACCTGCCGCTCAGGTATTTTCTCAAATCACGAGTGCTGAGTCTCAGTAATTATTCTCATGTTTTTAGCTCAAGCAAAATTACTACAATATAGCCTATAGGCTATAGGTTGGATTGTTTAGACGTGTATTATATTTTTGAGTATTGATCTAATGTGTGGCCGCTGCGAGCGGTGGAGCTGAAGCTCAAATATGCGGTAACTGTTCAGGACGTGGATATTAGCCGTTCTCGTGTCGACGATTTGGAGGTTGCGCTTCAGTTGCTGAGTCAGCGCTACATGCGCACTGCCTGACAGCTGTAAGCTTCGGATTTACCGGTTCTCTCTCAGCAGGTTCGGGGAGACAGGCTGCACATGGCATGTCAGGTCTGCGCCAGGAGCGGACATTCACTGCCGAGCACAAATAGGACATAACACATCCATGTCCCTGTCCGTCCGGCGCACCGAACGCACCTTCAACTTCGTGATGACCGAATTGGTTCGTCATTCGAAGATGTCATGGGGTGAGATGAAGGGCTTGGGCCTGGCCCATTTTCTCAGCCCTCAACTGCTTGACGCCGATGGCAGGAAATGGACGATCGGCGAGGCCGCCGCGCGGGAGCTCAAGGAGCTGACCGAGCTGGCACTCGATGACTCGCCGTTCCGCCGTCGTGTTGACCCGCGCGAGGCCTATCAAGCGGTTCTCAAAGGGTATGCCGCTGAATATCTGCGCCCTAGCAGAGGCAAGACGCGGGCCGCGGAGCATCGCGCCAACCTCAGCGCTTGGATCGCAACGGCTGGCGAAAACTGTGCGCCGCTTACCCACTTCATACCTTGCAACATCGGCCTCAAGGGTGCCGGAACGGTCCATATTGGCCCCGTGCGCATTGGGGCTCGGTCCGAAATAGCGCCGCGTTTCAACGATGCTTTGGCGGCGTCACGCACGGAAGAATCCCGTCGACGTCCCGATGGCGATTTGCTTCTCGCGGACATGTGCGAGGATTACCTGAACGCCTTCTCCGACATTGCTGAGGTCACTGTTCCGGCGTGCGATCCGACCACGTCTCGCCAAGCCGCCGAAGAGGCTGTGCAGGCTGCGGTCAACACCGTACACTTGATCGCCGGCGTCTATGATACCCAAGCGATGCGCGCCGGCGGGCCCGCTCGCCCCTACATCAAGACAGCGAATGTCGCCTTGCGCGCTGACGGCACAGCTGACCTCCACTTCACCAAAAGCTGGGAGGGCGCGAGCATTCATTCCAGCTTCTGGGCCACGCTCAAGGAGCCGGATCGAGTTGCGATGCTCGACGCAGTGGGCGTCGCAGTTTCCACAGTGCTCAACCGAACGGATTCCGAGTTTGTCGCGGCTCGCTATCTTGATGCGGTAGCATGGTATGCGGATGCCGTGACCGAACGGGCCAAGCCCGCCGCCATCGTCAAATATCTGACCGCTATGGAACGGCTTCTCTGGACAGGAGAGACTGGGTCAGGGATCACGCGCCGACTTTCCGATCGAACGGCGGCTCTGTGCTTCTCGACCGAGATCTGGAACTTCCAAGAGCTGTCGGATGAGGTTCGAAGGGCCTATGATCTGCGATCGGGCATCGTGCACGGCAGACTGTCGGCCTCTAACCCAGAGATCCTGAAAAGCCATCGTCTTTGCAAGAAGGTCGCGCGTGACCTGCTGATCACTTGGCTCTCCCGGTACGGCGAGGGCTTCGCAACACCGACGACCATCGAAAAGGCCAAGGCGCATTTCGACGGCTTCGTGGCCGAGGTCCAAGCGGAAACCGCCAAGCGCCGGAAGGGGAGGGCTTGATCTCGCGGGGCCGTCCTCGCGACTGATTAACGGCCAGAAATCGCGAGGCCCTACCATCCAGCAATTGACCTCGCCAACAGCCGCATGAGGCAGGGGGCGGCTGTGGCTGTCGGGCGTCTTGGAAGCGCCAGAAGCCGACGTGGGGACGGTGCTGAAAAGCGGTCGCTGGGTCAGGATGTGTGGGCAGTAGCCCAGTGGTTCTCTAGGCGTCAGCAGCCGGCCAGCGCAGCTTTCCACGGCCGACGCGCAAGGCTTCAACCAGCCTCGTGCTTCCAGCCAATCTGCCCCAGAAAAGGCTCGGCTTGGGATCGACAGCCGCCTTCTTGAACGCGGCGACCCGCCGGTAGTCAGGCGTCGCTAGCCAAGAACGCCCGTCACCTTCATCAGTGACAATCCTGTAGAGGCCAGCAGGGGGCGCGCCTGCAATGTCGAGCAGGCGCTTGTACTGTTCGATCGACCACTTTTGAATACCGCCGCTGAGGGCTTCGGTGCGAAAGCGCGCCCATAGCGCCGCGGTGTTGGGCGTGGGCCAGTCGCCGGCGTCGGTATAGGCTGTGATCTCATCGGATTCGAGCCAAGCCCGCATCTCGGCGGGTGTGACGAAGACGGGCTTGGCATCCTCAATCGCCGCCATTGCAGCGCGCCGCGAGGGGAGTCCCGCCCGGATCAGCATCGACATCATGAACTGTGGGACCCCGGTTTCCACCGCGGCAGCTGCGCCGCCCGCTACCATCTCCGGTGACCAGCCGAGCGACATGCGGCGGGTACGGATGGCCTCTAGCGCCCAAACTAGGCGATAGGTGAATGCCTCTTCAACCGTCCTCATGTTCTGCGGTCCGATCTTGGCCACGTCCTCGCCGGACACCCAACTGCGCAGGATGGCCTTCCAGTTTGCCGGAAGTGCGTTGTTCTTGTTAGGAATGAACGGGCGCATGAACAGCAGCCGTTCGCAGAGCCCCCCTAGAGCATCAATCAGTTCGTCAATGTCGCCGCTCAACGCTGCTACGTCGGCCCGGTCCAGGAGTTCGGCAAGCACGTCAGCCATAGCATCGATAGTAAGACCCGCCTCGAGGCCAACACCCATAGCGAAATGCCCGCGCCGTGCCTGCGCGGTTGTAGTCTTCCAGATTAGGTCAGCACGCGCCTCGATCACCCTCTTGTGCAACGGGGCGGCCTCCTCGTCCTCGCGGGCTATCTGGCGAGCCCACAGCGATCCCCTGAGCGCCTCATCCAACAGCTTCGGCAAATCGGAACGATCGGAATCGAGTGCTTCGATCAGACCGAACACCGTCGCATCTAGGCGCTCGACGATTTGTGAAAGGGGCTCTTCTTCGATGGTCTCTTCCGCATCACCATCGTCTTCGTCGGCGTCGTCAGGAGCAATGTCCGCATCGTTCTGTCTTGCAGCAGCCAAGCGTTCGGCCACCGAGGCTTCCTCCGTGGACGATCTCCAAGCTTCGCGAGCGTTGGCGAGGTACTCCCACGCATCATCTCGATCCAGGACGCCCTCGCGTGACAAACGCTCGATGATCTCGGCAACGATCTGGATGAGGCCGCTTTTTAACGTGCGGGCTTTGGCAGAAGCGACCAGCTTCACCCATTCTTTCTTTCGCCAGTCGATGCTGTCAAACATGACGTGGACGATGAGGCCCTCGACGTCCACGAACGCTCGCCCCGCACGGCCAGCTACGTTCGCAAACTCCTCACCTTTGATCTTTTCGGCCGCTCGATACAACGCGGGCACCAAGAGCACAGCGGCGTTGAGGTTAAGGCCCTGCGAGAGCGTAGGCGAAGCGACGATGACCTTCAGCACGCCGTCAGATAGGAGAGCTTCCAACTCGCGCAAAAATGGGCTCGGCAGACGGCCGTGGTGGATGGCGACGCCCTGTTTCAGGCATGCGACGGCGGGATGGTCTTCACCGAGCCACTCCTTACCGACTTCCACAGCGCGGGCGATCGATGCCTCGTCGTCCAGCAGGGAGTTTAAATAGCCGCGCTTGCAGAGATCCACGACCTGTTTGCCGTAGCTTTCGACCCAATTCGCCTGCGTGGAAAAGATCAGGGTGCGCTTGCCCTGGTTCGCGAATTCCCACGCCGCGAACAGCGCAAGGTGCGAATTCTTGCGAGGATAGGGCTTCTTCTCCTTCCCTAGCGCAGCTTTCTCCACGACGAATTTGTCGAGGAACGGACCGTTGTCGTCGAGGTCGAGCCGGAGCAATGCGTCCTTGCCACGCCAAGTGAGTCCACCGAAGCGCTGGCGTGTCGGGCGCCAATCGGAACGCACAGCCCCCCCGGTTCGTCGGAGCGAATCCAAGCCGTAAGATCGCTCAACTCGTCGCCGCTGGGCAGGATGGCGGATAGGCAGACGATCCGGCGGTCGGCTGCGTCGGCGCGCCGAAGCAGGCGCTGCACCAGCGTCTCATAGCGGATTTCGCGCTCGCTCGGGCCGATCATGTGGCCTTCATCCAAAACGATCAGGCCGACATCATCGATTAGCGTCGGGTCGCTCCTCAGCGCAAAGTCGAGTTTCTCGGGGGTCGCTATGATGATTTCGCGGGTACGTAGGGCGTCTTCATCTCCGGCCGAAAGACCACTGGCTCCGTACAGTGAGGAGACGCTGAAGCCGAGAGGTGCGAAGGTCCGCCTAAAGGACCGCTCGGTCTGCGCCGACAAGGCGCGCAGTGGCGTGACGATCAGCACTCGTCTCGCCGATGCCAAGGTCATCAACGCGGCGATTTCTGCTACTCGCGTCTTGCCGGCGCTGGTCGGCAAGGCAACGACTAGATCGTCGGTGACGTCCGTAGAACGCTGGGCCGCTTCGCGCTGCGATGGCCAGAGCTCTACCTCGGACGTCTTGCGTGCGTATAACGAAGAGATGAACAACCGGCGCAGGACCGGATATTTTTCCTCCGTCCCCTCGGGCGGATCGGTCGGCAAGTTTTGGTGCAACGAGTGCTGCCAAAGGTCGTCGATCAGGTGGCGACAAAGGTTTGATATCCACCACAGCGGAACGTTCTCCGCGTTGTCCGCAAGGCTAACCGCTGTGTCCAGCAACTCCCGCGCGCTTTCGATCAGCTCGGGCTCACCCGTCTCAAGCGCGAAGTCAAAATAGGCAAGAGCCCGGCAGATCGTCGTGTTGAGGATGGTCGATAGGACCTCGTCAATGTCAGGCTCGTCCCCCGTTAACGCCACGGCGATATGCTCGTCGCTGTGCGCCTCATCGTCCAGCCACTCGCGGACGAAGCCGCGCAACTGACCAAGGTCACGCAGGATCAGGTGTCGGATCGCCGCTTCCCCCGGGGAGGCATTGAGATCTTCCGCCGCTTCTTTGAAAAGTGAATAGGCGACGGCCGAAAAGCCGGCCAAGTGGTAGGCCGCAGCAGCGATGGTGCGGCGAAATCCGCGATTAGGCGCGTCTGGGTCCTCATTTCGCACTAGAGCTTCGAACGCGTTGGCAGAGCGCTCAAACGCCTTGCCGGTCAACTCGGAGGGGCCGCCCTGAGCACGGAGAGCCATCGCTCCTCTCAGCAGGGCGAAGCCGTGCTCGGCAAGGTCGGTCTCGATGGTTGCGCCTAAAGGCGGCGCATGCGCTGGCAAAACGCCTTCCTCGCGCATCAACGACCAAGCGGTGCCGCGATAGAGGAGTCGCCCCAAGACGCCATCGACAGTCGCGTTAGCAAGGAACGCGGTCAGCTTGTCAATCGTCTCCAAGATCTTCCGCCTCCTCGTACATGGCGGCCATGAAGTCCTGGTGGTCTTCGATGTGGATGTTCACGACGTACTGGTCCCGGTTGGTTCCCGTAGCTCCGAGATCCTCCTTAAGTGATGCGTGAGGGCCGTTCCCAGAAACGGTGAAGAGCATGTGGTCGATGCGATCGGCGCGCAGTGACTTAAGGCCCACCTCGTCGCGGAGGCTACGGCCCAGCCCGTTGTCGTCCGGGTCGTTGCTCTCCAGCAGGCGGTTGGCGACGAACAACAGGGAATCGGGCGTGCAGCGGCCATTGTCGCGATTGAGCACCTTACGGGCGCTCGTCACAGTGGCCTTGCCGAGCACCTTGTTGCTCTTGGCTTCGCCTTTCAGGAGCCAGAGCTTCTCGCCGGCCCCATCGTAGCCGGCACCGATGAAGTCGTCGCCGCGCATGGCCATGTTGCGGCCGTCCTTGTAGCGAAGGCGGCGCACAGGGACGCGCAGGCCGATCTCTTCTTCCACCAGCTCGGTCGCGAGAATCTCACCAAGATCGCCGGAGCGCCCCTTGGACGTCTGCGGCAACGCTTCGCTGAGGATTTTGGCGGCGACCTTGTATCCGAGCCGATCCACATCCTCGGCGATGCGTTCGAGCCGATCGTAGTGCGAGCGGATAGTTTTGACGAGATCGTCGCGAACAACGTCGCGGCCCCCGTCCTTCTCCACATAGGTCCAGTAATGTTTGCGCTTGTCCTTCGCCTTGGTGCTGTCGCACCACTTCCCGTACAGCCCCACGCCTCTCCCCAACTTAGCCTTGTAGCGCGTACAGGCGCTCCCTCGCCCAATTCATGCGTCAGCAGGCAAAATTGATCAACTAGAAGTAATCGGTTCCCGCCGGGACCTCACGAGTGGCTGAACTGTAAGGCCGGAAGTTCGCAACTTCGCCAATGAGTCAAAAGCAGAAGTTGGATTCCGGTGCTAACGAGCTTAGTCGTCGAGAGCGCACAAGTTCTAGGTGCGAACGATTCTTATCTAGAGCCACTCTTAACTGGTTTTGAGCCAGTTCTAAGTGGTCCCGACAGGGATTGGCGACCCTGGGAGGACTCCAACCTCCGACCTCGGCTTTAGGAAAGCCTTGCTCTATGCAGCTGAGCTACAGGGCCACGGGGATGGTGAAGTAGTGGACCTCGGCGACGGATGGAAGCCCTTCGGGTGGGGAAGGGCGGATTTTCTGTGAAATGTGGGGGCTGTGCGGTGCGCGCGATCCACAGCGACGTGTGGTTAACCTTTGTGGTTAAGGTGCATTAACCTACAATATCTGGTATAGAACAAATCCCGAATCGAGCGGTGTCGCTGATTCGGTCATGATTCGTTCATGCCGTGTTTTGCGGTTCGGTAACGCATCGTTCACCAACTCCTCCAAAATCCGATTTCGTGCCTTTCTGGACAGACTTCGTTCTGGCCTTGGGGCGCGCATGTGCTAGGGCAGGCGGGTCATGAGTGATCGTTCCACTGGCCTTGCGCCCTCGCGCATCACGGCCATCCTCGGCCCGACCAATACCGGCAAGACCCACCTGACGGTCGAGCGGATGCTGGGCCATGCGTCGGGTATGATCGGCCTGCCGCTGCGCCTGCTGGCGCGCGAGGTCTATGAGCGGATCGTCAGGATCAAGGGGGCCGCGTCGGTTGCCCTGATCACGGGCGAGGAAAAGATCGTCCCGCCGCGCCCCAGCTATTTCGTCTGTACGGTCGAGGCCATGCCCCTGGAGCGGCAGGTGGACTTCCTCGCCGTCGATGAAATCCAGTTGGTGGCCGATCCCGAGCGCGGGCATGTGTTCACCCAGCGTCTGCTGCATGCGCGCGGGCGGTTCGAGACCATGTTCCTTGGTGCGGGTACGATGGAGCCGCTGATGCGGCGGCTGGTGCCCGATGCCGAGATCGTCAGTCGCGAGCGTCTGTCGGTCCTGTCCTATGCGGGCTCCAAGAAGATCACACGCCTGCCTCGCCGTTCCGCTGTCGTCGCCTTCTCGACCGAGCGGGTTTACGCCATCGCCGAGCTGCTGCGCCGCCAAAGGGGCGGGGCGGCGGTGGTGATGGGCAGCCTTAGCCCGCGCACCCGTAACGCGCAGGTGGAGCTGTTCCAGTCGGGCGAGGTGGATTTCCTTGTCGCGACCGACGCCATCGGCATGGGCCTGAACATGGATGTGGACCATGTGGCCTTTGCCGGGATGAGGAAGTTCGACGGACGGCGCACCCGATACCTGTATGCCCACGAGATCGCCCAGATTGCGGGCCGTGCCGGACGGCACATGCGAAACGGCACATTCGGCGTGACCGCCGAGGCCGAGGAACTGGACGAGGACCTGATCGAGCAGATCGCCGAGCATCGCTTTGATCCGGTCGAGGCGGCGGAGTGGCGCAATGCGCGTCTGGACTTCGACACCCTGCCGGACCTGTTGCGGTCGCTGGAAAAGACGCCTGACCGTTCGGGCCTGCGGCTAACCCTGCCATCGCTGGACGAGGTGATGCTGCGCCGCCTGTCACAGGATGACGAGATCAAGAAGGTGGCCCGTTCGCGCGGGGCCTTGATGCGTCTGTGGGAGGCCTGCCAGCTGCCGGATTTCCAGAAAACCACGACGGACGAGCACGCCCGTCTGGCGAAGGAAATCTTCAGCGCCCTGACCACGGGGCATGGCCGGTTGCAGAACGACTGGATCGCGCCGCGCTTTGCCGATCTCGACCGCGAGGACGGTCAGATCGATCAGGTCTCGGCGCGTTTGGCGGGCGTGCGTACGCTGGCCTACATCGCCAACCGTCCCGACTGGCTGCATAATGCCAAGGAATGGGCGGAAAAGACCAAGGCGCTGGAAGAGCGCTTGAGTGACGTCCTGCACGAGAAGCTGACGGCGCGGTTCGTGGACCGCCGCACGTCCGCCCTCATGCGGGCATTGAACGATAGCACCGAAGTCGTGGCCGGCGTGGCCGACGATGGCGAGGTGACTGTAGAGGGCGAGGTCGTCGGTCGGCTTGAAGGTGTGAAGTTCACGCCCGACGCCGGTGGTTCGGCCCTTGCGGATCGGGCGCTGCGTCAGGCAGCCACCCGTGCCGTGGCCCCCGAGATAGGACGGAGACTGAAGGTTTTGGCCAACGAACAAGACGCGGGTTTCTCGCTGGATGCGGACGGATCGGTCCGCTGGCAGGGCGCGGTGGCGGCCAAGGTCGCCAACGACGACATGTTCCACCCGCGCGTTCACCTGATCGGTGATCTGGGGGATACGGCAGCACGTGAGGCGGCGCAAAAGCGTATCGAGACCTGGCTGGCCGAAGAGGCGGGCCGTGCGATGCGCGACCTCAAGCGTCTGAAACGGGCGGTCGATGACGGTGTGCTGACCGGACTGGTGCGCGGCATCGCGTGGCAGATCGTGGAGGCGGGCGGCGTGATCTCCCGCGCCGACGTGCGCGACGATCTGGCAGCCCTGTCGCCCGAGGACCGCAAGTCGCTGGGCAAGTTCGCTATCCGCATCGGCACCTATGGTGTGTGGCTGCCGTCGGTGCTGAAACCGCGCGCCATGACCTTTGCGCGTGCCTTTGCCGCGCGCGAGGG
>NZ_DJFS01000013.1 GCF_002432125.1 Brevundimonas sp. UBA5866
AGACCGCGCTGTCGGCGCAGGGCCGCATTGGCCAGCAGGCGCGCATGCAGGGCGCGCGGCGTCAGATTGGAGACGGCGGGGGAACCGGGAACGGCAACGGCATCGGGGCCGACCGGAACCACCGCGGGGGAGGCGATGGTAAAGGGCATAATCTGCACTCAATAATTTTCCACAACCGTTGTGGATAAGTCTGTGTACCGAAGAATCTCGTTCAGAATCCGGCAGTTGTTATCGTAAAGCTGCCGCAAGGCTTACCAAAATCTTAACAGATATGCACAGGCCATAGACCCGTTTTATGGTCGCAAATTCGGCCTGTTGCCCGTAAGGTATGCGCTTGAGTTTCCGGGGCCCGACGTGCGGTTTGACGAACGTTTCATCGAAGAGCTGAAGGCGCGGTTGAGGCCGTCCGATGTGATCGGGCGGACGGTGAAACTGAAACGCCAGGGCCGCGAATACGTGGGTCTCAGCCCCTTTGCCAAGGAGAAGTCGCCCAGCTTTTTCGTCAATGACGACAAGGGTTTCTTCCATGACTTCTCGTCGGGCAAGCACGGCGACATCATCAGCTTCCTGCAGGAGACGGAGCGTCTGAGCTTTGTCGAGGCGGTGTCGCGTCTGGCGGCGGAGGCGGGGATGCAGTTGCCCGCCGAGGATCCGATGGCCAAGGAGCGCGAGGAGAAGCGTCAGGGCCTGTCCGACTGGATGGAGTGGGCGCAGAAATGGTTTGCGGCTAATCTGCGGCGGCAGGTGGGGACGGCGACCCGCGAATATCTGGAAAAGCGCGGCCTGCCGGAGGACCAGTGGGACCGATTCGGTCTGGGCTATGCGCCCAATGACCGCGAGGGACTGAAGAACGCCCTGGTCCAGCGCGGGGCAAAACCGGGTGAACTGGTGGAGGCGGGCCTGCTGATCGCGCCCGAGGGCGGCGGCCAGCCCTATGACCGTTTCCGCGACCGTCTGATGTTCCCGATACACGATGCGCGCGGGCGGATCGTGTCGTTCGGCGGTCGGGCGATGAACCCCGATGACCGCGCCAAATATCTGAACGGGCCCGAAAGCCCGCTCTTTCACAAGGGTGCGACGCTGTATGGCCTGCCCGAGGCGCGGCGCATCCTCGGGGCCGAGAAGAAGGGTGAGCAGGGGATCATCGTCGTCGAAGGCTATATGGATGTGATCGCCTGTCAGCGGGCGGGGCTTCCGGCGGTGGCCCCGATGGGTACGGCGCTGACGGAAGAGCAGATGGAGCGGCTGTGGCGTGTCTCCAGCGAGCCTGTCCTGTGTTTCGATGGGGATGCGGCGGGCCTGAGGGCGGCATACCGTGCGATTGAGCGGGCCTTGCCCCTGTTGAAGCCGGGGCGGTCGTTCCGCTTTGCGCTTCTGGAAGGCGAGCAGGACCCTGATGATGTGCTGCGTGAAAAGGGTGCCCCTGCGCTGCGCCAGATGGTGGCGCAGACCAAGACCTTTTCCGAGGTGCTGTTCCAGCGCGAGGTCGAGGCCGAGCCGCTGGATACGCCCGAGCGCAAGGCGGGCCTGAAGGGCCGTCTGCGGGCGGCGGCGGGCGCGGTGCAGGACAAGGACCTTGCAGAGCAGTACCGCCGCGACCTGTTCGACCGCTTCGATGCCCTGTTCCCGCGCCAGCAGAATGCGCGTCCGCAAGGGGCGAGCGGTGGTTATGGCGAACGCCGCAAATGGGGGTCGGCTGCGCTTCAGGGACAGACCGTTGAAGGCCAGCGGGCGATGCAGGCCCTGTCACGCTCCATCGAGCCGGTGGCGGCGGCGCTGGTGCATGGCGTGATCGAGGATCCGGAGCGTCTGGATGACCATATGGAGGCCATCGCCCGTTACGGTTTTGGCGATCCGGCCCTGTCTGATCTGGCAAAAGAGCTGGTTCGGTTACGTTTCTCTGGGAGGAGCCTTGACTCTGCGGCCCTGCGCCGCCATCTGGCATCTTCGGGTTACGATGTCTTGATGCACGAGGTCGAGAAGGCGGCGGCAAAGTCCGGCGCGCCATTCCTGGCTGCAGACAAGCCCCTCGGCGAGATGAGGACCCTTTGGTCGCAGGCGTTTGATGTCCTGATCCGCGCAGCGGCTCTGGACGAGGCGTTGGCATCCGCAAAATCGGAAGCTCACAAGGCTTTCGATGCCTCGGCATTCGCACTGGTGAAGGCCGAGAGAGATGCGCTGCGCCGGGCCATCAAGACTGGAACAATATGGACCCCATCGGCGTCTTCTTAAGTGAAGAAAGTCGTCGAGTTGCATTTTCGCCGCAGGTGGTAGCAGCAGCCCCTGACGGTGGTGGAGAGAAGTTGAATGAGCGCGCAGAACGAGACGCAGGAAACAGAGGCCCAATCGGATGGTCCGCTGCTTGATCTGACCGATGCCGGCGTCAAGAAGTTCATCAAACAGGCTAAGGCGCGTGGCTATGTCACGATGGAAGAACTGAACAAGGTTCTGCCGTCGGAAGAAGTCAGCGGTGACGCGATTGAAGACACTCTGGCCATGCTGTCGGAGATGGGTGTCAACGTGGTCGAGGCCGAAGAGGACGCGGCAGAGGCGCAGGGCACCGAAGTCGCCAATGCTGCCGAGACGGCCGTTGCCGAAACGCCTGCCAAGTCGGCCTATGACCGTACCGATGACCCGGTGCGGATGTACCTGCGCGAAATGGGTTCGGTCGAACTGCTGAGCCGCGAGGGCGAAATCGCCATCGCAAAGCGGATCGAAGCCGGTCGCGACGCCATGATCTCGGGTCTGTGCGAAAGCGCCCTGACCTTTGAAGCCATCATGGTGTGGCGCGAGGAACTGGCCAACAACCGCATCCTGCTGCGCGATGTGATCGATCTGGATGCCACCTATGGCGTGCTGAACCCGTCGTCACTGCCGCACAACCAGCCCGATCCGTCCGAAGAGCCCGAAGAAAAGCCGGAAGGCGACGGTGATGAGGACGACGAGGACTTCGACGACGGCGCCGGTCTGTCGATCTCGGCGATGGAAGCCGAGCTGCGCGACGGCGTGATGGAAGTTCTGGATGCGATTGCCGCCGACTTCGGTGGCTTCCGCAAGCTGCAGGACAAGCTGGTCGAAAGCCGCCTGAAGGGCGAGGAACTGGCTGCCAAGGACCAGAAGGCCTATGAGGCTCTGACGACGGCCATTTCGGACCGTCTGAAGACGATGAAGCTGAACAATGCGCGTATCGAGTCGCTGGTCGAGCAGCTCTACGCCATCAACAAGCGTCTGATCGGTCTGGAAGGTCGCCTGCTGCGTCTGGCCGACACCTATGGCATTTCGCGCCCCGAGTTCCTGAAGGCCTATTTCGGTTCGGAACTGGATCCGAACTGGGCCGAGCAGATCAAGGAAATGGGCGTGCGCTGGACCAAGTTCAGCGAGAACGAAGCCAACCAGATCGCCAAGATCCGCGCCGACGTTGCCGCCATCGCCACCGAAGCCGGACTGCCGATCGACGACTACCGCCGCATCGTGCAGATGGTGCAGAAGGGCGAGCGCGAGGCCCGTCAGGCCAAGAAGGAAATGGTCGAGGCGAACCTGCGCCTCGTGATCTCCATCGCCAAGAAATACACCAACCGCGGCCTGCAGTTCCTGGACCTGATCCAGGAAGGCAACATCGGTCTGATGAAGGCCGTCGACAAGTTCGAATACCGCCGCGGCTACAAGTTCTCGACCTATGCGACGTGGTGGATCCGTCAGGCCATCACCCGCTCGATCGCCGACCAGGCCCGTACCATCCGTATTCCGGTGCACATGATCGAGACGATCAACAAGATCGTCCGGACCCAGCGCCAGATGCTGCATGAGATCGGCCGCGAAGCGACGCCGGAAGAACTGGCCGAACGTCTGGCCATGCCGCTGGAGAAGGTCCGCAAGGTCCTGAAGATCGCCAAGGAGCCGATCTCGCTGGAAACGCCAATCGGTGACGAGGAAGACTCGCACCTTGGCGACTTCATCGAGGACAAGAACGCGGTCCTGCCGATCGATGCGGCCATCCAGTCGAACCTGCGTGAAACCACCACGCGCGTTCTGGCCTCGCTGACCCCGCGTGAGGAACGTGTCCTGCGTATGCGCTTCGGCATCGGCATGAACACCGACCACACGCTGGAAGAAGTCGGCCAGCAGTTCTCGGTGACCCGCGAGCGTATCCGTCAGATCGAGGCGAAGGCTCTTCGCAAGCTGAAGCACCCGTCGCGGTCGCGTAAGCTGCGTTCCTTCCTCGACAGCTAAGCCGGATCACGGCAAAGGGGCGGTGGTAAGAGAACGCCGCCCTTTCTTCTCTGCCTTGATCAAGGACGCGAATGACGACGCCAAAACTGGTCATCTTTGATTTCGACGGGACCCTGGCCGATACCTATGGCTGGTTCCTGTCGATCCTCGACGACGCCATCGCGCGCTTCCGCCTGTATAAGCCGCAGCCGGAAGAGCTGGAGGCCATGCGGGGTCTCTCGGCGCGTCAGGTGATGACCAAGATGAAGGTGCGGCCGTGGAAACTGCCGGCCATCGTGCGCCATACTCGCCGCGAGAAGTTGAAGGCGGCGGGCACCACCCAGCTGTTTGACGGTATTCCCGAACTGCTGCGCGACCTGCGCGCCGCGGGGATCAAGGTGGTGATCGTCTCATCCGACACGACCGAGTCCGTGCGCCAGATACTGGACCGCGAAGGTATCGAGGTTGACGGTATGAACTGCGGGGCCTCGCTGCACGGCAAGACCAACAAGTTCAAGAAGGTGCTCAAACAGATGGGCGTGGACGTCAAGGACGCGGTCAGCGTCGGCGACGAGATACGCGACATCGATGCGGCCAAGCCGATCGGCCTGCGCTCGGGCGCTGTGTCATGGGGCTATACCCTGCCGGAGGCCCTGGCCAAGCATAACCCGACCTATCTGTTCGCGGATGTGGCGGATATGCGCCGGATACTGATCGGCGAATAAGATTTAAGGGCGGCTCCTGCGGGGCCGCCCTTTGTTCTTGGGGCTTAGTCCGTATGGGCGGTGAAGATGGTTTCAAACCCGCCATAGATCATCCGTTCCATGTCGAATGGCATGTCCATGTCCTGCATTTCAGGATCGGTCTGCATGGCCTCCCACGCCGCGTCGCAGGTGGCGCGGTCGGGCCAGACGACCCATGAGAAGACGACGGACTCATCCTCTTTCAGCTTCAGCGCCAGCGGGAAGCTGGTGATCTTGCCGTCAGGCACATCCACGCCCCAGTTTTCAACCAGCGCCAATGCTCCGAGACGTTTGAAAATGGGCCATCCTGCTTCGGAGGATCGACGAAAGCGTTCACGGTCGGTCGATTTGGCGGCGGCCAGATAGCCGGTGACGTAACTCATACCATGCGTCTCCAGTTTGACGGTCAGGGAAGGGTGGATACCGCGCGCTCGAGAGTGGCGATGTCGATCTTGTGCATCGTGTTCATGGCCTCGAAGGCCGCCTTGGCACGGGTGGGGTCACCCAGAAGATCCAGCAGGCGGCGCGGGGTGATCTGCCAGTTCACGCCCCAGCGGTCCTTGCACCACCCGCAGGCGCTTTCGGCGCCGCCATTGCCGGTGATGGCATTCCACAGACGGTCGGTTTCGTCCTGATCGTCGGTGATGATCATGAAGCTGACGGCTTCGGTCTGGGGAAAGACGGGACCGCCGTTGAGGCCGCTGAACAGCCTGCCCATCAGTGTGAACTCCACCACCAGTTCTTCACCTTCAGCGGTCGAGGGATTGGCGGCAGGTGCGTGCACAATATGGGTGATGCGGCTGTCGGGCAGGCCCAGCGACATGTAGAACTCGGCGGCCGCCCGGGCCTGACCGTGGTCGTACCAGATGCAGGTCAAAAGGGCTTCGGCCATCAGCTGTTGCCTTCGCGGGCAAGCTTTTCGGCAACTTCGGCCAGTTGATCGGCGGCCATGCCCCAGCCCTGTTCAAAGCCCATGTCGCTGTGCTTGGCGGCAGCGGCGTCGCTCCAGTGGCGGGCTTCGGCGGTGTAGCGGGTGCCGGTGCCTTCGGGCTCGAAGCGGTCAAAGCGGACGAAGGCCATATCGTCGGCCTGCGGCTCCCATCCTTCGGTCATCGCGCCGGTGGTGACGAGAAGGCGGGCGGTGCGCACCTCCAGAACCACACCCTTGTAGCTGTGCAGCTCGCCTTCGGGAGAGCGCATCACCACATTGGCCCGACCGCCGGGTGTGAGAGCATAGTCTACGACGGGCGTCGTCCACGGTCTTGGGGTGAACCACTCGGTCGCATGATCGGTAAAGGCGATCCAAACCGTTTCGGGCGGGGCGTCTATATAGCGGTTGATGCTGAGGACTGTCATGGCTGGCCCTGCGGCGGTATGGCGGCGGGGTCCATCCAGAACAGCTCCCAGATGTGGCCGTCGGGGTCGGCGACGCTGCGGCTGTACATGAAGCCGTGGTCCTGTACGGGATTGGGGTCGGACATGCCACCGGCCGACGGGGCGGCGCTTGTCAGGCGGTCTACGGTGTCGCGGTCATCGAGGTTGAGCGCACAAAGGACCTGACAGCTGGTATGGGCGTCGGGAATAGTGCGGTCGGTGAAGGTGCGCCACTTATCGTGCGTCAGCAGCATGGCGTAGATGGTCTCGGACCAAACCATGCAGATGGCGGTGCTGTCGCTGAAAGCCGGGTTCTTGTTCCAGCCCAGCGCCTTGTAGAAGGCTTCCGTCCGTCCAAGGTCGCTGGACGGCAGATTGATGAAAACCATACGCGCCATTTCTGCTACCCCTGTTATCTCAGTAAATGAGATTGGCTTTAGTTTTGCCGTAGTTTGGCGCGGGGATGGCCGCCTTTTATTCGGCGGCCTTGATCAGGCCTTGGTGTCGAGCAGACGGCCCATCATGGTGTCGGCGGTGCGGGTGACGGCGAGGCTGGCCGAGAGCTGGGTGCGGGCGGCGGCGGCCTCGGCAGAGCCGGTCTGGACGTTCTGGAGAGGGGCCACAACCGTCTTGCGGGCAATGGCTTCAAAGCGGTCTACGGCGGCCTGTGGCGCGACGGTGGTCGTGGGCAGAGATTGCAGCATCGAACTGTTCCCGACTGCGCCCTTGGGGGTGGGCGACTGGGGCCAGATTGCCACGCTTTCGACCAATGGGGAATGAAGGAAGATGGTGAACGCCGATTTCGCCCCACCGTAGCCTTGTTTCGTGTATAGGGACGACCGTTCGCCCGGCTTGAGGAACTCGTCCTTGGCCGGGCGCGGTCGTTCTAGGCCGCACCAAGTTCTATTTAGATCGTATATCCATGCCATTTCCAGCCGTTCATCCTGCGTTAGACCGCGCTCTCTCCAAGAAAGGGTACGCTGAACCGACTTCGGTTCAGGCTGCCGTGTTGGAAGTCGGGCATGGGGATGCAGATCTGCTGGTATCGGCGCAGACGGGCTCGGGTAAAACCGTAGCCTTTGGTCTGGCCGCTGCCTCTACACTCTTCGACGGCGAAGAGAACCTCGGTCAAGCCGGCGCTCCGCTGATGCTTGCTATTGCTCCAACCCGCGAACTGGCCCTGCAGGTCGCCGCCGAGCTGTCGTGGCTCTACGGTGAAGCCGGTGCCAAGATCACCACCTGCGTCGGTGGCATGGATTCCCGTAAGGAAGCCCGCGCCCTCAGCTTCGGCACGCACATTGTGGTGGGTACGCCCGGCCGTCTGAAGGACCACATCGACCGTGGTGCCCTGGACCTGTCGGCGGCGCGCGTCATCGTACTCGACGAAGCCGATGAAATGCTGGACATGGGCTTCCGCGAGGACCTCGAGTACATCCTCGAGCAAGCGCCGGAAGACCGTCGTACCCTGCTGTTCTCGGCCACCATCGCCCGTGACATCGCTGTTCTGGCCAAGCGCTATCAGAAGGACGCCGTGCGTATCGACACGGTGGACCGCAGCCAGCCGCACAACGACATCGAATACCGCGCCATGCGCCTGTATCCGAACCAGATCGAACATGCGGTCGTGAACGTGCTGCGCTATTTCGAAGCGCCCGCCGTGCTGGTCTTCTGCTCGACCCGCGCCAGCGTGAACCACCTGCAGGCTGCCCTGCTGGAGCGCGGCTTCGGCTCGGTGGCCCTGTCGGGTGAGATGGGCCAGCGCGAGCGTAACGAAGCCCTGCAAGCCCTGCGCGATGGCCGTGCCCGTGTCTGCGTCGCTACCGACGTGGCCGCCCGTGGCCTCGACCTGCCGGACCTCGGTCTGGTGATCCACGCCGAACTGCCGATCAACAAGGCCACCATGCTGCACCGTTCGGGCCGTACGGGCCGCGCGGGCAAGAAGGGCATCTCGGTCATGCTGGTTCCGGCCTCGCGCCGCCGCAAGGCTGAAATGCTGCTGCACTCGGCCGGTGTCGAAGCCGTGTGGTCGGCTGTGCCGAGCGCCGAGGAAATCCTCGAGAAGGACGAACAGCGCCTGCTGGCCGCGCCGATCTTCACCCAGGAAGCCGACGAGGACGATGCAGGCCTGATCGCGCAAATGGTCAAGGAGCGTACGCCGGAAGAACTGGCCACCGCCGTGATCAACATGCTGCGCAAGAACCTGCCGGCACCGGAAGAGGTGAACGATCCGGGCGAAGGTCCGCAGCGCAAGCGCCGCGAGGACGGTGCCTTCGAAAAGGGCGCTGCCGGTCCGTTCGACCGCCTGTCGTCGGAAGAGTGCAGCTGGTTCCGCATGGACATCGGCCGCAACCGCAATGCCGATCCCAAGTGGCTGATCCCGATGATCTGCCGCATCGGTGGCATCACCAAGCAGCAGATCGGCTCGATCAAGACCTTCCCCGAAGAGACCCGTTTCGAGATCGCAAACACCCACGTGGATGCCTTCGCCAAACTGGCCCAGATGAACACCGAAGAGGCGAACATCACGCCTTCGGAAGCCCCGCACGCGGGCATGTTCAAGGGCAGCCGCGACCGCAATTTCGGTGACCGCGAGGGTGGGCGTCCGCCGTTCAAGCGCAAGCCGTTCGGTGACCGCGACCGTGGCGAGCGTGCGGAGCGTCCGCGCGGCGAGTGGAAGGAACGCGGCGAGTTCAAACCGCGCGAGGGCGGTGACC
>NZ_DJFS01000055.1:0-3383 GCF_002432125.1 Brevundimonas sp. UBA5866
GCGCGGCGAATGGCGCACCTTGCTGGCGCTGGCGCTGCGGTGCGCCGAGGACGCCGAAAAGGCCATCGTCGGCGAAGAGGCGTTTCTGCGCCGGGCCACGCTGGCCAACCGCATCAACGGGGCCAGTGCGACGGTGTTCGAGCGCGAGGTCGGGGCTGCGGCTGCCGACGTGGCTGCGGGCTTCATTCGTACCGTTCAGGCCTTTGCGCGAAGCACCACGACCCCTGCCCTGCGGGTCGAGCTGGCCGGCCTGGTGCGCCAGTCGGCGGGGTTTCTCGATCAGCGACTGACCGACAAGGCCCGCGAGGATTTTCAACGTGCCCATCAGGGGCGACCGGAGGTTTGGGGATGACGATCAAGGCAGAACAGGTGGCTNNAGAAAGGCCGGCGTTGACCCGCTGCGGGTGTTCGAGCCGGACAACCGTTTCGTGCGCGTGAGGGTCGCCCGATCCAGGCCCGGATGGAGCCGCGTGCTGGGCGTTGCCGTGAGCGCAGCGGCCTAACCATGACAGCAGACATTCTGGCCTTTCCCCTCCGTCGGCGTGATGCGGGCGGAGATCGGCTCCCTGTTGCCGGTGACCTGCTTGTCGGGCGGCTGAACGCAAGAACCCTGACGCTGTGGGTGGCCTGGCCTGTCGTGCGGGTCGAGGATGGCCGCATCGAGGCTGTCGAGCGTCCGGGCGGCGGTGTCCTGCGCGCATCGGACCTGATGGATCCCGATCAGGCGGACCTTTATCGCGCGGTCGAGCACCGGGCGGACGGTTTCCTGCCGTTGCGGTTCAACGGCTTCCCCAGCCGCGAGGCGGCGCGGGATGCCTTCGCGCAGGTGGCGCTGTGACGGCCGGGCGCGCAATGCGGGCGAACCGCATCGAGGATGCAGGCAGTCTGGACTATTTCCCGTCCGCGCCATGGCTGGGCCGCGCGCTGGGCGAGGTACTAGAACGGCTCGGCCTGCCCCTGGGCGAGGTGGTCGAGGAACCGGCGGCGGGCGAAGGGCATCTGGCGCACGGTCTGCGCGATGTCTGGCCGCGCATCCGGGCGTTCGACGTCTATCCGTATCCGCGACGGTCGGGAGCGGTGCCGCTGGTCCTGAGGGACTATCTGGCCGACTTCGCCGACGATGACACCCTGCCCTGCTGGACGGTGAGCAATCCGCCCTTTGGCGACCGCACCGGGCCGTTCATCCGCAAGGCGGTGGCGCGTTCCAGGATCGGTGCGGCCATGCTGCTCCAGCTGAGGCTGGTGGAGGGGCCGGGCCGACACCGGCTGTTCCGCGAATGTGGCCTGTACGCCACCGCTGTCATCCCGCGCAAACGTTCGGGGCTTCGCAAGGGCGTGTGGGTGCCGGGACAGAGCACGGCCACGGCCTATGCCTGGTTCATCTTCGTGCGGCCCGGTGCGGTCGAGGGCTGGGGCGGCTTCGATGGCGAAGCGCGCCAGATCTGGATCGATCCGGAGGCCGGACAGCGCCTGAGCCGTGACAGTGACCTGATTTACGCGGGGGTGGCATGACCGGCGACCTGTTCGGCTTCACCCCGCCCGAGCGCCGTGTGGCGGCGGGCGAGGTCGCCCTGGTGATGGTGCTTCACCATCAGACGCATGCCGCGTGGCTGCTGGACCCGAACGGTGACCGGCGGGCGGCGAAATGGATCCCCAAGAGCCAGTGCAGGCGTGGCGAAGGCCGCGACGAGAGCGTCTGGACCATGCCCAGAGGGCTGGCTGTCGAGCGGGGTTGGTTGTGATTTTCAATCGGAGAGAGGTGCCATGCAGGCGGCGTTGAACATCCTGCGCGAGCAGCGGCGGGTGATGCTGGAGCGCGGCGGTTCGGGACTGCCGGAACATCCGGGCGGGCGGACGCTGGCCGGGTGCATGTGCAGTGCGGAGAGCCGGGTATGAGCGACGTCGCTGTGACCTGGGCGAAGGCGCAGGAGTGTGTCGACCGCAATGGTCGGCGCGACCGCAACGCCAAGGACGTACTGAAGACCATGGCCGCATGGGCCGATGCCAATGGCGAGGTCTGGGCTGCCGTTCCGGTGCTGGCCCTCGAGTGCGAGGTGTCTGAACGTACCGTGCAGCGCGGTCTGCGCGCGCTGAAGGGCATGGGCCTGCTGATCGAAACGGGTGACCGCAAGGTCTACATGGGCCGCGTCTACCCCATCTATCGCATGCCGCTGGATACCGGCCATGCCAGCACCGTGCGTCGCTTGAAGGCAGAACGGCAGGCGGCTTGGGGTGACACGGGTGTCACCCCAACGGGCGCGCCTGGGGTGACACGGGTGTCACCCCAAGATGACACGGGTGTCACCCCGCGGGGTGACACGGGCGTCACCCAAATAGGGAAGGAAATTACTCAAGGGTTAAAACCCTCGTCGAGCGTGCGCGCGCGCAAGGCGGCTTGCGAGGCCTGGGCTTCGAAGGCTCCCGAACGTGTTGCCCCGCGACCGGTCGACCGGGCGTGGCTGAGTGCGCTGGAACGGTCGGGCCTTTCGGACGAACAGCTGCTGGCGGCGGTCATCGGGGCGGTGGCGCGCGATCCCGACTTTGCACGCGGCAAGGCGATGAACCTGGACCGCTGGCTGGATGAAGACCGCTATGAGGCGTGGTTGAGCGTGGAGCCGGTAGCAGCGGCTCCGGATGCCACCTCGATCTGGTCCGGCCCGGCGCAGGTTGCGGTGATCGTGGCGCGGGAAATGGGCGATACGGCGGTCAGCAGCTACCTGGCCCGCGCCGGCTGGGATGCCGAGCGCCAGACCGTAATCACCGCCACATCGGTCGCGCAGACCCGGCTGATGGAAGGGGCTGGATCGGCGTTGAAGGCCGCCGGGATCAGCGTGGTGGCCGCGTCGACGGGAGGTGCCCGCAATGGCTAGGTCGATGAAGGCTCAAGCCCGCATGCTGGCGCTGGCAGCGGGCACCGTCGCGGCTAGGCGCAAGGATGCCGACAGCATTGTCGTCAACGGTCGGGTGTTGACGCGCGCCCAGGCAAACGACCTGAAGCGCGCAGCTCAACTGGCCAAGGGATCGAACGAGCAGCGTCGGCAGGCTGCGGCTATCCTTCGCGAGGTCGAGCGGCAGCTGGCGCAGGCCAGCGAGGCGGAGCGGGTCGAAGCCGGTCTGAACGAAACCAGGGCGCTGGTGGGGGCCGGTCTCGTGGTGGAGCACGTCGAAGAGGCCCGGTTCGTAACCGATGCCCATGGCTGCGTCGTGCGCCATGAGGGCGAGTTGGTCGTGCGCGTCGAGCGGGCGAAGCGGCTGCGGCGGGTGGATGGGCTGGCAAGCCTGTTGCAGGCCGGTACGCTGAGCCTCGAGCTGTACGAGATCGGCATGCTGTACCGCACGATGCTGCTGCGGTCGCAGGCTCCTGTCGGCTCGAGCCTTCGTGC
>NZ_DJFS01000055.1:3441-14599 GCF_002432125.1 Brevundimonas sp. UBA5866
GGCCGTCAACAGCGACGGCGCGGTCTGGGCGGCGCTCGAGCGTGGCTATGCGGCCTTGCGGTTGCGGCTGGTCAAGGTGGCGGTCAGGGATGACCGTGCCCTGATGGTCCTGGACGCGGTGGCGGGCAAGGGGCAGTCGCTTCGGTCGGTGTCGGGCGGCGGCAAGGCCGTTGCGCTGGACGGGCGCAGGCTGGTCGAAGCGCTGCGAATCGCAGGCCCACTACTGAAAACCACGGATGTCCAATTGAAAAAGGGTCTTGTCAGAGGTGAACGCTAAAGGCATGTAAATCGTCAAGTTCAGAACTGCGCCTGGAAACCCGCCCAACCTCGTTGCGGCGGGTTTCGCGTGTCTGGTCGGAGGGGTCGGCATGGCCAAACTCAGCACGCTGCCGCCGCGACTTCCGTCGATCGCTCCCACCCTGGGCCGTGCGCCCGCCGATGCCGCCCGCGCCCCGACCAGACGCCAGCGTGACAACGCGCCCTGGCGTCACTGGTACAAGACGGAACGGTGGCGCGCGCTGCGGCAGAAGATCCTGATCCGGGATGCCTACACCTGCCAGCGCACCGGGGTTGTCTGTGACGGGAAATACCCCGCGCCGAACAGCCCTGTCGTTAACCATCGTCGACCGCATCGCGGGAACGAGGCCCTGTTCTGGGACGAGGACAATCTCGAGACGGTCAGCAAGGCTGAGCACGACAGCGCCATCCAGCGCGAGGAGCAGGCCAGCCTGCACCAGCGTGGGGTCTGGACCTGACCTGACTGAATCGCGGCCAGCGGCGGCAGCGACGGGAGGGGGTGGGTCGAAAGCCTACAGGCCAGCAGGCTCCCGACCCGCGCCCCCCTCAGTCGGAGATTTTTTTTGATGAGCGACGAAAATTCGGGCGACGTCGACCTGTTTGGCGATCCGTGGAAGGCACCCAAGGATCGTCGCGGTCGCCGGTCGCACAAGTGGACGAAGCAAACCGCTGAAAACATTGCAGTTTTACGCGCGTCAGGTTTGACCGTCGAGTTGATCGCCGCCCGCGTCGGGCTGAGCGAGCCTACCCTGCGCAAGTATTATTTTTGGGAGCTGGATGAAGGCGCTGACCTCGCCCAGGCCGTGTTGAACGAGGTGATGTGGAAGAAGGCGCTCGCGGGTAACGTCGGGGCCGCGCGCTACATCCGCGAAGAGTTCGGCTCGGGCCGTTCGAAGGACATTGCGAACCGGGTTCGTCGCCGTGAGGCGAAGGAGCCGCCGCTGGGCAAGAAGGAAGCCCGTCTCCAGCGCGCTTCCGAAATCCATGGGAAATACGCTCCGCCAGCGCCGCCAAGGTTGCAATAGATGGTGACGATATCGACGGCATGTCCGGACTGGCGCGAGCGGATCGTGGCGGGCCGGACGCTGCTGCCCGCGCCGCTGTTTGCGGAAGAGGCAGAAGAGGCTCTTCAGGTGTTCAAGTCCCTGCGCATCGTCGACGCGCCGGGCAAGCCGACCTTTGGCGAGGCGTGCGAGCAGTGGGTCTTCGACTTTGTCCGCGCCATCTTCGGGGCATACGACAAGGTCTCCGGCCAGAGGCTGATCCGCGAATTCTTCCTGCTGATCTCGAAGAAGAACTCCAAGTCGACAATCGCGGCCGGCATCATGGTCACCGCTCTGATCCGCAACTGGCGTCACTCGGCCGAGCTGCTGATCCTGGCACCGACGCTGGAAGTGGCGAACAACGCATTCCATCCCGCGCGCGACATGGTGCTGGAGGATGACGAGTTGCGCGACCTGCTCCACATCCAGGAGCACACGCGAACCATCACCCATCTGGCGACCAAGGCCACGCTGAAGGTCATCGCAGCCGACACCGATACGGTTGGCGGCAAGAAGGCCGGCTTCGTGTTCGTCGACGAGCTCTGGATCTTCGGCAAGCGGCCCAAGGCAGACGCCATGTTGCGCGAGGCGACGGGCGGCCTGGTGGCGCGGCCGGAAGGCTTTGTCATCTGGGCCAGCACCCAGTCGGACGAAGCGCCCGCCGGGGTGTTCAAGGCCAAGCTCGACTACTTCCGTCGCGTGCGGGACGGGCTGGCTGTCGATCCGGCCAGCCTGCCTCTGATCTACGAGTTCCCGGAGAACATGATCGAGAGCGAGGCCTATCTCGATCCAGCCAACTTCTACATCACCAACCCCAATCTGGGCCGATCCGTTTTCAAGCACTGGCTGGCTGACGAGTTGCGCAAGGTTCTCCATGCCACCGGCGGCGAGAAGCAGGTGTTTCTGGCCAAGCATCTGAACGTCGAGATCGGACTGAGGCTGTCGCAGGATCGCTGGGCCGGTGCCAATCACTGGGCTGGCGCGGCTGACCCGGACCTTACGCTCGATGAGTTGCTGGCGCGGTCGGAGGTGGTGGTGGCCGGTGTCGACGGCGGAGGCCTCGATGACCTCATGGGTCTGGGGCTGATCGGCCGCTGCCGTGAAACCCGAGACTGGCTGAGCTGGTCGAAGGCATGGGCGCACGATGACGTGCTCCAGCGCCGCCAGGATATCGCAACCCAGTTGCGCGAGTTCGAAGCTGACGGCGATCTGGTCATCTGTGACGATCCGCTCCAGCCGATCCGTGATGCGGCTGACATCCTCGAGCGGGTCTATCAATCGGGGCTGTTCCCCGAGAAGTACGGGATCGGTCTGGACCCCTTCGGCATCACGACGCTGGTCGATGAGCTTGCGGTCAGGGAAATCGAAGGGGAGCTTCTGGCCTCGATCAAACAGGGTTCGGCCCTGTCGCCGGCCTCCTGGGGCCTCGAGGTCAAGCTCAAGAACAAGACCTTCTGGCATGCCGGCCGTCGACTGATGGCGTGGTGCGTCGGCAACGCCAAGGCAGTCGTCCGGGGTGGAGCTGTGCTCATCACGAAGGAAAGTGCGGGGCGAGCCAAGATCGACCCGCTCGTCGCGCTCTTCAACGCAGCAATGCTGATGAGCCGTAATCCCGAGGCGTCAGGCATCGCGCCGCCCTCCCCCTGGGATGACCCCGGCTATAGCCTGTTGGAGGCATCATGAAGTTCCTGCAACGCCTGTTACGGACCGAACAGCGCAGCATCGGCGGCGATCTGGAGACGGTGCGCGTGTTCGGCCTCGATAGCGTCGAACTGCCCGCCGTCACGGGTGAATCCGCCATGACCGTGCCCGCCGTCGCGGCCGCCATCGGTTTCCTGTCGGCGGCTCTGGCGGGCCTGCCCATCCATGTCTTCAACGTGGATGGGGAGGATGAGTCCGTCCGCGACCGGGGTGACTTTGCCTATCTGCTCAACCAGGCACCGAACGAGGAATGGAGCAGCTATGCCGCGCGCCGGTATTTCTGGTCCCAGGTGTTCGGCAAGGCCGGGCGGGGGCTGCTCTATATCGAGCGCACGGGGCCTGACCGTGTAGCCGGTTTCTGGCCCATGAACGCGGAGGTCACGACGGTCCGTCGGGTGAACGGCCGCAAGGAGTATGTCTGCGAGGGCAAGGTCTATCAGGCGCGTGAAGTCATCGACGTTCCGTTCCTGCTCAAGGCCGATCAGCTTTCGACATACAGCCCGATCTGGATCGCCCGGAAGTCCATCGCGCTTGCGATTGCCATGGGAGATTATGCGGCCAAGTTCTTCGCGGGCGGAGGGGTACCGCCGCTGTCGCTCACGGGTCCGATGCCTGCGGGGCCTGATGCAATCAGGCGTGCCCAGGCGGACATCAGGAATGCCATCGATGCCGCCCGGCGCAAGGGCGAGGCGGTGTTCCCGATCCCGCCCGGATATGAGCTGAAGACGGTGGGCTTCGACCCGGACAAGGGGCAGATGACCGATGCGAGGCGCTTTCAGGTCGAGGAACTGGCCAGAACCTGGAACCTGCCGCCGGTATTCCTGCAGGACCTGACGAACGGCTCCTTCGCCAATACGGAACAGCAGGACCTGTTTCTGGTGAAGCACAACATCTGTGGCTGGGCCAAGGCCTTCGAAGATGAGGTCAATCTCAAATGCTTCGCCGCAAGCAGGGGCCGTCGCTACGCCGAACACAACCTGGACGCGCTCCAGCGAGGCGACCTCAAGAGCCGCATGGAAGCCTTGGCGAGGGGTGTTCAAACCTCTCTGCTCACGCCGAACGAAGCCCGCTCGATCGACAACCGCGCACCGCTGGACGGTGGCGACAAGCTCTACATGCAGGGGGCAACGGTGCCCCTTGGTCAGTATCAGGCAGGCCTGCCCTCCAAGCCGCAACAGGGAGACCCTGAAGATGCAGAAAACTGATATCCGTTCCCTGGATGGACCGGTCGAGATCCGCGAGGCTGAAGGCGGCGGCATGGTCGCGACCGGTTATGCGGCGCTGTTCAATACGCCGACTGAAATCGGCGGAGCCTGGATCGAGACGATCGAACGCGGAGCCTTCGCATCATCCCTGAACAGTGATGTCATCGCGCTTGTCCAGCACGACTACGGGCGCGTGATTGGCCGGACTTCGGCTGGGACATTGCGGCTGGCAGAGGACGAGCGCGGGCTGAAGGTCGAGATCGATCTGCCCGATACGTCCGACGGCCGCGATCTGGCCGTCCAGCTGCGGCGGCGCGACATCAAGGGCATGTCGTTCGGTTTCCGTGCCACGCATGACGAATGGGACGAAACCGTCAGTCCGCCCCGCCGGACCATCCGTGACCTCGAGCTGATCGAGGTCAGTGCCTGTGTGCGGCCGGCCTACCCGGACACCGAGCTGGGCCTTCGTTCCCTGGAGGCTTCCCGCAAGGAGCGCCGCACCCACAACTTCAACCATGCCAGCCGCCGGCTGCGCATGAAGGTTTCCCTCGACCTCAAGTGTCGAGAGTAAGGCGGCGCGTCTCCCGCGCTTGACCGAATGAGCGCCCGCTTCGGCGGGTTTTTCTTTGCGACAACCCAAGGAGCAATCATGTCGCGTTTGAACGAACTGCGGGAGAAGCAGGCCAAGCTGGTCGCTGAAGCCCGCGAACGTCTGGACCTCATCACGGAGTCCACCGACGAAGCCCGCGCTGCCGAACTCGAAAGCGCCCACGATGCCGCCATGGCCGAACATGACCGCATCGAAAAGCTGATCGAGCGCGAAGAGCAGCTGCAGCGCGTGGAGAAGCGTGCCCAGGAGCTGCGCGAAAGCCGCCGCCCCGGTCGTGAAGACGGTGAAAGCCGCAGCGATGGTGACGCGCCCGAATACCGTCATGTCTTTGCCAAGGTCGTCTGCGGTGCTTCGCCGGCCGATCTGTCGAGCGAGGAACGTGCGGTCCTGCTGAAGGGCACGACCGAATTCCGCACCCAGACCGGCGGTACCGCGACCGCTGGTGGCTATACGGTCCCGACCGAACTTCTGGCCGAGATCGACAAGGCCATGAAGGCGCATGGCCCGATGTACGATGGCGCGGTCATTCGTGACATCACCACGGCTGGCGGCAATCCCTTCAAGCTGCCGACCGTCGATGACACCGACAAGTCGGGGGCTGCGCACGCCGAAGGGGTGCCGCTGACCGATGACGGCGGCCAGGATGTTGTCTTCGGCCAGAAGTCGCTGGACGCCTTCTCGTTCGATACCGAGTTCGTGAAGTGGTCCTACGAGCTCGAGCTGGACAGTGTCTTCAACATGGAAGCGCTGCTGGGCGAGCTGATCGGCGAGCGTCTGGGTCGCATCGCCAACCGTCAGCTGACGGTCGGCAGTGGCAGCAATGCGCCTCACGGCATTGTCACGGCCTCGGGCCTCGGCCACACCTCGGCCGCGACCGGTGCCATCACCTTCGATGACCTGCTGGACCTGGAGCACTCGGTCAATGCGGCCTACCGCAAGGCACCGAGCGTCGGCTACATGTTCAACGACCAGACCCTGAAGACCCTTCGCAAGCTGAAGGACAACGAGGGTCGGTACATCTGGCAACAGGGCGATGTGAAGGCGGGCGTTCCGGGCACCCTGAACGGCCACACCTACCACATCAACGACGACATGGCGGACATCGCTGCCGGTGCCAAGGCCCTGCTGTTCGGCGACCTGAAGAAGTACTGGGTGCGCAAGGTCGGTTCGCCGGTCATCGGCGTGCTGCGTGAACGCTTCTGGCCGGACCTGGGTATCGCAGGCCTGATCCGTTTTGATGGCGAGCTGGCCAACTCCGCTGCCGTCAAGCACCTCCTCATCCGCACTGCCTGAGGGAGCGGGGCGGGCTAGATGCCCGCCCCGTCACATCCGATGAAGATCAAAATGCTTTCGGGCTTCGAAGGTCCCGAATTGTCGGTTCAGGCCGGCCAGATCGTGGACATCTTCTCCAAGAAGGAGGCCCAGCGCCTCATCAAGGAAGGCCACGCCGTGGCGGTTTCGGAAGACAGTCCTGCTGCCTTGAAGGCGGAGCTGGAGAGGGCGCGGGCCGCTGTTGCAGAGGTAGAAACCCTCCGCGCTCAACTGGAGGAGGCGAACGCAAGGATCGCTGTTCTCGAGGCAGCCCCGACGCCGGCAGCCGGTGGCGGGACCGCCGTGAGCGAAACCACTGCGGAAGCTCCGGCAGAGGAGACCCGCTGATGTGGTACTCCCCTGTGGTCACCTCTGCGGCTGCGGGGGAGCCGGTTTCACTTGATGAAATCAAGCTGCACCTCCGCGTCGACCACGATGACGAGGATGCCCTGATCGATGACATCATCGCTGCGGCCCGCGCCTACATCGAGGACATGACGGGCCTTCGGCTGTCAGAGCAATCGGTGAAGGTGGCCTGTGACTGCTGGTCCGATCTGGCCAGGCTGTCCATTGCTCCGGTGCGCAGCGTCACCGAGATCTCGATCATCGACCCCGATGGTTCGGCCAGGGTGATCCCTCCGACCATGTACGAATTGAGGCCGGATGGTCTCGCGCCGTCGATTGCCCTGCTTCAGTCGCCCCCGACCCGTCGCCCCGGCTCCCGCATCTCGGTGACCCTGGATGTCGGTTACTCCCGGAGTGCGCTTCCCCCGGCGATCAGGGCTGCCCTGAAGATGATTGCCGGCGACCTCTACGCTTACCGTGAAGGCGGTCAGGTCGGTTCGGTTTCCAGCCGGATCGCGACCTCCGCGCCGGTCGAGGCCCTGCTGGCCAATCATCGCATCCATCTGATCTAGGGAGTTCCCCATGCGCGTCGTCTTCCTGAGGGACAGGAATTTCACACCGCCGGAACAGCGCGGGATCACCGTGGCCTACAAGGCGGGAATGGAGCTGACCATCAAGCGCGCCTGGGGCGAGCAGCTCGTCGCGGACGGCGATGCGCGAGAAGTCGCGCCGCCCCGGCGACGTCCCGCCGAGGCGAGTGACGTCTGATGGCGGGGCATCTGACGAACCGGGTTCGCTTCGACTCTCGTGCGCCTGACGCCAACGGCGACCCTCTGGGTCCGTTCGTCGAGGGGTTCACGGTCTGGGCCGATGTCGAGTATCTGCGAGGTTCGGAGGTGGCGCTGCAGCATCGCCTCGAGCGGCGGCAGCCGGTCAGCGTGACCATCCGGGACAGCCGTCAGGCGAGGACGATCACGCCGGCCATGCGGATGGTCGATGTCCGGACGGGTGAAGTGTTCAATGTCACCTCTGCCAGTCCGGCCCGTACGCCCGGTTATCGCAACATTCTGGCCGTGTCGGGGGGAGCGGAAGGCTGATGGCGTTCACCAATCGCGACCGCTTGCGCCGCAAGCTCAAAGCCATTCCCGTCGAGGTCCGAAAGGCAGTTCGCGATCAGATGCGTGCCAACGGTCACGACCTGGCGGAGATGCAACGGCGGTTGGTTCCGATCGACGAGATGGACCTTCACAACAGCATCCGGACGCAGGACGTCTCGACCAGCACCCGCATTTCCATTCGCAACAGCGTCGGTGGAAAAAGAGCGCACTATGCCCGATGGGTCGAGTTCGGCACGGCCTCCCGAGCCGCCATCCCTGCCCGTCCCAGCAAGCGGATGAGGCGCACGGGCGTCATGACGAAAGCCAAGGCGGCCCACTTCGGCATGACGGCGCGACCGTTCTTCTGGCCCAGCTATCGTGCCCTGAAGCGCCCGATGAAGCGTCGGGTTTCAGCAGCAGCCCGCAAGGCCATCCGGAGGATCACGAAATGACCGATCCCAGCCTGGCCGTTCAGGCCGCCGTAGAGGCCGCTCTGCGGACCTCGGACGTGGTGCAGGAGTCATTCGCGCCTGACAGTGTGCGGGTTTACGTCATGGCACCGCCGCTCGATGCGCCCTTTCCGCATATCCTGATCGGCGACGATCAGGTCATCGGGCACGATACCGAATGTGCCTCGTCCTCCGAGGTGGCGGTCAATGTTCACGTCTACGCCCGCGAGGCCACGCCCGTTCAGAGCCGCGCGAAGGCCAAGCGGATCGCGGGGGCGGTGCGGATGGCCCTGACGCGCCAGCTCACACTCGAAGGCCATGTCTGCGACGACTGGATCTATGACGACACGCAGCACATGACCGACCCGGATCGCCTCACGGCCCATAGCGTCGTCAGGCTCACCTACTGGACTACGGCAACCGCCTAGCCAGATCCCGCCGCCCCAGGCGGCTTTTTCATGCCCTCAACATAGGAGGCCAAGATGGCCGCTGTGAACTCTACCCGCGGGGTCAAGCTCGTGGTGAAGGTTGGCAATGGTGCCAGCCCTGAAGTCTTTACCAAGCTGTGCACGATCAATGCCGAGCGCGGCATCACCTTCAACGCGCAGACCAATGATGCGACGGTCCCCGACTGCGATGACCCGGACAAGATCGCCTGGCTGGCCCGCGAGAAGCAGTCCCTGTCGGTCGATGTGACCGGCGGAGGCATGAACCACAAGTCCGACAACAAGAAGCTGTGGGACTGGTGGAGGTCGGAAGATTCCCGCAACTGTCAGGTCATTCTGGACGATGACGATCCTGCCAACGTCATCACCTATGAAGGTGCCTTCCACCTGACGCAGTTCGACATGACCGGCAACGTCGGCGAGAAGGTCAACTCGACCATGACGCTTTCGTCTGACGGCGAGGTCACGGCCACTTTCGGTGCCAACGTCGGCGGTGAATGATGAGCCGCGCGGCTGAAGTCACACTGGCTTTCGGCGGGGAAGAGCGGCTGTTCCGCCTTCCCATCGGCCGCATTCGCGCCCTGCAGGAAAAGACCGACTGCGGCCCGATGGAGCTGATCCAGCGGTTCACGACCGGCAGATGGCGCGTTGACGATGTGCGCGAGACCATCCTGCAGGGGCTGATCGGTGGCGGCCTGAGTACCCATGAGGCGACGCAGGTCATCCTCGGTCACTTCGATGACACCCCGATCTTTCCCCATGTCACCATCGCACAGGCGATCGTCGCGTCAGCCGTGATCGGAGTGGAGGATGAGGCTCTGGGGGAGTCCGCGGCGGGGGTCGGCACGAACAGCCGCTCCCGCGACACAAGCTCCGCTTCGGCTCCTTCTACGGAACCGGAGCCGTCATAGGCTACACCCCGCGCGAGGTGGATGATCTGTCGCTGTGGGAGTTCGCCATGGCGGTGGACGGATGGCGTCGGGCCAATTCGCCGGAGGAACCTGCTTCGCCCAGCCTGAGCGAGGCCGAGCATGATGCCCTCATGGCGAAGTATTCGTGATATGTGCCGCCCCCAGGGAGGTGCTCATGAGACATGTTCCGGCCTGCATGGCCGTCTTGATGCTGGCGGGATGCGGGAAGCCCCAGCCCGAGGGCACGGTCTTCGTCGACGGCGCGCGCTGGGCGTTTACCGAAGCCGCCGACGAGGTTCTGCACCTGCGCGAGAGGGCGCACGAGCATCCTGTCTCCGTCCGTGTGAGCCTCGTCGATGAGCATGGACGGGAGACGTCCGCGCCCGTCGCCACGCTCATCTGGTCGAAGGATGATCTGCAGCGCGTGGAATGGTCTGACTTCTCCGACAGTCAGCTGGCCAACCTGGCAACTGTGCGCATCGACGGCCGCCATGGCGTGATCGCCTTCGCGGAATGGTGCGGGGAGTTCGCCTCGCTCACGCCTCGCCTCTGCGGGGTCGAGCGCAGGCGTTCGGAAGATGACTGGGCGTCGAGGCGCTCACCGGCCGGATAGGCCCGATCAACCCCTGGCAAAGGTCCGCTCCGGCGGGCCTTTTCTTTTGGAGGCAACATGGCCCGAGATATCGAAAGCCTCGTCCTGCGGATGAGTGCGGACATCAGCAAGCTGTCGAAGCAGCTGGATCGCGCGCAGGGCAAGTTCGACAAGACGGCCGACAGCATCGAACGCCGCCAGCGCCAGCTCGACAAGAACCTGGCCAATCTGGGCCGGGAGGCTGCCAACTTCGCCCGGCCGGTCCAGCTGGCCGCATCGGTCGCCCTGGGGGCCATCACGGCCATGTCCTACAACGCGGCCAAGCGCGCCGAGGCCGTGTCCGGTGCCTTTGAGCAGACCTTCCGCGACATGCCTGCGGAAGCCGCCAAGGCGACGGCCGCGATCTCGGAAGAGTTCGGCCGCCTCGAAACCGATGTGAAGGACAACTTCACCCAGCTCCGCTCGGTCCTGACGGCGCTGGGTGTGGATGCCAGCACCTCACTTTCGATGGTCGACCAGCTCCAGCGCCGCGCGCTGGACATGGGGGCCTTCAAGGACGTCAGTGATGCCGAGGCCTTCCAGGCCGTGATCTCGGGTATTACCGGCGAAACCGAACCCCTGAAGCGTTTCGGCGTGGTGCTGAACGAGACGGCCGTGTCGGCAGAGCTGCTGCGGCTGGGCTTCAAGGGCAAGGCCTCCTCGGCCTCGGAAGCCGCCAAGGTAATCGCACGCGCCAACATCATCCTGCGCCAGACGGCGGAGATGCAGGGTCAGGTCGCGCGCGAGGCCGATACGGTGGCGGAAAAGGAGAAGCGCGTCCGCGCCGAGTTCAACAAGGCCGCCGAGGACTTCGGCAAGCAGTTCCTGCCGGTCGCGGCCAAGGTGCTCGACTGGGCCAGCGATGCGCTCAAGGCCTTCAACGATCTGCCGAGCGGCATGCAGGCTGCAAGCCTTGGCATGCTCGCCCTGGTCGCGGCGGGCGGCCCGATCATGGCGGTCATCAAGGGCCTTCAGGCCATCGTCAAGGCGGCTATCGCGGCGCGTGCCGCCATGGCAGTGATCGGCGGCTCGGGTGCGAAAGGCGTTGCCGGCGGCGCAGCTGCCGGCCTTACCGCAGGAGCTCTTGCGAGGGTCGCGCCGGTTGCGGCGGG
>NZ_DJFS01000051.1:0-238 GCF_002432125.1 Brevundimonas sp. UBA5866
CATCGGCGGGGCGGGCGCGGGGGTTGACCACGATCCTGGCACCGCGTTTCGCCAGATCGAGGGCATAGGCTCGTCCAAGGCCGCGACCGGCACCGGTGATGATGATGACTCTGTCTTTAAGGCCGCTCATGCGCGGGTCTCCGTGACTTTGGAACTGCGGGGGCGGGGGAAGGGGAAGAAGCGCGGCGTACGCGCGCAATAGGCTGCCCAGGCTTCGGGGCGCGTGCGGGCCATGTGG
>NZ_DJFS01000051.1:388-13252 GCF_002432125.1 Brevundimonas sp. UBA5866
GCGGCCCACATCAGGCTCTCGCCCAGATAGTTGGGGTGACGCACAAAGGCCCAGACGCCCGTGTCCAACAGGCCGCCGCGATTGGCCGGATCGGCCTTGAACGCGGCCAGCTGACGGTCCGCCGCCGATTGCAGGCCAAAGCCCGACAGCCAGACCGACAGGCCCGCCGCGGCGAACCACAGGGCGTGCGGCGCGGGAGCGGTCAGGATGAAGGCGAACGGCGCGCACCAGATCCAGATGGTCACGCCCTGAAGCAGGTGCACCTGAAAGGCGCTCCACCACAGCCAGTCCTTACCGAAGGATTTACGCCAATGGGCATAGGGCTGGCGCTCCGAGCGGATGTTGTGGCCCCAGGTCTGGACCGACAGCCGCACGGACCACAGCGTCAGCGTGGCCAGAAAGCCGATGCTCAGCGCATCGAAAGGGGGACGCACCATCGCAAACAGCCCCCATCCTGCGACCAGCGGAGCCAGCGAATAGGCCACGTCCATGATTCCGTGATTGCGCCGGATCGTACCCGCGACCCATGCCAAAGCCGTAACCAAGGCGATCATGAGCCCGCTGAAAAGCCAGTACTGCTGCGCTTCACGTAAATTTGCCGGCAGATCCAGACGCGCCGACAGGAGTGCCGCGAACGGTATGGCCATCATGGCAAAATGCCATTGTTTTCCGCGTGTTTTCTTTGGCATGGCCAATAACCACACGAGGCAGACAGCCCCCCAGATCAGCGCGGAAAATGTCGTTGCATCCAGCCTCATAACCCATGCCCCCGTTCAAACTTGTATAAAAAGACTTGCAATAAAGGTTCACTAGCGCAAGCTTCATTTTGACCAATGAGCATCTGAAAAACGGATGCCGGGGAGGGTCAGGGAGGGAATATGACAAAGATTGCGTTCACCGCATCCGCAGTAGCCTTGATCGCTGCTGCAGGTTTGGCCACACCGGCCGCGGCACAGTCCGCTCAGGACGAGGCCGTCAATCTGGGCGAAGTGATTGTTACCGCCCAGCGCCGCGAGCAGAGCCTTCAGGAAGTGCCCATCGCGGTTACCGCCTTTGGCGCGGAAACGCTGGAGCGTACCAATGCGACAGGCATCCAGGATGTCGCAGGCAAGGTTCCGGGCGTTACCCTGACCCAGTTCAACATCGGCGAGCCGCAGATTTTCATCCGCGGCGTCGGCACGACCAGTGACTCGGCGGCCAGCGACCCGTCTATCGGCGTGTCCATCGACGAGGTGTCGATCGGGCGCTCGGGCGGATCGTCCTTGGGCTTCCTCGACATCGAGCGCGTCGAGGTTCTGCGCGGTCCGCAAGGCACCCTGTATGGGCGTAACGCCTCCGGCGGCGCGATGAACATCTATACCAAACGGCCGCGCTTCGAGAATTCGGGGCAGGTGACGTTTCGCGTCGGCAGCTTCGAGGAACGCGGCGTCGAAGCCTATCTGAACGGACAGATGGGAGAGAACACGGCAGGACGTGTCGCCTTCCGCTGGAACACCAACGACGGCTATGCCGAGAATGTCGATACGGGTGGACGTCTTGAGGGGGGTGACCAATACGGTCTCCGTGCCCAGATTCTGCATAGCTCAGGGCCGTGGACCTTTCTGGCGGGTGTCGATTATTCGCAGGACAAGATGCAGGGCCATGCCCGTATTCCGGTGACGACCTCGTCCACGCCCGCGCCCTTCGTGGCGCTGATCGATGCCATTCGTGGAAACATGTCGGTCCGCGAGAGCTTTTCCTCGGCGGACAATTACCAGAACCGCGTGAACTGGGGTCTGACGGGCCGTATCGAGTTCGAAGGCAACGACCACTTCGACATCGTCTCGCTGACCTCCTATCGCAGCAATGACTATGAATGGCGGGACAATCTGGGCGGCATTCCCTTTCCGGCATTTCCTCTTTCGGTGGATAACAGCGCCGAGGAAATCTCCAGCCAGTTCAGTCAGGAACTGCGTATCGCCTCCAAGCCCGGCGCGAAGGTGAACTGGGTCGCGGGCCTCTATTACTTCGAGGAAGATGTAGACCGGACGGAAAGCTATCTTGTCCAGACGGCCCTGCCGATCGCACCGCCCAGCTTCGGCGGCGACACGGTGTTTGACCAATTTGCCAAGAACACCAGCTATGCCGTGTTCGGTCAGGCCAACATCCCGTTCGCGAATATCTGGGAACTGACCCTTGGTGCCCGCTGGACCCACGACGAACGCGAGGTACACCAGATCGCGATCGACCGCGATCCGGTTCTGCCGGTCGGCATTCCTCTGGGCCCGACGGGCTCCCCCTACAATGTGACGGCTTCAACCAGCTTCGAAGAGCCGACATGGAAACTGGCCCTGTCGGTAGAGCCGATCGACAATGTGCATTTCTATGCCAGCTATGATCGGGGCTATAAGGCCGGTGCCTATTCGTCGGGGGCGCAGACCGGGCTTCAGGCCCAGACCCCGCTGAAGTCCGAAATCCTCGACAACTATGAGATCGGGGCCAAAACGACGCTTCTCAACGGTCGCCTGCGACTGAACGGGGCAGCCTTCAAGCTCGATTACAGCGACCTGCAGGTCTATGAATTGGCGGGGCTGGTGCTGGTGACCTCCAATGCCGAGGCCGAGGTCAACGGTTTCGAGATCGAGACGGCGCTGGCTGTGAACCGCAACATCACCATCGGTGGTTCCTATACCTCGCTGGATGCCAAATACACATCCAATGCCACCGCCTTCGGGGCCACCCTTCCCTATGAGGGCAACACCCTGCCGCGTTCTCCGGAAAGCCAGTTCACCCTGTATGCCGATGGCCAGTGGGATGCGTTTGGCGGTACACTCACCGCCCGCGCCGACTATCAGTGGACGGATGATTTCTACTTTGACCCGTCCAATGCCTCCGAGGTTCTGGTGCCGGCCTATGGTCTGGTCAGTGCCTTTGCCTCTTGGGAGAACACCAACGGGCTGAAGGTTTCCGTCTATGGCAAGAACCTGGGCGACGAGGAATATCGCATGCACGTGATCAAGAATGCCAACATCGGCTTCAGCGTGTTTGCGCCGCCGCGCTCGTGGGGCATTGCCGTCAGCAAATCGTTCTAGAAACCGGACCTGACACTCTCGACCTCAAGGGCCTGCCGACCTGTCGGCGGGCCCTTTTTTTCAGGTCCGCTCCAGTTCCCAGCGCACCGCCCGTGCATTCAATGGCGTGCCGGTGGTCAGGTCGCAAACCGTCGGGTTGATGATCTCGCCCGTCTCGCGGTCCAGCAGCGTCAGGGGGGCCTCGTCATCGGCGACAAGCCATTTCTGGCTCCAGCCCAGCATGGCCAGCACGATGGAGTACAGGCTGCGGCCCGCCTCTGTCAGACGGTATTCATAGCGCACGGGCGAGGTCTGGTAGGGGCGCTTTTCCAGCACGCCATGACGGGTCAGCCGCGCGAGGCGATCCGAGAGGATATTGGTCGCCAGCCCCAGGGTGGTGTGAAACTCGTCAAAGCGGCGGACGCGGAAAAAGGCCGCCGACAGTATGGCCCAGCTCCAGTAATCGCCGATGATTTCGGTGGACCGGTCAATGATCGGACGGTCCGACACCGACGGCACGGAACGACGTCGGCGCGAAGTCGGGGGCGGAATAACCGTCAGCCCATTTCCGGCGCGCCAGCCGACCTTGGCCGGATCGACGGGCTGGCCGAAGGGACGGGTCAGCACGGCAGGGTGGATGCGCGCCCCTGTGCCGTGGTAGAAAAAGGCGATGGCATAGCGCTCCTGTAGAGGGGAGGCCGCCCAGACCCTTTCCCATTGTCCCTGCATGACCGCGACACCGAACAGGTCCAGCCCCATTTCGGTCAGGCGGTATTCGGTGCGCACACCCGTATCGGACTGGGTCTGGATGAAAATGCCCGCGTCGGTCATGCGGTTCAGCCGGTCGGTCAGAACGCTGCGGGGCGTGCCGAGGCGCTCGCACCACTGGTTGAATCTGCGAACACCATAAAAGGCTTCGCGCAGGATCAGCTGGGTCCAGGCATCGCCGACAATGGCAAAGGCGCGTGCGACCGGATTGCCCATTATCAATGATCGCAGATCAGGTTCGTCCAAGTCGCGTCTTTCGTGCCGTGGGCGCACGCTTCAAGTGTGCTGTTGCAGGCGGATAGCCCTTGGAAATATCCGCGCTACAGACAGCGGGGTCAAACCCTTAGTACCCGACTTTTCTTGGAAATACGGATATTTGACCGTTCCGTGGACCAAACGGGCGGATTTGGTTCTATGGGCGTTCGCGTCGCTGCTCTTCGAGTGTTCGGATGAAGTCCGAAACATCGGTTCCGGCAGGCTGCGGAGGGTTCGGATGCGCGCTGGGCGTTGCGGAAAAACGCGGTGCCGGGGCGGGCTGGGTCACCCCTGCGACCTCGATATAGGTCTGGCGGGCCCGGTTGTGGGGATGCGCGGGTGTTTCGCCCATAGAGAGTACAGGCGCAAAACAGGCATCGGCCGTTTCAAAAACCTGTGCCCACTCATCCCGGGTTCGGGTGGCAAAAACCTCGGCCAGCCGTGCCTTCTGTGCGGGCCAGTCAGCAGGGCTCATCTGGGCGCTGAAAAGTGGATCGTCCGACAGACCCGTACATTCCAGCAGCCGTGCATAGAACTGGGGCTCGATGGCGCCGATGGCGATATATTGGCCGTCGGCAGTGGCATAGGTTTCGTAAAAGGGGGCCCCGGTGTCGAGCACATTGACACCGCGTTGGTCCATCCAGAAGCCGCTGGCCTTGAAGCCCCACATCATGGAGGTGAGCAGCGCCGAGCCGTCGGTCATGGCGGCATCGATCACCTGTCCCCCGGCCCCGTTTCTGACAGCCATCAATGCCGCCAGAATCCCGAAGGCCATCAACATGCCGCCGCCCCCGAAATCGCCGACCAGATTGACGGGCGGTGTCGGCTTTTCGTCCTTGCGGCCGCACAGACCCAATGCGCCCGATATGGCGATATAGTTGATGTCGTGACCGGCGGTTGCCGCCAGTGGTCCGGTCTGGCCCCATCCGGTCATCCGCCCGTAAACCAGCTTCGGATTATCAAGCAGCAGGACCTCCGGCCCCAGTCCAAGCCGTTCCATGACGCCCGGTCGAAAGCCTTCGATCAGGGCATCGCAGCAGCGGCAAAGCCGCCGGAACTGCTCGCGGTCTTCCTGTTTTTTCAGGTCGAGGCTCAGGATCGTGCGTGACCGCAACAGGGGATCACGGGTTTCGACCGGCGCATCGGGGTGCTGTACCCTTATGACCTCGGCACCGTGGTCGGCCAGCATCATGGCGGCGAACGGGCCGGGACCCAGCCCCGCCACTTCCACAATCCGAAGGCCGTGCAAGGGTCCGCTCATACTATTCTCTCTGAGGCCATCACGGGGGGAGCATCACGGATTAGGGGTTGGCCGCCATCCAATGTCAATCAAACCCGCCACACCGATCGGTCATCGCCTTCAGGCGGACCGGCCCGCCAGAACTTGCCGCTTGATGGTTTTGGCAAGGCTCCATTTGTGGACCTCGGTCGGCCCGTCATAGATGCGGAAGGCGCGGACTTCGCGGAAGATCTGCTCGACGGGGGTGTCGCCGGAAACACCCGTCCCGCCCATGATCTGGACACAGCGGTCGGCGATGCGGAACAGGGCCTCCGACACCGCGACCTTGGTCATGGAGCTTTCAAGTGTGCCCAGCACGCCTGTGTCGAGCACGCCCGCGCACCAGTCGATCATCAGCTCGGCCTGTTTCAGCTCGATCAGGTTCTCGGCCAGCATGAAGCCGACGCCTTCGTGGTCGATCAGCGGCTTGCCGAAGGCGTGGCGTTTGACGGCATAGGCCGACGCGATCTCGTGGGCGCGCCTGCAGGCACCCAGCCAGCGCATGCAGTGGGTCAGGCGGGCAGGCGCAAGGCGAACCTGCGCGTATCTGAAGCCTTGGTGGGGCTCGCCGAGGATGGCGCCGTCAGCAACCCGCAGGTTCTCGATCTTCAGGATCGAGTGGCCGCCCGGCATGGAACTGTCGATCGTCTCCAGAACCCGCTCGACCGTGATGGCGGGGTCGGGCAGGTCGATCAGGAACATGGTGGCGGCGACCTTGCCGTCACCGGCATCGGTCCTGGCCATGACGATACCAACCGATGCCCCGACCGCGCCGGTGATGAAGGCCTTGCGGCCATTGATGATCCAGCCGTCGCCATCGCGCACGGCGGTGGTCTGGATCATGGACGGATCGGCACCCGCACCGCCGTCTTCGGCGGGTTCGGTCATGAAGAAGGCAGAGCGCACATCGCCCGCGATCATCGGCTTGAGGAAATGCTCCTTCTGGGCGTCGCTGGCGATCTGACCCAGCATGTACATATTGCCCTCGTCCGGGGCCATGACGTTCAGCGCCACCGGACCCAGCGGCGACAGGCCCGCCGCCTGCAGGATCAGCGCGGTCGAGCGGTGCGAGACATGGCCGGTTCCGTCCGGAATATGCGGCGTCAGGACGCCCGCCGCGCGGGCCCTGTCGCGCATTTCCGCCACCAGTCCGTCGGTCGGGCCGTGGCTTTCGGCGCGGGAATCCTTCTCATAGGGAATGATGGTCTGGCGCACGAAGGTTTCGACGCGGGCAGCGATGTCGCGGCCCCGTTCCAGATCGTCCAGACTCATGCTGCGGCTCCTGTCTGGGCCCATGCGAGGGCGGCAAGTTCGGGGAAGTTGTCGGCCATGCCTTGCGCATGTTCAGAGGCCGCGCTGCCCCGCAGCAGGCGACCCTTGATGCCGTGAAAGATAGCGGCAAAGCGGAACATGTTGAAAGCGAAGTAGAAGCGAAGCTCCCCTTCGCTAGGGACCGCGCGTCCTGTGCGGTCGCAATAGGTCTTGAGGTATTCGGTCTCGGACGGAATGCCCAGCGCCTCAAGGTCCTCGCCCGCAAAGCCGCCGATCATGTGCGGTGGCAGTCGGTACATCATCATATGGTAGGTGAAATCACCCATCGGATGCCCCAGCGTGGACAGTTCCCAATCCAGTACGGCGCGGACCGTCGGGCCGTCGGCGTCAAAGATCAGATTGTCGGCGCGGTAGTCGCCGTGGATGATGGCACTGGCCCCGTCATCGGCGGGCATATGGGCGGGCAGCCATTCTATCAGGCGGTCCATGTTGGGATCACGCCCGGCCAGTTCGTCGGCCAGATATTGCTTTGACCATCGCTCGATCTGGCGGGCGAAGAAGTTGCCGGGACGCCCGTAGTCGCCCAGACCGATCGCCTCGGGATCGATGCTGTGCAGTCTGGCGATGGTGGCATTCAGCGTATCGAAATGGGCTGCGCGCTGTTCGGGCGTCAGGTCGGGCAGGGTCGGGTTCCAGAAGATGCGCCCCTCGACCAGTTCCATCACATAGAAGACGCTGCCGATGACGCTCTCGTCCTCGCACAGGGCAACGGCGCGCGCGACGGGAAAGCCCGCCTTGGCCAGACCCGATATCACCCGGAACTCGCGCTCGACCGCGTGGGCCCCTTTCAGGATCGCGCCCGAAGGCTTGCGGCGCAGGACGTAGGCCCCCGACGGTGTGTCCATGCGATAGGTCGGGTTGGATTGGCCGCCCTTGAACTGGCCAAGCTGGATCGGACCCTTGAAACCCTCGGCATGGTCTTCAAGCCATTGGGTCAGGGCCTCGACGGGCAGTTCAAATCCGGCACGGACCTCGCCGGCACCCTCGAACACACTCATGCACCCACCCCCGGAAAAATCTCTCTAGGGGTGGGGTGTCACAGTCAGTTCGTTTAAGCAAGTATTAGTGTGCGAGTTCCGCTATCGGGTCGCGATCCTCGACCATGATGATGGTCAGAGGGCGCGATCCGCCGGACGGCGAAGGCCACTCGATCGTCTCGCCTTCGGTCAGTCCCAGAAGTCCGGCCCCCACATAGGACAGCACCGAAATACGGCCCGCATCGATATCCGCATCCCGTGGCAAGACAAGTTGTACGCGGCGGACGTCGTTGCCCTGGCCATCCCTGAAGTGGACCCAGCGGTGCAGGCCGACAACTCCCTTGGGCATTTCTGCCTCGGGAAGGACTTCGGCGCGGTCCATCTCGGCCTGAAGCAGGCCTGCCGGACCCGAGCCGGGCAGGTCGCCCACCAGCCGGTCCAGAGCGTCGAAATCACTCTCGCTGATATAGACGGTCGGCGGAGGTTGGGCCTTGGTACGTGTGTTTGCCATATGAATGATCTTGCTGTTGCGACAGTCAGGCGGCGCTGGGGCCGTCCAGATCGTCAGGGGTAAAGAGAGTGTTGGTCACAGGCGGTCGCGGCCTGAAGGGAATGATTTCGGCCACGACGGGCGCATGGATGACCGTGCGGTCACAGGCGCGGTCCAGCGGATGCGACTGGCCACACTGGCCACAGACCTGTTCTTCGGGTGCGGACATTTCAACAACTCCCTTTTCGTGATTTGGAAGAAGTAAGAGCCTGACAACAGGAGCTTGCGCGTATTGGCGGGGACGCGATCCTTCGCGTCTTTCAAGTCCGGATTGTTGAGGTCAGGAACGCACAGAGACGGCCCCGTAGCGGGAACCCGCCGGTACGTCGGCGCGGTTTACCGCTACGGGCTAAAGGCCTTCGACGCGGCGTCCCGCGTGTGTGAGGCGTCGAGCTTGGCTGACGAACCGTTTCATAACGGCTAGAGGCTGATCCCGACGGGTGTAAATGTCAAATCCACACACCCCTCCTGTGTACCGGAGCCCTGCCTGATGACCCTGAATGGCCTGTTGAACGCCCGCCGCCGCCCGTTGGTTATGGGGATCGTCAATGTCACGCCCGACAGCTTTTCGGACGGCGGACACTATACGGATGTTCAGGCCGCGCTGGCCCATGCGCGCCAGCTGATCGCCGATGGTGCCGACGTGCTGGACATCGGCGGTGAAAGCACCCGCCCGGGGTCTGATCCTGTCAGTGCCGAGGAAGAGATCGCCCGTGTCGTGCCGGTGATCGAGGCCTTGCGGGCCGAATGGGATGGCATCATCAGCATCGACACCATGAAGCCGCAGGTGGCCCGCGCCGCCGTCGCCGCCGGAGCCACCGTCTGGAACGACGTGACAGGGCTGGGGTTCGACGCGGACAGCCCCGCCACCGCCGCCGAACTGGGCGTGGATGTCATCCTCATGCACATGAAGGGCGCCCCCAAGACCATGCAGGATGCCCCGATCTATGACGATGTGACGGCAGATGTCATGGCCCATCTGGCCGCCTGCGCCGAGCTGGCGGTCGAGGCGGGCGTAGAGGTCCAGAACATCTGGCTGGATCCCGGCATCGGCTTTGCCAAGACGACGGCGCACAACCTGCGCCTGACGGCCGATCTGCCTGCCCTGTGCGCGCTGGGGTACCCGGTTCTCTATGCCGCCAGCCGCAAGCGGATGATTGCCGAGATCGATCCGACGGCGACGTTGGCGACGGACCGTCTGGGCGGTACTTTGGCCCTGCATCTGGAAGCCGTGCGACTGGGGGCCGATATGGTGCGCGTGCATGATGTGCGCGAAACGGTTCAGGCGTTGAAGGTCCAGGCGGCGCTGCAAGCCTGTGCGGAGGCGCTCTGATGTTCGGTGTATCGCACTATATTGCCCCGATCCTGCTGCTGGCGATTTCCAACGTCTTCATGACCTTTGCCTGGTACGGCCATCTGAAGGGCGACCCCAAACCCTTGTGGATCGCCGTCCTGCTGAGCTGGGGCATCGCCTTCTTCGAATACTGGCTGGCCGTTCCGGCCAACCGGATCGGCCACACCGTCTACTCGGCGGCGGAACTGAAGACGATGCAGGAGGTCATCACCCTGGCCATCTTCGCGGCCTTCTCGGTCCTATATCTCGGAGAAAAGCTGACGGTGAACCACCTGATCGGCTTTGCCTTTATCGCTCTGGGGGCATGGTTCATCTTCCGCGGACCGATTGGCAGCTAGGGTCACGACAGGTTTCGTGTCGAACGCGAGTCTTGCGATAAGCCGCGGCTTGGCCCATCAGGCGGGCCATGTCTTGGCTCCTCTCTCTCAATCCGTGGCTCGTGCTGATCGTGGCGGGCATGTTCGAAGTCATGTGGGCGTCCGGCGTGAAGCACGTCGGCGTGCAGCGGCCCTTCATCTCGCTGGGCGTGGCGCTGGCTCTGGCGGCTAGCATGATCGGCCTGTGGGCGGGGACGCAGAAGCTCCCCGTGGGCACCGCCTATGCGGTGTGGACCGGCATCGGCGCGGTCGGTGCCGCGGTGGTCGGGATCGTGGTCTATCAGGAACCGGCGACGGCGGTTCGCGCAGTCTGCATCCTGTTGATCGTGGCAGGTATCGTGGGGCTGAAACTGTTTTCGGGGGCAGGGGCATGAGCCAATCAGAGAATTCTCTCGCTCAAGCCGCGGGCGACCGCGTCGCGCGCGATAGCGAAACTAAAATGGGCCGCGTGCTTGTGATTGCCGGATCGGATTCCGGCGGTGGTGCGGGCATTCAGGCCGACATCAAGGCCATCACCATGCTGGGCGGTTTTGCGGCCACGGCGATCACGGCGGTGACGGTGCAGAACACCCTTGGCGTGCATGGTGTGCACCCCATGCCGCTGGACGTGATCACCGCACAGGCCCGTTGCGTTCTGGAAGACATTGGCACCGACGCGGTGAAAACCGGCATGCTGGGTACGGTCGATGTGGTGGAAACCGTCGCCGCCCTGCTGGACGAAGCCAAGGCGCCGGCGGTGGTCGATCCGGTGATGATCGCCAAGGGCGGCCATCCCCTGCTGCCCGATCTGGCGGTCGAGGCGGTCAAGTCCCTGATGGTACCGCGTGCGGCCCTGTTGACCCCCAATGCCCCCGAGGCCGAAGCCCTGACGGGCCTGTCCATCACCGACGCCGACGGCCAGCGCCGCGCGGGCGAGATGCTGCTGGGCATGGGGGCCAAGGCCGTGCTGATGAAGGGCGGCCATGTGGATGGCGATACCGTCATCGATATCCTGATGACCCCCGACGGCGAGACGGTTCTGGAAAGCGAGCGCGTCGATCCCCGCCACACCCACGGCACGGGCTGTACCCTCGCCAGCGCCTGTTCGGCGGGCTTGGCAAAGGGGCTTCCGGTCCATATCGCGGTAGCTGAAGCCTGGGCCTATGTGGCCGAGGCCATCCGCCGCGCGCCGGGTCTCGGCGGCGGTCACGGCCCGCTGGACCACGCATGGCCGGTCCGCAAATGACCGAGGCCGAGCGCGAGGCGCGTCTGGTCGAAATCCTGCGCGGTAATGACACCCTGATGCGGGTGCTGCGGACGGTGCGCGATATCGGCCTGCCGGATTGGCGGCTGTTTTCCGGTTCGGTCTATCAGTCGGTGTGGAACGCCCGGACGGGGCGTCCGGCGGGATATGGCACCAAGGACTATGACATCGGCTATTTCGATCCCGACACATCATGGGATGCCGAGGATGTGTGGATCAAGCGCGTGGCCGACGCCTTCGAAGAGCCGTTGAAGTCGCAGGTCGAGGTCCGCAATCAGGCCCGCGTACACCTGTGGGCCCCGCAGAAGTTCGGCGAGGATTTTGCCCCCCTGCTGTGCACGGACGACGCGCCTGCGCGCTTTGTGGCACCAGCCTTTGCGGTGGGCGTGCGTCTGGAAGCCGATGACAGCATCAGCGTCCATTCCGCCTATGGTCTGGCCGATGTGTTCGACATGGTGATCCGCCCGACGCCCCGCCGTGGAAAGGCCAAGGGCTGGGACAAGATTATCGCCAAGCTGAAAGACCGCTGGCCCGAACTGACGGTCGCGGACTGACACAAGCAAAAGGGCGCGGCTCCGATGGAGCCGCGCCCTTGGTTCATGATGCCGGACACTGGCGGGGAGGGGGGATCGCCCGGCATCACGGATTCAGCCGCCGATATCCATCAGCGACGGCGCGGGCTGGTGCGCAGTTCGCGGTCCAGGCGGCGCTCGACCTGACTCAGGCGGCGCTCCAGTTGCGCGCGTTCATTGCGTTGCAGGCCACCACGCATATCGAGGCGGATCTGGCGCTCGATAGAGGCCAGTTCGCGCTTCATATCGCGACCATCGCGCACGTTCAGATGGCGACGGGCCATAGCGCGGTCAATGCGATGCTCCAGGGCGATTTTACGATCGACAATACCGTTGAGTGCCACGGACTGCGCCGCATGCGGGGCGCGGTGATATGACTGGGCCGAAGCCGATGCGGGCACGGCGGTGGCAAAGACTGCGGCAGCCAGTGCGGGGATCAGAATCGTCTTCATCTTGCTCATGTGGAACTCCTTTCCAAAGCACCCGCTTCGTCGGCTGTGGGCCTTCTTGGCGGTATCGACACAAAAGCATTCCGCGTCTGAGCCGAAGCTGAACAGTGCATGTCAGGTGAGGTTCATGTTCCGCCTACGGATTTCGCAAATCCCGTTTCAGACTAAAGAGCCCCGCTGTCCGGCTTGGCGCTGGGGCACGTTCGGGCTAAGGTCCATCCAGTTCCAGTGACAGATCGTGGCGGCAATCCGCGCCAAGATTGCTTAAATTTTATGTTCAGCCCCCGTTCAGAGGTCTGGCTTTAAACAGATGCCCATGATGTTCACTCGTGCCCTTCTGATTGCCGCCCTGATCGCTGTGTTTCCGGTAACGGACGCGGTGGCCCAGTCGCGCGACCGCGACCGGGATCGTTATGAACAACGCGATGACCGCCGCGACGGTGACCGCCGTGGGGGTCCCCAGCGCGGCGATGACCGCCGCGGCCAGGAACGCCGCGCCAATCCCGGTGATGTCGCCCGTCAGGTGCAGAATGGCCGTCCGGGCCGCATGCTGGGCATGCGCGAGCGCGGTGATGACTACACCGTCCGCTGGGAATACCCCGGTGGCCGTGTGTCTGACATTGAGGTCGATGGCCGTTCGGGCCGTCCGCGCGGTGAC
>NZ_DJFS01000045.1 GCF_002432125.1 Brevundimonas sp. UBA5866
GTTGCTGCAGCAGCGGCTGCCGCTGCCTTGGTTGCGCTCGGACGAGCCGTGCGGAAAGTCGTGCGTGCCGGTTGCGACGGTGCCGCGCGGCCCGAAAGGCCCAGACGGTGCACCTTGCCGATCACGGCGTTGCGGGTCACACCGCCGCCCAGTGCCTTGGCGATCTGGGAGGCCGATTGACCTTCAAGCCACAGTTTCTTCAGAGCGCCTACGCGATCTTCGGTCCAGCCTGCGTTCATGCCACCCTCCAAGGGAAGTCGGATTCAATATCTTGTGTCGGAGGGCCGTAATTAGCGCTCCTGATTGGCGCCAATCGTAATTCACTGGTTAAAACACGCAATATGTGGAGATTCGGCTGTCCACAGAAACCAGATGTTGTATGGTTAATGTCCCGTTTTGACTCACTTTATTTAGTGTTCGTCTAACAACGGATATCTTGCGTAACAGCCTGACTGTGCGCATTTGGGCGATTATGACCATGCAGAACCCGTCAGAACCGACCGTTTCCACCCTTCACCAGCCGCGCCGTCACAGCGGACTGAACTGGGTGGGTATGCGCACGCTTTACCTGCGCGAAGTGCGCCGCTTCTGGAAGGTGGGTGCCCAGACGGTCGCGGCCCCTGTCGTCACGACGCTGCTGTACATGATGGTGTTCGTGGTCGCGCTTCAGGGCGCGCGTCCGCCGCTGCACGGCACGCCCTTTGCCGAGTTCGTGGCACCGGGGCTGATCATGATGGCCATCTTGCAGAACGCTTTCGCCAACGCCTCGTCCAGCCTGATCCAGGCCAAGATCATGGGCACGGCGACCGACTTCCTGACCCCGCCGCTCAGCCCGCTGGAACTGACCATCGGTTTCAGCCTGGGTGCCGCGACGCGCGGTATAGTGGTGGGTCTGGTGACGGCGATCTGTGTCCTGCCGTTTGCCAAGCTGGGCATCAGCAACATCCTGCTGATCGTCTGGTTCGGCCTGATGTCGTCGCTGCTGATGGGTATGGTCGGCGTGCTGGCCGGTCTGTGGTCTGAGAAGTTCGACCATCTTTCGGCGGTCCAGAACTTTGTCGTCATGCCTATGACCTTCCTGTCGGGCACCTTCTATCTGGTCGACAACCTGCCCGCGCCGTTTGACACCATCAGCCACTTCAACCCGTTCTTCTATCTGATCGACGGTTTCCGCGCGGGCTTCATCGGCAATGCCGAGAGCAATCTGATGGTCGGTGTCGCCATCAGCGGCATCCTGACGGTGGTGCTGGGCGTGATCTGCTGGATGGTGTTCAAGTCGGGCTGGCGTCTCAAGAGTTGAGACGCTAGCTATCTTACTGTTGCCGAGACGCGGTAACATACAGGGGAGATATGATATGTTGCTGCGTTCCGCGCTCGCGGGTTGTGCCGCTCTCGCGTTGATTGCCTCGGCCCAGTTGGCCCATGCAGAGACTTCGGCCGCGGGACAGGCGATAGAAAACGCTGCCCGCGCTCTGATCAAAACCTCCAACGCCGAGCGTCTGGAGGTGCTCAAGATCCAGCTATCCGAAGCGGGTATCGAATATACTCTTCAGACCTTTGAAGGCGGTAACCGCCAGACGGGGGCGATGGCGGGCACGAACATCGTCCTGACCTTCGGTGAGGGCCAGAAAGATCTGGTCATGACGGCCCACTATGACGCGGTTGTGCTGCGATCGGGGGGCTTCTCGCACGGCGTTGTGGACAATGCTGGCGGCACACTGGCCGTGGTGGAGGCGGCCAAGGCGCTCAAGGCCCATGCCGCGCACCTTAACCACCGCATCGTTGTGGTTCTGACCGATCAGGAAGAGCTGGGTCTGATCGGCGCTTCCAAATGGCTGGAGCAGGCAGACAGGACCCGTATCAATGCGGTCGTGAACGTTGATGTGGCTGCCTATGGCCGCACCGTCATGTTCGGTTTGAACAACGGCGAGCAGTCTGCCGGATTGGTCCGCATCCTGAGTACCCAATGCGCCGTGACGGCCACCGACTGCGAAGCCTTCCCGGTCTACCCGCCCAGCGATGACCGCGTGTTCAGCCGCGCCGGTATTCCGGTGCTGTCCTTGGGCATCCAGAACGCCATCGGTGCCCGCCAGATGTGGCTGGCCTTCAACGGTGGCGAGGATAACGGACTGCGCGAAGGTTTCGTGCCGGATGTTTTCCAGAACATCCACACCGATCAGGATACGATCGACAAGCTCAAGGGCGATGATGTCGCGGCTTTCTCGGAGTTCCTGACGGCTCTTGTCCGGCAGATCGACACCGAACTGGGACCGCGCTGACGTCGGTATGTGGGAACCTACAAAACCTGCATGCCTTCTGCTGCGGGTGTTGACTACGGTTCCCCTTCATCGGACAAGGCTAACACCCTTTTCAAGCGGTCCCGTCGCACCCTCGACGGGACCGTCTCTCATTTCAGGAGCTTGCCGTGTCCGGTCATCTGATGGGCGTTTACAATCGTGCACCGCTGGAAGTGGAGCGCGGCCAGGGTGTGCGACTGTGGGCCAAGGACGGTACCGAATATCTGGATTGCGTTTCCGGTATCTCGACCAATGCTCTGGGCCACGCCCATCCCAAGCTGATTGAAGCTCTGAAGACGCAGGCCGACAAGCTGTGGCACGTCTCGAACATCTACCGCATCCCGGGCCAGGACGAACTGGCCGACATGCTGTGCGAGAAGTCGTTCGCCGATGTGGTGTTCTTTGCCAACTCCGGCACCGAGGCCGTGGAATGCGCGATCAAGACCGCGCGCAAATACCACCACGCCAAGGGCAATGTTGAGCGCATCGACATCTATGGCTTCGACGGCTCGTTCCACGGCCGTACCTATGGCGGCATCAACGCTGCAGCCAACCCGAACTACACCGAGGGCTTCGGCCCGCCGATGCAGGGCTTCTTCCAGCTGAAGTGGGGCGACAAGGACGCCCTGACCAAGGCGTTTGAATCCCCGACGACCGCCGCCATCATCCTCGAGCCGGTCCAGGGCGAGGGCGGCTGCCGCGCCACGCCGGAAGAGGACCTGCGCTGGATGCGCGAGATGGCCGACAAGAACGGCGTCCTGATCATCTTCGACGAAGTCCAGTGCGGCATGGGCCGTACCGGCAAGCTGTGGGCCCATGAATGGGCAGGCATGACGCCGGATATCATGGCTGTGGCCAAGGCTCTGGGCGGCGGTTTCCCGATCGGGGCCTGCCTGGCCACCGCAGAAGCCGCTTCGGGCATGACCGCAGGCGCGCACGGCTCGACCTTCGGCGGCAACCCGCTGGCGATGGCTGTCGGCAAGGCGGCCTTCTCGATCATCTCGTCGGACGACATCCTGAACAACGTCAACGAGGTCGCGGGCTATCTGAAGCAGCAGTTCGCCGGTCTTCAGGAACGCTATCCGGACGTGATCGCCGAGGTGCGCGGCAAGGGCCTGCTGATGGGCCTGAAGCTGATCCCGAACAACCGCGACTTCATGGGCTGGGCCCGCGACGAGGCGCAACTGCTGGTGGCTGGTGGTGGCGACAACCTGGTGCGTATCCTCGCCCCGCTGAACATCACGCTGGACGAAGCCCGCGAGGCGGTCGAGCGTCTGGAAAAAACCTGCGAGTTCGCTCGCGCCCAAGCGTCCGCCTGATCGCGGCGACCGTAGTCAGTTATACGGAGACCAAGATGGTCCGCCACTTCCTCGACATCCACCGCCTGTCCGCCGAAGACCTGCGCGGCATTCTGGATGACGCCCACGCCCGCAAACAGGCCCGCAAGGGCTGGCCCAAGGGCAAGGTCGATGCCGATGCGCCTGCAAAGGACCGCGTTCTGGCGATGATCTTCGAGAAGAACTCGACCCGTACGCGCTTCAGCTTTGATGCCGCGATCCGCCAGCTGGGCGGCCAGGGCATCATCGCCAATGCGTCGGACATGCAGCTGGGCCGCGGCGAGCCGATCGAGGACACCGCCAAGGTCCTGTCGCGGATGGTCGATGCCGTGATGATCCGCGCCAACGACCATGAGGACGTCGAGCGCTTCGCCCGCGTATGCAACGTGCCGGTCATCAACGCCCTGACCGACCGTTCGCACCCGTGCCAGATTCTGGCCGACCTGCTGACGATCGAAGAGCATCTGGGCAATGTCGCGGGCAAGACGATTGCTTGGGTGGGTGACGGCAACAATGTCTGCCACAGCTTCATGCACGCGGCACCCAAGTTCGGCTTCAAGCTGCGCGTGGCCTGTCCGGCGGAATACCACCCCGACCTGCGCGATCTCGAAAAGGGCGGCGAGCATGTCTTCCTGACCAGCGATCCGGCCGAGGCCGTAAAGGGTGCCGACGTCGTCGTGACCGACACCTGGGTGTCGATGGGCGACAAGGACTATGAGGCCCGCCTTGCGGCGTTCGAGCCCTACACGGTCGATCAATCGCTGATGGATCAGGCCAATGACGGCGCGGTCTTCCTGCACTGCCTGCCCGCCCACCGCGGGGAGGAAGTCACCGACGAGGTCATCGATGGTCCGCAGTCGCTGATCTTCGACGAGGCTGAAAACCGCATCCACGCCCAGAAGTCGGTTCTGGCATGGTGCTTCGCCGGCTAGGGCAAGCTTTCAAGCAATGGATCGAGGGCCGGAGGGGAAACCTTCCGGCCTTTTTTCTTGCGGTCAGTAAGCGGGCGGTTGGGGGCCTGCACCGAACAGTCCTGCCAGATGTATCAGCAGCAGCATGGTCAGTGCGGCGCACAGCAGCATCAGAAAGCGCCACGGCATCATGCGCGGTGTGCTGCGCTTCAGATCCAGCGGCTGGGCACCGCGCCATGCGCAGATGCCACCGAAGACAATGCTGAAGACCAGAAGGATCAGGGTCGTGGACAAGCTCATGGTCACTGAGTTGGGCGAACAAATTTCTTTATGCAAGTCCCCAGTTGTGGGGCTGGCAAATCAGCAACCTTCTGTTAACCAAGGCGAGTACCGCTGCGCTCGGGTTGTCCGGCGTGGAAGGGGTTGGTGTCCAGATATTGTGGTTATCGGAATGTTTACACGCAAAATGTGGGCAGTTACCGTTGCCATACTGGGGCGGGAGACGAATCAGTGAGCGCAACGGCGCCTTGGAGCGTGAAGGGAATTGATCCCAAAGCCCGCGAGATCGCCAAGGATCTGGCGCGCCGTTCGGGCATGACGCTGGGCGAGTGGCTCAATTCCATGATCATGGACGGGCCGGACGACGACGGTGTTACGCCCCTTCCCCGCCGCAACGCTGTACCCGAGCCATATGACCGTCGCTCGCGCCAGCGCCGCCTTGATGATGCCTACGAAGACCAGGGCGACAATGCCGGACTGACGGCGATTGTCACCGAACTGGCGGAACGCCTTGAAGAAGCCGAGCGTCGCTCGACCTCTGCGATCCAGGGTATTGACCAGGCTGTCGCCAGCCTGATGCGCCGGATGGATTCCGTCCGCGACCAGGATAGCCAGCGCGAACGCCGCCTTGACGACATGGCCCGCGAACTGCGCGACGGTCATCAGCGGCTCAAGTCGCTGGAAGCCCGCGATCCGGCATCGGGCGATGACCTGCGCCTGCGTCTGGACCGCGCCGAGGATGCCACACGTCTGGCCCTTCAGGGACTGGAGCGTTCGTTCGCTGCACTGGATCAGCGTTTCGGGGCATTGGAAAACCGTTCCGCCCCGGATGGACGTCAACTGACGGCGCTGGCCGAAAGCCTCGGCCGCCAGATCGAAGCCAACCGTCAGGATATGCTGCGCCGTCTGGCGGAGTTGGGTGACAGAGCCCGCCTCGCCCGTGTGGAACAGACCCTTGATACACTGGTCCGCCAGACGGCTGCTGCAGAGCAGAAGTCTGCCCGCGCTGTCGAGGCGATGGGCCATGAGATCATGCGCATCGCCCAGAATATGAACGGGCGTATGCAGGCGGTCGAGCAGGCCTCCAACGCAAGCTCCCTCGATCAGCGGCTGGCCGAACTGGGCCGCGTACTGGATGAGAAGCTGGACCGCGAAATCGCGCGTCACGCCGAAACGGTCGATAGCCGTCTCAACCGCCAGGAAGACCAGCATGCTCTGGCGCTGGAGCGGTTGGGTGGCGAGATCACACGTATTTCCGACCGTCTGTCGGAGCGTATCTCCCAGACCGAGCGTCGCTCGTCTCAAGCCATCGAAGATATCGGTCGCCGTCTGGCCGAGAGCAGCGAAAAGCTGGAGCGTCGCTCCGAGGATGTCTCGGGTGAAATGGCGGAGCGTATCCGCCAGAGCGAGGAGCGCACCCGCCGCCTGCTGGAAGAGGCCAAGGAAGTTCGCGCCCGCCGCGAGGCCGCGGCACAGCATGCTGCGCCGCGCCTGACTTCGGCGGCACCGCCCGCAACCGATTTCGACGATGTGCCGGAATTTGTGTCCGAAGCCTCGCCGGCGGTTTCCCTGTTCGGCGCAGTCCCAACGGACGAGTGGTTGCCGCAGCAGGCAGAACCGAGCGACTGGCGTGCCTCGGCCCTGTCGGCCAAAGGCATGGATGCACCGCTGCCCGATGCGCAGGCGACGCCGGGATGGGCGGACACCGTGGCCGCTGAAATGGCCGTGGAGCCTTTCCCGTCCCACGATGATATGCGCCCCTTCGGCAGCCTCGAGGATGATCTGGAAAGCGACGATCCGGTGCTGAAGGCCGGTAGCGATCAAGCCGAAGAACCGCAGGACTTTCCTTCGATCTTCGCTTCCTCTGAGCATGACGCGTTGGCCGCACGTCTGGAACAGGACGGGGCGGCTCCTGTTGGACCGACCACTGAAGAAACAGCGGCTGACGACCTGATCTTCGGTCCACCGATCCCGTCAGATCAGGAAACCGAAGCACAGGTCACGACCGGCGAAGGCAATGACTTCTTCGACGGCAGCGCTGCGGGCGACAGCGAGAACGATCGGAACGACGCGCCATTGACGACGCGCGATGCGATCGACCAGGCCCGTGCGGCCATCGCCGACGACGATGTCGAGACCGCACCGCGCAAGACGTTCGGCCTGTCCAAACTGCGCAAGAAGGGCGGCACCTCTGCCCTTCAGCAGAAACTGGACCGCAAGGCCGCACGCGACGGCTCCACCTTCGGGCAGGCGCTCAAGGTTTCGGCCCTTGCCATGCTGGTGGTCGGCGGTGGTGGCTATGGCACGCTGAAGCTGCTCAAGGATCAGGATATCGCGCTCGACTTCGGTCAGGCTCCGGCCAAGGCACAGCAGCCGGCACAACCGATGGCGGCACTGGCACTGGATATGGCACCGACTGATGCTGTGCCCTCCCAGGATGTGGCCTCTACCGAGGGCGCGGCCATTTTTGCCCGTGCTGTGACCCTGATCGAAAACGGGGACCCTACGGGTCTGGAGCCGATGCGCCGCGCCGCAGAGCTGGGCTATGTTCCGGCGCAAATGCGCCTTGCTGCCCTGTACAGCGAAGGCGGACCAGGCATCGAACCCGACGCCGTAGAAGCGCGTGAGTGGGTGCGCCGTGCGGCCGAAGCCGGTGAGCCCAAGGCCATGCAGCACTACGCGACCCAGCTGTATGATGGCACGGGTGGCGAGCGTGACGAAAAGCTGGCCCTGTACTGGATGCGCAAGTCGGCGGAAGCCGGGCGCGTCGATAGCCAGTTCAACGTCGCCCACCTCTATGAAAAGGGCGTGCGCGGTGTTCCGGCCAATAAGGTCGAGGCCTTCACCTGGTATATGATCGCGGCCCGCCGCAGCGATCAGGAAGCCCTGAAAGCCGTACAGCGTCTGACGCCCGAACTGACCGATGCGCAGCGCAAGACAGCGCGCGAAGCGGCAGATAATTTCGCGGTTCAGCCCGTCTCCTGACGGTCCTTTAGTCAAGGGTAGGGGGTGGTCACTAGGCCGCCCCTTGGCTAAAGCCTTAGGGAGTCAAAGTGTTCAAGCGGCACTGCCTGCCGTCCCTTGCTTAACCGAAGGCGCGTACAGTGGATATTTATCTGCCGATCGCCGAAGTTTCGGTGAACTGGCCGCTCCTAATGTTGTTGGGAGCGACAGTGGGCTTTGTCTCGGGTCTGTTCGGGATCGGCGGGGGCTTTCTGATGGCCCCCATCCTTGTCTTCATGGGTATTCCGCCGACGGTGGCCGTGGCCAGCCAGGCCAGCCACGTCGTCGCCTCCTCGACCTCGGGCGTCATCCGCTACACCATGATGAAGGGCGTCGATTACAAGATCGGCGGCATCATGGCCGTGGGCGGTGTGCTGGGTGCCCTCGTCGGGGTTGAGCTGTTCCGCTACCTGCGCCTTTTGGGGCAGGCCGATCTGGTGGTGGCGGTTTCCTATCTGATCTTCCTTGGCTCCATCGGCTCGATGATGGTGTTCGAGAGCCTGACGAAAATCCTTCAGCGCGTGCGGGGCGAGACGCCGCCGCGCAAGGAGCGCCGTCGCCCGATGTGGCTGTACGGCCTGCCGCTGCGCATGCGTTTCCCGCGCTCGGGCCTGTACATTAGCGCCATCCCGCCGTTCGGTCTGGGGGTGTTCGCGGGTGTCCTGTCGGCCATCATGGGCGTGGGCGGCGGCTTCATCCTCGTGCCGGCCATGCTTTACATCCTGCGGATGAAGGCCAGTGTGGTCGTGGGTACCAGCCTGTTCCAGATCATCATCACCACGGCCATCACCACCATCCTGCAGGCGGGGCGCAACCAGACGGTCGATATCGTCCTGTCGATGATCCTGCTGCTGGGTGGGGTGGTCGGTGCCCAGTATGGCGCGCGCCTGTCGGGCCGTTTCCGGGCTGAAGAAATGCGCGCGGCGCTGGGGCTGATCGTGCTGCTGGTGGGTATCCAGATGGGGCTGGAACTGTTCGTTCGCCCCAGCGAGCTGTTCGTCATCGCGCCGGGTGTGGGGTGATGGTGTTTCAGGAACTTCCCCCCGAGCCGCCTGCCATCGTCGAGACGCTCCCCGCGCCCGAACAGAGCATCGACACGGCCCGCGAGGTGCGCGTCGCCGCCGCCCTGACCGATGCCCAGATCAAGGTGGACACCCGTTTCAGCGGGGCCTCCATCGTGCTGTACGGGGCCGTGTTCAATCCAACAGATACGCCAACCGATGTGGTGCTGGTGGTACGCGGACCGGACGAGACTGTGCGTCTGGTGAAAAAGACCCGCCACAACGGCGTCTGGCTGAACAGCCGCCCGGTGGTGTTCGAAGGGGCCCCCGGCTTTTACATGACGTCATCGACACGTCCGCTGACGGATGTGACGGACTTCGGCCAGTTGCGCCGTCTGGGTGTGGGGGTGGACCACCTACGGATCAATGCGCCGGATGAGGCCACGACCGTCACCCGCTATGGCATCCGCGATGTGGTCATCAGCCGTCTGGGCGAGGACTATCTGGACTGGCGCCGCGCCGTGATCCGGCTGAAGGAGGCGGCGGGCCTCTATCGAGCCAATCCGCAGGGCGTGCGTTTTGTCGATCGCGGCCTGTTCCGCGCCGAGGTCGATCTGCCCGCCACCGCGCCGACGGGCACCTATTACGCCGAGGTCTGGCTGTTTCAGGAGGGGGCACCGATCTCGGTGTCCAACATGACCCTGACGGTCGAGAAGGTCGGGCTGGAGCGGCGCATCTACCAGTTCGCGCATCGCCAGCCGTGGATGTACGGCGTGCTGTGCGTGCTGATCGCGATGGCGGTCGGCTATGCGGCCTCGCGCATCTTCCGCAACCGCTAACCCCTCAAGCAACGAGCAACCGCGTCGCGGACGATAGGGGACGCTCCCCCTTCCAGCAGCATGCGACTGCGCGGCGCACGATTGGTACAAACGCCCTCAAGCAGCGAGCGACCGCGTCGCGAGCGATAGGGCACTAAAAAAGGGCGACCCGACGGGCCGCCCTTTTCCATGTTTACCTTTCGGCGTCTCTCAGGCTCAGGCAGCCTTCGAGAACTTGCCGTAGAAGGTCTCGCCAGCGGCCGCCATGTCGCGCAGCAGTTGCGGCACTTCAAAGCGCGGGCCGTAGGTCTTGGCCAGACGGTCGGCGGTTTCGACGAACTTGGCCACACCGATCTGGTCGATGAAAGTGATCGGACCACCCGACCACGGCGCGAAGCCCCAGCCGAGGATGGCACCCAGGTCGCCTTCACGCGGATCGTCGATCACGCCTTCCGCCCAGCAGCGCGCCACTTCGACGGCCTGACGGTACAGCAGACGGGTCTTGATCTCTTCGACGGTGTCGAACGCTTCCGGCGTTTCGCCAAAGCCTTCGGTCTTGGTGACCGGAGCCAGCTCGGCCAGACCCGGCCAGATGACCTTGGGCTTCTGGTCGTAGTCGTAGAAGCCCTTGCCGTTCTTGCGGCCATAGCGACCACCTTCGACCATCTTGGCGACGATGTCTTCACCAGCCGACGGGACGTAGGCATCGCCCAGATCTTCGCGGGTCTGCTTGGCGATCTTGTACGACAGGTCCAGGGCGACGTCGTCGTGCATTTCCAGCGGACCGCGCGGCATGCCGGTGGCACGGCCGATGTTGTCGATGGCGACCGGCGAGAAGCCTTCTTCCAGCAGCGCCATGCCTTCCATCAGATAGGTCGAGAAGCAGCGCGAGGTGTAGAAGCCGCGGCTGTCGTTGACAACGATCGGGGTCTTCTTGATCTTCAGGACGTAGTCCAGAGCCTTGGCCAGAGCCTCGTCGCTGGTCTTTTCGGCCATGATGATCTCGACCAGCATCATCTTGTCGACCGGCGAGAAGAAGTGGATGCCGATGAAGTCCTCAGGGCGGACCGAGGCCTCGGCCAGACCGGTGATCGGCAGGGTCGAGGTGTTCGAGCCGAAGATCGCGCCCTTTTCGAGCTGGGCTTCGGCGTTCTTGGTGACGGTGGCCTTGATCTCGCGGTTTTCGAACACGGCCTCGATCACCAGGTCCGAGCCCTTGATCAGGTCGTAGTCGGTGGTCGGGATGATCAGCGACAGGATGCCGTCAGCCTTCTCTTGGGTCATGTGACCACGCGAGACGCGCTTCTGGATCAGGTCCACAGCGTACTGCTTGCCCTTCTCGGCGGCTTCCTGATTGGTGTCGATCAGGATGGTTTCGATACCGGCCATGGCCTGGACGTAGGCGATGCCCGCACCCATCATGCCTGCGCCGATGACGGTGACCTTCTTCGGGTCCGACTTCGGAACGCCAGCCGGACGCACGGCACCCTTGTCCAGTTCCTGCTTGGACAGGAACAGCGAGCGGATCATGGCCTGAGCCTGCGGGGTCATCAGGGTCTTGATGAAGTAGCGGGTCTCGATACGCAGACCGGCATCCATCGGAACCTGAACGCCCTCATAGACGGCCTTCATCATGTTCAGCACGGCCGGATAGTTGCCGTACGAGTTCTTGCGCAGGATGGCGTTGCCCATGATGAACACCTGGGCACCAGCGGGGTGGTAAGGACCGCCACCCGGGATCTTGAACTTGGGTTCATCCCACGGCTGGACAGCCTTGCCGCCGTTCTTGATCCAGGTCTTGGCCGCTTCGACCGACTGGCCGATTTCGACCACTTCGTGCACGACGCCAGCCGACTTGGCGTCGTTCGGACGCCACGACTTGCCTTCGGCCATCTGCATCAGGGCGGTCTGGACGCCGATCAGACGGGTCAGACGCTGGGTGCCGCCGCCGCCCGGGAACAGGCCGACCTTGATTTCCGGCAGACCCAGTTGGATCTTCGGATTGTTCTCCACGACGCGATAGTGGCAGGCGAGGGTAAACTCGAGGCCGCCACCGAGGGCGAGGCCGTTGATGGCCGCAGCCACCGGCTTGCCGCAGGTTTCGAGAGCGCGGAAGGCACCGTTCAGCGCCCAACCGGCGTCGAACGCCGATTGCAGGTCGCCAGCACCCGACAGCATGCCCGAAGCCATGTCGCCGAGGTCGGCACCGGCGCAGAAGCCCGATTGTTTGCCCGAGGTGAGGACAACGCCCTTGATGGCGTCGTCGGTCTGGATCTTTTCGACCAGCTGCGGGATCTCTTTGATCACGGAGCCGGTCAGGGTGTTCATCGAACGGCCCGGGACGTCGAAGGCAACGACGGCGATACCGTCGGTATCGATTTCGATCTTGAAGTTTTCCATAGTCATTCGCTCCTAGATCAGACGCGTTCGATCACGGTGGCGGTACCCATGCCGCCGCCGATGCAAAGGGTGGCCAGAGCCGTCGACTTGTCCGAGCGTTCCAGCTCGTCAAGCACGGTGCCGAGGATCATGGCACCGGTCGCGCCCAGCGGGTGGCCCATGGCGATGGCGCCGCCGCAGACGTTGATCTTGTCATGCGGGATGTCGAGGGCCTGCATGTAGCGCAGGACCACAGCAGCAAAGGCTTCGTTCAGTTCATACAGGTCGATGTCGGCAACCGACATGCCCAGCTTGGCCAGAAGCTTGCGGGTGACCGGTTCCGGACCGGTCAGCATGATCGACGGTTCCGAACCGATCGATGCACCGCCGAGGATCTTGGCGCGCGGCTTCAGGCCAAGGGCTTCGCCCATTTCCTTCGAGCCGATCAGCACGCCGGCGGCACCGTCAACGATGCCCGAGGAGTTGCCCGGGGTGTGAACGTGGTTCACGCCGGCGACTTCGGGGTAGCGTTGGTTGATCACGGCGTCGAAGCCCATGCCGCCCATCATGGTGAAGGACGGGTTCAGGCCCGCGAGGGTCTGCATGGTGGTGTTCGGACGGATGGTTTCGTCGCGGTCCAGACGCGTCAGGCCCAGCTGGTCCTTGACGGCCACAACCGACTTGGCGAAGCGCTTCTCTTCCCACGAACGGGCGGCGCGCTTGTGCGATTCAACCGAATAGGCGTCCACGTCGTCGCGGCTGATGCCGTACTTCGAGGCGATCATGTCCGCGGACACGCCCTGCGGCACGAAGTAGGACGGGAAGGCTGCCGACGGATCGGTCGGCCACGCGCCGCCGTCCGAGCCCATCGGGACGCGGCTCATGGCTTCGACGCCACCGCCGATGGCCATGCCGGCTTCGCCCGACTTCACCTTGGCAGCGGCAACGTTCACGGCTTCGAGGCCCGAGGCGCAGAAGCGGTTCAGCTGGAAGCCAGCGGTTTCCTGCGAGTAGCCGGCAGCCAGAACGGCCGTGCGGGCAATACAGGAGCCTTGCTCGCCAACCGGCGACACCACGCCCATGACAACGTCGTCGACCTTGGAGGTGTCGAGGTTGTTACGGTCGCGCAGGGCTTCCAGAACCTGGGAAGCCAGGCTCAGCGCCGTGATTTCGTGAAGGCTGCCGTCTTTCTTGCCCTTGCCGCGCGGGGTCCGCACGGCGTCGTAGATATAGGCCTCGGCCATCTGGTGCGTCTCTCTTTTATGTTCGTGTTCCCAGCTGCCCTTAGGACAGATGGGGATACGGTTATGGTTCTGCGACCTGTGCCGTGCCGCGAAACGGCAGACACAGATCGAGAAGCTCGAGCCTAGAAAACCGACGTTTACGTCAACGTCAAGTAACAAGGCGCGTGAGACACATAAGATCGCAGCGACATAATGACAATAGTGTCAGTATGTCGCTGCGTGTCCAGGCTTAGCGGGCCAGTCGAACCAGCTTGCCGTCTTCCTCGTCGGTGATCACCCAGACGGCCCCGTCGGCAGCGACGGCGACATCGCGGATACGCGAGCCAAGGCCGGTCAGAAGGCGCTCCTCGCCGACGACCCGGTTGTTTTCGATCACCAGGCGAACCAGGTGTTTGCCGCCCAGACCGGCGATCAGGGCATTGCCCTTCCACTCGGGGAACATGCTGCCTTCATAGAAGGTCATGCCGCCCGGTGCGATCACGGGGTCCCAGTAATAGACGGGCTGCACGGTGCCTTCGGCGGCCGTCTCCATGCCAGGGATCGGTTGGCCGTTATATTCGATGCCGTATCCGGCAATCGGCCAGCCATAGTTGCTGCCCGCTTGGATGAGGTTCAACTCGTCGCCGCCGCGCGTGCCGTGCTCGATGGTCCAGACCGCGCCCGTGCCCGGCTGGATGGCGATGCCCTGCGGGTTGCGGTGGCCGTAGGTGAAGTTGTGCGGCAATGCCCCTTCACGGCCCACGAACGGATTGTCCTGCGGTACCGAACCGTCGGCGTTGATGCGGACCACCTTGCCGTGGTGGGTGCCGAGGTTCTGGGCGTCCGGGCGCTTGGGCTTGTCCGAACGCTCGCCGATGGTGATGTACAGCTTGCCGTCCGGCGCGAAGGCTAGCGACGAGCCATAGTGTTTGTCGCCGTCATAGGTCTGGGCGACCTCGAAGATCACCTGCAGGTTTTCCAGCTTGGTATTGTCGTCCGACAGGCGGGCGCGGGCGACGGCGGTGCCGTTACCGCCTTGGCGCGGTTGGGCATAGGAGAAGTAAACCAAACGGTCCTGACCGAAGGTCGGGCTGAGGATCACATCCAGCAGACCGCCCTGACCCTTGGCATCGACCGCCGGAACACCCGCGATGGGCGCGCCGATCCGGCCTTCACTGCTGACGATCCGTAGGCGGCCGGGCTTTTCGGTCACCAGCCAGTTGCCGTCCGGCAGCAGGGCCAGACCCCACGGGTTTTCCAGACCCGATGCCACGACCGTATTGGTCAGCGTGCCTTGGGTGGCTACGCCCGGAGCGCGGGTCTGGCCCTCGAAGGCGGGTTTCTGGTCGGGATTGTTAGGCTGGCGGTTTTCAACGGGCTGGCCCGCCACGGTAGGTGTCTCGGAGGTTTGGCCTGTCGCCCCGCAAGCGGTGGTCAGGGCCATAATGGAGGCTGCAGCCAACAGGAGGGGAATGCGCATCTAAGATTCTCTTTCGAAGCTTTGGTCCGGGTGACCTGTGCGTTCAGGTGACGTTTGTTATGTGAAGAAGGTCAGCATGTTTAAGCAATTTCTGCGTTTAACCGCTTGAACCAAATCGTACTCGGCGATATAGGCACCGCTCTCGCGGCGGAAGACAACGGGTCATCCGGTCGCGGAGCCTTCACGGCTCGGGTTGTTTACGACCCAAGGTGTGGAATGGTTGGGTAGCTCAGATGGTTAGAGCGGTGGATTCATAACCCACAGGTCGGCGGTTCGATCCCGCCTCCAACCACCACCTCCTTCCTCGAAAAACATGTCGTAGCCGAGGCTTATGCCTCCGCTTGAAGGCGCGCTCTGCGCGCTGTAGCCCTTGATCGTAGTGATGGAGGGTATTGTGTGGTTTGGGGCTAGTATCGCTGACTGGATTCAGGCGCTTTCTGGACTTCTCGCTGTAGCGGCTGCGTTTGTGGCGGTCTGGGCGACATTTGCGATTTTCAAAAAACAGTCAGAAGCGGACATTGCCCGCGAGCAGGCTGCTAGTGAAGCGCACGAGCGGCGCGAGCAGGCTATAATCGAGGCTCGGTTACAGGCTGCCAAGGTCATCATCGAGAACAGCACAAAGGCCGTCAGTCGCGCCAATACGAAGTTAAGCCGCTCAGGGAAGTCGGGATTTCATCTGGGCAATATACCAGCGACCGAAGATGACATCCTGGATTGCCACAACATCCTGCAATCTTTGGATGTCTTGGCCTTACCTTCGGCAGACATTGTCACACGCGTGATACGGGCGCGATACTGGGTGCTGACGGCTTTGCGTAGAACCCAGTTGATACGGCGAGTGCTCGAAGCGGGTGAAGATATTGGTTCGGCGAATGTTGAGTTCAAAACGCCGTTGAATGAACTAACCAGACTTGCGGACTTTTCGGTCCCCATTGATTGATTAGACAGCCAGGACGCCGAGATGTTCGAGCAGGATCTTGGTGCCCAGCAGGATCAGCGCGATACCGCCGACGATTTCGGCCGCGCGGCCCAGTTTGGTGCCTGCGAATTTGCCGATCAGCATGCCCAGGGTGGCAAGGCAGAAGGTGGTTGCGCCGATGGCGGCGGCGATGACCCAGATATTGGCTCCCAGAAACGCCAGACCAATCCCTACGGCACCGGCGTCGATAGAGGTGCCGACAGCGGTGGCGATCAGGGTCAGAAGGCCGCGCTTGCGCGGGGCTTCTTCCTCGTCTTCATCGGCCCCATCACGGGTCAGGCCCTCATGGAGCATCTTCCCGCCGACCGCGCCCAGAAGCGCAAAGGCGATCCAGTGGTCGATCGCTTCGACCAGTCCTGCAGCGATCAGGCCGATGCCAAATCCGACCAGAGGGGTAATGGCCTCGATGATACCGAAGACCATGCCCTGACGCAGGGCTTGCGGCACCGTCGGCCGGTGCTGGGCACCGCGGCCGATGGCAGCAGCAAATGCATCGGCGGACATGCTGAGTGACAGCACGGCAATGGCGATAGGCGACATCATGAAACAAATTACAGGGCCGGACGCGTGACAGCACACCCCGGGCGCAGGCCGGCTCGGCCCCCGAGGACGTGCTGGTCTCGCTAGGCGGAAAATCCGCTGATCGCGCCATGCCTTTCGGCAAGTGTGTTGACACGATCCCGACTGAGGGATGTCGGCAGCTACTCCCCAACGGGCGGGTGTCTATACCGTGTTTCCGCGCCCATCAAGGCCACCCGACCAGTGGCGTAGGCGACAAACCCTCCTATCTGTGATACACGCCCGCCCTTATCCCCCTTACGCCGTAGGATTTTTTGGCCGTGAGCATCACGCTGGACCTCTCGCGCACTGTCGCATCGAAAGCCCCCGTCAACCTGTCCGGTCTGACGCGCGAGGGCCTGCGTCAGGCGCTGATCGACGGCGGCATCTGCCCGCCGGAGAAGGCCAAGATGCGCGCCACTCAGGTCTGGCGCTGGATCCACCACTATGGCGTGACTGACTTCGCCCAGATGAGCGATGTGGCCAAGGAAACCCGCGCCAAACTGGCCGAGACCTTTGTGCTGGACCGCCCCGAGGTGGTCGAGCGTCTGGTGTCCAAGGACGGCACCCGCAAATGGCTGATCCGCATGGGGCCGGGTATCGAGGTCGAGACCGTCTATATCCCCGACGTGGGCCGTGCGGGCGCACTGTGTGTCTCGTCTCAGGTTGGCTGCACGCTGAACTGCACCTTCTGCCACACGGGCACGCAGAAGCTGGTGCGCAACCTGACCGCCGCCGAAATCGTGGCGCAGGTTCAGGTTGCCCGTGACGACCTCGAGGAATGGCCCTCGCCCAAAGAAGACCGCCGCCTGTCCAACATCGTCTTCATGGGCATGGGCGAGCCGCTCTATAACCTCGACAACGTCTCGGACGCGATCGACATCATTTCGGACGGTGAGGGCATTGCCATCTCGCGTCGCCGCATCACGGTTTCGACCTCGGGCGTGGTGCCGAAGATTCCGGAACTGGGCGAGCGCACCGGCACCATGCTGGCCATCAGCCTGCACGCCACCAACGACCCGCTGCGCGACAAGCTGGTGCCGCTGAACAAGAAATATCCGCTGGAACAGCTGATGGCGGCCATCCGCGCCTATCCGGGCCTCGGTAACTCCAAGCGCGTCACGTTCGAATACGTGATGCTGAAGGGCGTCAACGACAGCCCTGACGAAGCCCGCGCCATGTGCAAGCTGATTTCCGGCATTCCGGCCAAGATCAACCTGATCCCGTTCAACCCGTGGCCGGGTACCGACTATGAATGCTCGGACTGGAAGGCGATCGAGACGTTTGCCGCCATCCTGAACCGTGCGGGCTACGCCTCGCCGATCCGCACGCCGCGCGGCCGCGACATCCTCGCCGCCTGCGGTCAGCTGAAGTCGGAATCCGAGAAGAAGCGCGCCAGCGCCCTTCGTCAGGAACAGCAGGCGCAAGCTGAGGTTCAGGTCGAAGCTTCCGACGCAGCCTGAGACCGCGTGTAACCCAAAAGCCAGTGCCGATATGGCGGCCCAGCGGCGTGTGGACGACCAGTAACGATCAGCAACAAGTCGTTGCAAGAATTGGCCATGCGTAATGCGGCCAAGGCTTGTCCAAATGTATTTAGGCGGGCAAGTCAGTTATAAGTTGTATTAGCGCTACGGCTCGAGGGGCCTTTCCGTAACCGATGACTACGTCCAACGTCACAGATGTGCTTTCGAGCCCAGAGGTGCAGGCTTTTGCCAACGGCTTCCCTGTGATGATGCTGCATCTGCTGATCACACTGGGTCTTCTGGTTGTTGCCTCGACGGTTTACGCCCTGCTGACACCGTGGCGCGAGGTACACCTGATCCGTCAGGGCAATGTGGCGGCGGCGACCGGCTTTGGCGCTGTCCTGATCAGTCTGGCCATTCCGTTGGCCGTGTCGCTGTCCGTTTCGGACTCCATCCGTGACATTGTGATCTGGGGCGTTGCGACCATTGTGCTGCAACTGCTGGTGTTCCGTGTGGTCGATCTGTTGCTGACGGGCCTGCCCCAGCGCATCGAACGCGGCGAGGTTTCCGCAGCCATTGTTTTGGCGGGCGCCAAGCTGGCCACGGCACTTGTCATTGCCGCATCACTGACGGGCTGAGGTCGCAGCCGTGCGTCTGCCCCTGCCTGACTGGTTGATCTATAGCTCGGTCATCGGGGTGATCCTGATTGCCTCGCTCAGCCGTGGGGAAAAGGCCAACGTACCGGCGGGGGAGCAACCGCCCGTATCCGAGAACACGACCGAGCTTCTGGGCCCGATCACGCCTTTTGATCCCACGGTGGTCGTGGAATCCGACAATGATGCGCGCCCGCAAATGGGCACGGCTTTTTCAATCGCGGACGATGGGCGCTGGATCACTGCCCGCCACGTGGTCGAGGGCTGCCGCCAGCCGGCGTTGATCATCGACAAGAACCGTGCCCTGGCGGCGGACGTACGTCTGGCGGCCAAGACCGATGTGGCGATGCTGTTGACTGACGGTGGCCCGCCAGCCCTGCCCCTGGCCCCAGAAGAGCCGTTATACAAGGGCCAGCGCGCCTTCCACCCCGGCTATCCCCAGGGCAAGGCCGGAGAGGTCGCATCGCGCCTGATCGGACGTGAGACGCTGAAAGTGCGTGGGCGCAACAACTATGACGAGCCGGTGCTGGCGTGGGCCGAGTCCGGTCGCACCACAGGACTGGATGGCACGCTGTCGGGCCTGTCCGGGGCGCCGGTCATCGACCGCCGGGGGCGTGTTCTGGGGGTAACGATCGCGGAGTCGCCGCGCAGGGGCCGTATCTACACGACGGCCCCCAGCAGCTTTGTCGCTGCCGTCGGCTCGCACAGAGGGCGTGAAGCCGACGGATTGGGACAGGTGGTGACGACGCGCAACTATGGTGCGGTCGCCGACCAGCTGAGGCGCGACCTGCGCGTGGCACAGGTCGTCTGCCTCGCCGTCTGAGGTCTAGCGCAGCGTCGAGCTGTCCAGATTCAGATCCGTGGCGTTGATGACCTCAACGTTCGGATACTTCTCGCGCACCTTGTCCAGGAACAGGGCGGCATTGCCGGTGATGACGATATTGCTGCGGTTTGCCGGGATCTTGTCGGCAAAGGCGGCACGGACGTCTTCGGGCGACAGTTGGCTCAGGCGCGTCGCATAGGTCGACAGGTCGCTGAGCGGCAGATCATAGGCCGCCAGATCGGCCACCAGAGCCGCCAGACCCGTTACGCTTTCCAGATTGCGGCCAAAGCCGCCGCTCAGAATGGCGCGACGCGGGCTGAGTTCGGTCTCGGGGGCAGCGGTCTCGCCCATCTTGGCCAGTTCGGCGACCAGGAGCTCGGCCACTTCGGCTGCGGTCTCGTTCTTGGTCTGGGTCGAGGCGCGGAACATGCCGCCAACGGTCTGGGCACCGACATCGGACCACACGCCATAGCTCAGGCCGCGCTTGATGCGGATTTCCTGATTGAGGCGCGAGGTATAGCTGCCACCCAGCAGGGTGTTGCCCAGATCCAGCGCAAGGAAGGAGTCATCATTGCGCGGCACGCTGCGTTGCGACACCGTCACTGCGGCCTGACCGGCATCGGGCAGGTTGATGACCACGACGCGTGGCTCGGCCTGGTTCGGTGCCACAGCCACCTTGGCCGGTGCGGCGTTGCTTTGGGCGCGCCAGTTGCCAAAGGCCTGCTCGGCCAGACGGCGGGCGCTGGCTTCGGTCACATCACCGGCAAAGGTAAGCACCACCTGGTCCGGGCGCATATAGGTGTCGTGATAGCGAACCAGATCGTCGCGGGTCACATTGTTCAAAGAGCGCTCTGACGGCACATTGCCATAGGGCGTGCCTGCAAAGTTCAGGCGCACCGTGGCCATGCTGGCCAGCGAGCTGGGCTGGTTCAGCGAGATACGCAGGTTGTCCAGCGTCTGCAGGCGCTGGCGGTCCAGTTCCTCGGGCGAGAAGGCCGGATCGATGACAAGCTGCGACGCCAGACCGATGGCCTGATCGAACACATTGGTCGGGCTCATGACGTACACCGAGATGAAGTCATCATCTGAATTGGCGTTGAGCACGGCACCCAATTGCTCGATCTGGGTGGCCACCTGCGGGGCGCTCAGACGGTTGGTGCCCTGCGTCAGCAGCTTGGCGACCAGCTCTGCCGTGCCGGACTTGCCTTCCGGATCGGACGAGGAGCCGTTCTTGAAGGTCAGGCTGGCGGCGAGCAGCGGCAGGCCCGGCTTGGGAGCCACGACCACGCGCATGCCGTTGTCGAGCTTGAACTCGGTGACCGACGGGGTAGCCGGAATGATGTCGGCAGCCGGTTGCGGGATCCGGGCGCGCTGGCCTTCCGGCTTCAGAACCGACGGCGTGCCAGCCGGAGCCAGATCATCCACCTTGACCGGGGCGGTCATGTTGATGGTCTGGGGCGTTTCCGGATGGGCCTCGTCGGCGGCCTTATAGCGCAGCGTGACCTGACGCTGCGGCGTCAGATACTGGTTGGCGACGCGCTGGATATCGGCAGCGGTAACCTGCTGGATCTTCTGGATCTGTGTGTCGGCGGTGGTCGGGTCATTGGTGCGGATCAGCGCCCAGCCCAGCGCGCTGGCGCGGCCTTGGGCACCCTCACGCGAGCGCAGGGTGCTGAACACCAGCTCGTTCTTGGCCTCGACCAGTTCGGCTTCGGACACCGGCGAGGTGCGCAGACGCTCGAACTCGCGCTCGATCAGCGCCTTGCCGTCCTCGGCCGTCTTGCCGTCCGACAGGATGGCGAAGGTGTTGAAGGTACCGGCCTGTTGGTTGACGTCGGAGCTGGCGTCTACTTCTGAGGCGGCTTGGGCGTCATAGACGAGCGACTTGTACAGCCGGCTGCTTTCGCCCGTGGACAGGATGCCGGCCAGTACCGACAGGGCCGGCGTATCCGGATGGCTGGCCGGAACCGTGTGCCAGCCGACAAAGATGCCTTCCAGCGGCACGTTCGGCGCATAGATGACGCGGTCCTTCGGGCCTGTCATTTCCGGTTCGGTGACATTATTGGCCGGGATCGGGGTGGCCCCCTTTTTCAGCGGGCCGAAATACTGGTCCACCCAACGGTCGAGCTGGGCCTGGTCGAAATTGCCGTCAACAATCAGGATGGCGTTGTCAGGGCGGTAATAGGTGCTGTGGAAACGGCGCACTTCTTCAACCGTGGCCGCTTCCAGCTCTTCGATCGAGCCGATCGTCGGGCGACGATAGGGATGCTCGGTGTAGAAGGCTTCGGAGACGAACAGGCCGAACAGGCGGCCATAGGGGCTGGCCAGAACACCCTGGCGGTATTCTTCCTTCACGACGTCGCGTTCGGATTTGAAGTTCTCCTCGTCGACGACCAGCGTGCCCATGCGGTCCGCTTCGGCGAACAGGATGCGCTCCAGATGGTTCGCCGGAACCACGGCGTGATAGGCGGTCACGTCGGAAGAGGTGAAGGCGTTGTTATAGCCGCCGACATCTTCGGTCAGGCGGTCAAAGGTTTCGTTCGGGACGTTTTCCGTCGCCTTGAACATCAGGTGTTCGAACAGGTGGGCAAAGCCCGAACGGCCCGAGGGGTCGTCCTTGCCACCCACGCGGTACCACATGTGAACCGCCACGCTGGCGGTGCCGGAGTTCGGTCTCGAATAGACTTCGAGGCCATTGGCGAGCACCCGTCGCGTATAGCCCAGCGGCGGCACCGTTACCGTCGAGGTCGCCTGGGTTGCGGCAGCAGGGACGGCGGGGACGGGTGTGGCAAGGGCAGGAACCGCTGTGCTGAGAGCCAGAACCGAGGCGGCAGCGCAGAAAAGGTGGCGGGTCTTCATGGACCACTCCAGGTTGTAAGTACTAGCGGACACGACTCAATGCCTGAACCTTGGAATTCGCACCGCCCCTTAAGGTAAAATTTTTTGAAGCCTGCCGGTTTAGTTATTGAATACCCGCACCTCTATCCGGCCTTCCGAATCCAGCCAGGCGCGTTTCATGCCCTGGCTGTTATAGGGGTCGGCAATGTTGCCGTTGCGGTCCAGAGCGATCAGGCCGCCGTCGCCACCCATCTGGCCAATGCGATCAATCGTGGCTTGAGCGGCTTTTTGTAAAGGCTGGCCAGCCGAAACGGCGATGGCGGTGCGGGCAGCCGCAGCCGCGCGGATGAAGTATTCGCCCTGGCCGGTGCAAGACACAGCAGCATCGCCGTCAGCCCACGTCCCTGCGGCGGGAATGGGTGTGTCGCCGACCCGGCCCGGCATCTTGCCGAAAACACCGGCGGTCGAGGTGGCCGCAGCCAACCTGCCTTGGGTATCCAGAACACAGACGCCCACCGTGCCGTGGCTGAGCGTACCGGGCGGGTGGTTGTCCTCGCCCTTGCCTGCGCGGGTGTACCAATTGTCGGGATCGGTGACGGGTTCCAGCGCTTGCTCTCGCGCAAAACGGGCGGCACCACTGCCCGCCAGCATGACGTGCGGGGTCCTGTCCATTACGGCACGGGCAGCCACCACCGGATTGCGGAAACCCTGCAAGGCGGCAACGGATCCGGCCTTTTGAGTGTCGCCGCACATGATGCTGGCATCCAGCTCGTACTCGCCTGCCAGATTGGGCGATGCGCCGCGCCCGGCGACATAGAGGCCGGAATCTTCGAGCATCACAACGGTTTCGACGGCGACGTCCAGCGCGGATGCCCCGTCTTCGAGCCGTGCCTTCATCGCCTCCACCACTTCGCGCATGTGAACGATCTCGCGATCATAGTTGCGCTCGCGGCGGGCACCTGCGCCGCCGTGCAGGATCAAAGCGGGACGGACCATGAATGCTCCTAAAACGGTGTTAGGCCTCTAGGCAGGAGCCTATGGCGTGCATTAGCGTCTGGATTGTGTCGGCCAAGCCGTTGGGGAGCGAAGTAGTATCCATGCGCGCAGTTTTGTCCAAGAGCCCGGGTGGTCCGGAAACGCTAGTTGTAGAAGACGTCATGGATCCGACGCCCGCCAAGGGCGAGGTCGTGATCGAGGTTAAGGCTGTCGGCATCAACTATCCGGATGCCCTGATCATCGAGGATCGCTACCAGTTCAAGCCCGAGCGGCCTTTCTCGCCCGGTGCCGAGGTTGCTGGCGTGGTGGATGCGGTCGGCGAAGGCGTCAAGGGCGTCCGCCGCGGTGACCGTGTGATTGCCGTTCCCGGATGGGGCGGTCTGGCGGAACGTATCGCCGTCAGGGCCGACCAGCTGATCCCCATTCCCGATGGCATGGATTTCCAGACGGCCGCGGCCTTCATCATGACCTATGGCACCTCCTATTATGCCCTCAAGGACCGCGCCAATCTGCAGCCGGGCGAAACCCTTCTGGTTTTGGGGGCCGCCGGTGGCGTAGGCGCTGCGGCGGTCGAGCTGGGCAAGGCTATGGGCGCTCGCGTGGTCGCGGCAGCCTCGACCAATGACAAGGTAGAGTTCGCGCTGGAACTGGGCGCTGACAACGGGCTCATCTATCCCTCCGGTCCGATGGACAAGGCCGCGCAAAAGGAACTGGCCGGAGAGTTCAAACTGGCCACGGGGCGCGATGGTGCCGATGTGGTCTATGATCCCGTCGGTGGGGATTATGCGGAACCGGCGCTGCGGGCGATGGACTGGAACGGCCGGTATCTGGTGGTCGGCTTTCCGGCCGGCATACCCTCGCTGCCGCTGAACCTGACCCTGCTCAAGTCAGTGTCCGTTGTCGGTGTGTTCTGGGGGGCGGCGGTGATGCGTGATCCTGCCGGGCATGCGGCCAATATGAAGGCGCTCATGGCCTACTATGCGGAAGGCCGTATCAAGCCTCGCATCTCGGGCGTCTTCCCGCTGGAGCGTGCCGCCGATGCGATCAAGGCGCTGAACACGCGTTCGGCTATGGGCAAGATTGTGGTTGTGACCGAGGACTAGGCTTCGGTCTCGGCTGACGGGTCCGCCCTGAGTTTTTCAAGCGTCTGACGTGCCCTGTCATAGTGTCTGTCCTTGATGCTGGCCCCGAAGGTGGCCAGCACCGCCGCCAGAACAGCGGCGTCATCACTGAAGCCGACAACGGCGAACACATCGGGGATGGCATCGACCGGCATGACGAAATAGGCCAGTGCACCCAGCAGCATGGCCTTGGCGCGAAATGGCGTTTCAGGATCCTGTGTTGCGTACCATGCAGCGATGGCCTGCTTTGCAAACGGCACGCGTGAGGCCACACGGCGCATTTTTGGCCAGAAATCGCGTTTCACGTGCATCGCATTCGTTCTATGGACCACGGGCACAAGAGCCTTTGCTGGATCGATGGCATCCTGTGGGGATGCCGCTTTGGTTTTTGCGGGCATAACCGCTAAATCCCTTCAGCCAGTTCTGGGTTCAGATTTTTATATAGGAACGAATAGCGATGAAGCTCGACGGTTCGATTGCAGCAGTTGTTACGGGCGGTGCCAGTGGCCTGGGTGAGGGTACTGCACGTGCTCTGGCGGCCAAGGGCGTCAAGGTCGCCATCTTCGACCTGAACGAAGAAAAAGGCGAGGCCATCGCCAAGGAAATCGGCGGCGTCTTCTGCAAGGTAGACGTGACCTCGGACGAGAGCGTGGACGCCGGCTTCGCCAAGGCCCGCGCCGCCCACGGTCAGGAGCGCCTGACCGTCAACTGCGCCGGTATCGCCACCGGTCAGAAGACCGTCTCGCGCAAGAAGGACACAGGCGAGATCCGCGCCCATGACATGGCGCAGTTCGAGCGCACCGTGACCATCAACCTGTTCGGCACCTTCCGCGTCCTGTCCAAGTCGGCTGCCGGCATGGTCACCCTGGACCCGATGGAGGACGGCGAGCGCGGTGCCATCATCAACACCGCCTCTGTCGCCGCTCAGGACGGCCAGATCGGTCAGGCCGCCTATTCGGCCTCCAAGGGCGGCGTCTATGCCATGACCCTGCCGATCGCCCGCGACCTGATGAGCGAAGGCGTTCGCGTCAACACCATCCTGCCGGGCATCATGTGGACCCCGATGATGGCGGGCATGGACCAGAAGGTTCAGGACGCCCTGGCCGCCATGATTCCGTTCCCGAAACGCCTCGGCACCCCGCAGGACTATGCCAACCTGGCCCTGCATCTGGCCGAAAACGTCTACATCAACGGCGAGTGCATCCGTCTGGACGGTGCCATCCGTCTGGCTCCGCGCTAAGAACGGCAAAGAAAATTCCGCGATCTCAAAAAAACGGTTGCGGAGTGAAGGGGAGGCGGTTAAACGCCTCCTCCTCGACGCCGGACAGAGTTTCTGTCCAACGGATGCGGGCGTAGCTCAGGGGTAGAGCATCACCTTGCCAAGGTGAGGGTCGGGCGTTCGAATCGCCTCGCCCGCTCCAGTCGGGATTACCCGTGAAAAGGGGTCTGACCTTACGGTCAGGCCCCTTTCGCGTTTCTGGCTTGAGGTTTGGCCGCGAACCGGAAATTTTCAAAAAGCGTATGATTTCAGCTTTTTGCCTGTTGCCAACGGCATCGGCTTTGGCTATTCACCACCACCTCGACGCGGACGACACAGTCGTCCTGACGGATGCGGGCGTAGCTCAGGGGTAGAGCATCACCTTGCCAAGGTGAGGGTCGGGCGTTCGAATCGCCTCGCCCGCTCCAGTCGATAGACCCGTGAAAAGGGGCCTGACCGTAAGGTCGGGCCCCTTTCGCGTTTCAGGCCCGTTTTCAGGCTTGACGGAAACTCAAATAACAAAGCTATCTCCACATTCCACGGAAGTTGGGAGGCGAGCTTGTCCTTTTATTCTCTGTCTGAAGACGAGCGTGTCGCGCTGACCGAAGCTGCCCTGCGCGAGGGTGGGACGTTGAAGTCGCGTTGGGAGGCCTTGGCTGACGAGGAAGCCAATCCCTGGACACCGCGTTCGGCCCGCGCCGCCCGGCTTCTGGGGCCTGTGACCAGCCTGCTGGACGTCGGCTGTGGCACGATGGGTTTGGAAAAGCTGGTGCAGGCTCAGACCTATATACCATCCGACATTGTCGCCCGCGATGAACGCACGATTGTGCGCGACTATAATCGTGATGGCCCGCCGCCTGTCGCCGTCGAGGCGGTCGCTGTGTTGGGGGTGCTGGAATACCTCCTCGATCCAGAAGCCTTCATGCGGGATCTGAATGCGAGCCGTGCTGTCGTGACCTATTGCCCTATCGATGCACCGCATCCTCTGGAACCGCGCCGCAGCCACGCATGGGTAAGCGATATGGACCATGCGACGGTGGTCGGCATGTTCAGTCGTGCGGGCTGGACCATTGTGTCGGAGGAGGCTCTGGACGGAACACAGACTATCTGGCTGCTGGCCAGAGTCTGAGCGTTTAACAGTTCGCCTAACATTGATCCGGGCGAGGAAGGGTTTTCGCATTCTCTTTGCCAGAATGCCGAATCCCTTTCGCGAAAATCTCATATTGGCGTTGCAGCCAAGACTTAGTCAGCCCCCGGAACACAGGAGCGCTCGAACCCGACGCTCCGTCTGGGGAAGCTGCAATGAAACTCCAACTGCTCGTGGGCGCGGCTTTGGTGCCGCTGATGCTGGGTCTGCCCGTTAAACAGGCTATGGCGCGGGAGGGTAGTGTTGTTGCCACTGCGGCGACCCTGCCTGCGGGAGACGGCATCGTTGGCCGTGTGACGAATGCCGATGGCTCGCCGCTGCCGGGGGTGGAGCTCCGGGCCAAGGGGCGTCGCGCCGTGACCAACAGTCAGGGCGAGTTCCTGATGAACGGTGTCACCGGCGAGACGACGGTAGAGGCGAGGTACATCGGCCTTCCGACCGTTCAGCAGACCGTGCATGTGCAGGCGGGTCAGCTGACCGCGGTCAATATCGTGATGGGCGCAGAGGCGGCGACGGCTGTGTCCGACGTGGTGGTCAACGGCGTCATCGGTGACGGCATTGCCCGCGCCCTGAACCAGCAAAAGAATGCCGACGGCACGATCAATGTCCTGTCTGCGGATGCGATCGGCCGTTATCCCGATCCGAACGTGGCAGAGAGCCTGCAACGTGTCGCGGGCATCGCCATCCAGCGCGACCAGGGCGAGGGCCGTTACATCAATATCCGTGGCGCGCCGCAGGCCTTTACGGCTGTGTCCGTGGATGGTGTGACGGTTCCGGCGGTCGATCCGGGCACACGCGCCGTCGATCTGGATACCCTGCCCAGCGACATAGTTTCCAACGTCGAGGTCTACAAGACCCTGTTGCCGTCGCAGGATGCCGACAGCATCGCAGGCGCGGTGAACATCAAGACCCGCTCGCCCTTCGACCGCCGCCGTCTGGCGGTCAGCGGCTATGCCGGAGCCAGCCATAACGATTATGGCGGCGAGGACGTACGCGGCGGGTTCAACATCTCGAACGTGTTCGGGGCGGACCAGACCTTCGGCGCGCTGCTGTCCTATTCCTATTCGCGCACCAACCGCCGGCCCGACAATGTGGAATCCGGATGGACGCGCATGGAGACGCCGGACGGCCGTGAAATCTTCGTCCTCGAAGAGACCCTGTTCAAGGACTATGACACCGAGCGCACCCGTCAGGCCCTGACGGGCGGTCTGGAATGGCGCCCCAACGACCGCGTGCGTGCATGGCTGCGTGGCTCGCTGGCCATCTTCGAGGACGACGAGTACCGGAACCAGCTGTTGCTGACCTATGACGAGGATAACCTTGTCGCGGGCTCTACAGACCGCAAGGCGACCTTCACCGATGTGACGGTCGAGCGCCAGTTGCGTCACCGCACCCAGAAGAACGAGATCACCACGCTGACCGCAGGTGGCGAATACATTTTTGGCAATGGCGCGGTTCTGGATGGCAGCATCTCGTATGCCGACAGCCAGCAGACCTATCCGAACCGCAATGAACTGCTGTTCCGTTCGCGTCTGTCGCCGGATGTGACCTATGACTTCACCGGCAACCACTACGAACCGACCTATTCGATCTTCCAGACGCAGGAGCATCTGGATCGTGGCCAATACCGTTTCCGCGAGAATGTATTCCGTTCGAATACGACCGATCAGGAAGAACTGACGCTGGCGGCAAACCTCGAACTGCCCAGCCAGTTCGCAGGGCGTGAGGTCATCTGGAAGTTCGGCGGCAAATACCGCACCCGCGATGTCGTCGCCGACGAGGAACGTTTCCGCAGCCGTGCCGCGGGTGATGCGCCGTCGCTTTCCTATGGCGATCTGCTGACGGACAGCCCGTCCGTGAACTATGACTATCTGCTCGGCCAAAAGTTCAACAACCGCCTCGTGGACGAGTATTTTGCAGTAGCCCGTGCGAAGTCGGCGCGGCGGATGCCGGACTCGCTGGTCGCCGACTATGAGGCCAGCGAGGATATCCTGTCGGCCTACGGTCAGGCGCGCTTCGATATCGGTGCGACGAATATCATCCTTGGCCTGCGTATCGAAAATACCCGCTTCGAAGGCTCGGCACCGACCTATACGGTCACCGCCGACGGCGACGAGGTTTACGGCATCGCCCGCGTGGACCGTGACGATACGGACTTCTTCCCGAACCTGACCGTTCGCCACAGCTTCTCGGACAATCTGATCGGTCGCTTTGCCCTGACCCGGGCCATCAACCGCCCCGAGTTCAGCCAGATCGTCCCGCGCCGTGTCGAGGAAACAGACGGCACCGACATCTCCTATGAGATCGGCAATCCCGACCTGAAGCCAACCTTGTCAAACAATATCGATGTGGGGCTTGAATATTACTTCTCGTCGCTGGGCGTACTGTCGGCCAATGCCTTCTACAAGGACCTGTCCGATTACCGCTATGTCTTGAAGTACGAGGACACGCTGAACATCGCCGGGAACGTGTTCGATGCCGAGTTCGAAACACCGATCAATGCGCCAAAGGGTCATATCGCGGGTCTTGAGCTGAACTGGCAGCAGAAGTTCGGCTTCATGCCGGGTTGGGCTTCGGACTTCGGCATCTTTGCCAACTACACCTGGACTGACGCCGAGATCGAAACGGCCCAGTCCTATGGTGGCCGTACCACGTTCGACCTGCCGGGCCAGTCGGACAGCATCTACAACCTGGCCCTGTTCTATGAGCGCGGCGGTCTGTCGGCCCGTCTCAGCTACACCAAGCGCAGCGACTATCTGGAAGAGATCAATGCCGAGGACCCGGCACTGGACCTTTATGTCGAGGGTCGCGAGCAGCTGGACTTCACCGCCAGCTACGATTTCGGCAATGGCATCGAGGTCTTCGGCGAGGCCAAGAACCTGACCGACAGCGCGGGTGTGCGTTACTACGGCGTGCGCGAGCGGACCTATGAGTACGAGAAGTTCGGCTACAACGCCTTTGTCGGCGTGCGCTTCAAATACTGAGGCCGACATATCGCGGCGCATCGAGGGGCCGGATGTTCACCCATCCGGCCTTTTGCTGTTCGAGAGACGGAGATTCGTCGTTAACAGCCATACCGCATGTGAAATTTGCCGCTGATCAGCCACACCTACGCTTTGCATTGGTCAAAACGTGCGCCCATATGTGCAGCAGCGGTTGACCCAAAGTCAGGGTCTGCCTAAGCCCCAAACCGAAATGTGCCCGTCTGTGTGGGGCACGCCTTTTAATGCTTAGAGGAACCTATGGCCGAAGCTTACGACGTCGTCATTATCGGGGCAGGCCCCGGTGGCTATAATGCCGCGATCCGTGCTGGCCAGCTGGGTCTCAAGGCGGCCATCGTCGAGAAGAACCCGACCCTGGGCGGCACCTGCCTGAACGTCGGCTGCATGCCGACCAAGGCGCTGCTGCACTCGTCGGAACTTTACGAAGCGGCCAACAAAGAATTCGCCCACATCGGTATCGAGGTGAAGCCCAAGCTGAACCTCGGCCAGATGCACAAGTCCAAGGACGACAGCGTCGAAGCCCTGACCAAGGGCATCGAGTTCCTGATGAAGAAGAACAAGGTCACGGTCGTTCGTGGCTACGGCAAGATTGCAGGCCAAGGTAAGGTCGAGGTCGAGGCTGCCGACGGTTCGAAGCAGGTTCTGGAAACCAAGAACATCCTGATCGCCACCGGCTCGGAGCCGACCCCGCTGCCGGGCGTCGCTTTCGAAGAAGGCAAGATCATCGACTCGACCGGCGCTCTGTTCCTGCCGAAGGTTCCGAAGCACATGATCGTCATCGGTGCGGGCGTGATCGGCCTTGAGCTGGGTTCGGTCTGGCGCCGTCTGGGTGCCGAAGTCACCGTCGTCGAATACCTCGACAAGGTTGGCGCAGGCATGGACGCCGAAGTGGCCACCGCCTTCCAGCGCGGTCTGGCTAAGCAAGGCCTGAACTTCAAGATGTCGACCAAGGTCACCGGCGCCAAGACCTCGAAGGACGGCGTCGAGCTCACCGTCGAGCCGGCTGCTGGCGGCGCTGCCGAAACGATCAAGGGTGACGTGGTTCTGGTGGCCATCGGCCGCCGTCCGTTCACCGCTGGTCTCGGCCTCGAAACCGTCGGCATCACGCCGGACCAACGCGGCTTCATCGCCAACGACCACTTCAAGGTCGCTGACGGCATCTGGGTTATCGGTGACGTGACCCACGGCCCGATGCTGGCGCACAAGGCCGAGGAAGACGCCGTGGCCGCTATCGAACTGATGGTCGGCAAGGCTGGCCACGTCGATTACGCCCTGGTGCCGTCGGTCATCTACACCTCGCCGGAAGTGGCATGGGTCGGCAAGACCGAGGAAGCCCTGAAGGCCGAAGGCGTTGAGTACAAGAAGGGCAAATTCCCGTTTGCCGCCAACAGCCGCGCCAAGATCAACCACGAAACCGAAGGCTTCGTGAAGGTTCTGGCCGATGCAGCAACCGACAAGGTTCTGGGCGTTCACATCTTCGGCCCACAAGCTGGCGAGCTGATCGGTGAAGCCTGCATGACCATGGCCTTCGGTGGTGCCTCGGAAGACATCGCCCGCACCTGCCACCCGCACCCGACCCGTTCGGAAGCGGTCCGCCAGGCCGCTATGGGCGTCGAAGGCTGGACGATGCAGGCTTGATTTTGAGTGGGCCTACCGCGCAATCGCGCTACTTGAGGCCTGTTATTTAGTGCCCCTACTGCCCTTCGGGCTACTTGAGGGGCGTTAGGTACCCCTATCGCCCTCCAGGCTACTTGAGGGGCACTGAAACTACCATGAAATGAAAACGGCGCGTTCCTTTCGGAGCGCGCCGTTTTTGTTTGGCCCGCTCCTGCTGGTGCGGGAGGAGCGTCAATTCGTAGGGCGTCGCGCCTAGGCCGCGATGACCGTGCGGTTGCGCCCGGAATTCTTGGCCCGGTACAGGGCCGCGTCGGCCGTTTCGATCAGCTGGTTGTAATCGGGGTGGTCCGTATAGGCGGCAAGGCCCAGCGAGGCGGTCACGCGCAGGGTGTCGCCGGCCGGCAGTCGCATGTCACGGGCGGCCAACTGCTGGCGTATGCGCTCGGCTACCACCTCGGCGTCGTCCAGCGCCGTTTCGACCAGCACGATCAGGAACTCTTCCCCGCCGTAGCGGAAAACGAAGTCGCTGAGGCGCACATTGTCGGCGATGATCTCGGCCACCTGTTTCAGCACCAGATCACCGGCCGAGTGGCCGTGGGTGTCGTTGATCGACTTGAAGTGGTCCACGTCCAGCATCATCAGGCTGAGCGGCGCGCCGGCGTTGGTGGACAGAGAGATTTCGCGGCTGAGAATGGTCGGCAGGAAGCGGCGGTTCAGCGCGCGTGTCAGTGGATCGCGCCCGTTCTCCAGACCCGAAACACTCTGGAACAGGTCGGTGATCAGGAATTTAATCTCCTGGACAGCAGCCTGTAGTTCGACCAGGGCGGCGTTCATGTCCTGGCCTCTGTCATGGGCCGAGGTGATGCGGGGCAGGATGTCGGCATCGATACGCGATATCAGCGCCTCGATGGCCTTGAGGCTGGGCGCACCTTCGAAGATCAGGCCCGCACGGTGGGTCAGCCACAGGCCGAAGGGCGAGGATGCCAACAGGCCCGGCGTCACGGCATGGCCCGCGAACATCTGGAACAGGACGCCCTGCAGCCATTCGAACAGGGCGGCGATCTGTCCGTCGCGTTCGTGGGCGATGTCCTGACCCAGCGCGAACAGGCGATAGGACTCATCGACCTGCGCACGCCGCACAGAGCCCTGCATATAGGCCTCGCTCATGATGGCGATGGCTTCATCGATCAGATAGTCGATGCGCATGAGAGCAGCGGCCAGGTCGGTACGATCGAGGTCCTGCTCAAGAATCCGTTCGGCCAGACGCAGTTTGAGCACCGTCGCGCCATGCATCACCAGTCGCAGGGGCAGTTTGATGCGGGCGTGGACTTCGCCGATCTTGTGCTGCTGGTCGCGGAAGGTGTCGCGGTTGGCATCATTCTGGCGGAACAGGTCGATGACCCAGCGGACCAGCGATGCCTTCAGACGCTCTTCCACCAGGGAAGAGTTGAGGAAGGCGCCTGCCTCTTCCTCGGTCAGCAGGACATCATAGAAGCGGTCTGCCAACTCCCCTGCGTGGCGCTCTGAAACCTCACGCAGAAGTTGTTCGACGCGTGCGGACGAAACGGGGGCAATGCTGGACATACAAAACTCGTTACTGGTCCCGCGCGCGAGTGCGGAAGGGCAGGCGTGACAGACAGATGGCGTACATGCCGGAGATGGTTCCGACATGCTAGATGCCACTTTGGAGTAAACGGCAAAGCTTGTTCTTTTCTGGGCAAATCACTGATCCGGCAGGGGTATGAACTCCAGATCGTCATCAACCGGCAGTTTCATGCGGCCCGCAGTCCAGTCAGCCTTGGCCTGCTCCATCCGCGCCTTGGACGAAGAGACGAAATTCCACCAGATCAGCCGCTCACCCACAGGCTCTCCACCCAGCACCATGACGGTCGCGGCCTGCAGGGCGGTTACACGCGGTTCGGCATGCGCGGCCAGCACGACCATCTGTCCGGTGTGGAAACGCTGGTGATCGACCTCGATTTCGCCCGCGGCAACATAAAGGGCGCGTTCACTGTACCCGCCGGCCTTGCCCGGACCTGGAGGGGGCGCAAAGCTGGCACCCGCGGGAAGTTCGTAGTGCAGATAGAAGAGCGGGCTTTCGACCGGCGTACCGGCACGCTCGCCAAAGGCCTCGCCGGCGACCAGACGGGTGAAGATTCCGTTCGATGTATCGGTCGGCTGCGCCTCCTCGCCCAGATGGGTGAAGGACGGCGCGATTTCTTCCTTTTCAACCGGAAGGGCGACCCACGCCTGCATCCCGTGCATCGCACCGCCTTGCGACTTCTTCAGCGGATCTGTGCGTTCGGAATGGACGATACCCGATCCGGCGGTCATCCAGTTGACCTCGCCGGGACGGATCGGCTGGGTATAGCCCAGATTGTCACGGTGCATGATCTCGCCCTCGAACAGATAGGTGAGGGTCGACAGGCCGATGTGCGGGTGCGGGCGGACATTGATCGCCTCGCTGCCCGGCGCAAACTCTGCCGGCCCCATCTGATCGAGAAAGACAAACGGTCCGACCATGCGCTTTTGGGCGTGGGGAAGGATGCGCGAGACTTCGAAACCGCCCAGATCGCGACGGCGTCCTTCGATAATGTATTCGATCATTCAGGTCCCCTTTGGTGGATGTCGTGGAATGAAAACGCCGCCCACTTTGCAGGGGCGGCGTTCAGGGATGCAAGGTCTGGCTTAGAGCCTTACGAAACGTGTGGTGTGATGATGCCCAGCGGAAGGGTCGTCACATTCTTCACGCCGCGCGTCACGATGTGGCTGGCGCAGTCGGACACGATGCCCAGCGTCAACAGTTTGTCGCGCAGGAATTTGTCGAAGGTGTGCATGTCGGACGTGATGATACGCAGCACATAATCCTCGCGGCCGGTAATGGTCGCGCACTGGACAACCTCAGGCCAGTCCGCGACAGCCTTTTCGAAAATGTCCAGGTTCTCTCGTGACGGAAGCGACAGTTTCACAATGGCGTAAACCTCGAAGTCCAGACCCAAAAGGTTGGCATCGAGCAGCGTTACGCGCTTGCGTATCAGGCCGCTATCCTCCAGTCTCTTGATCCGGCGCCAGCACGGCGAGGCCGAAAGACCCACGCGATCAGCGACTTCGGCAACCGACAGTCCAGCATCCTGTTGCAGGATGTCGAGGATGCGGGCGTCGATAGGATCAAGTTCGTCGGCCAAAGGCGTTCTCCAATTTGCGTTTCGACGCAATAAAATACCCTATTTCATAGTATTGCAAGGGTATATTTGGAACAGCGCACAGCCCCGCGCCATGCTATGCCTTTGTAACGAGGAAACGCGTGCGGAATAACCGGACGGGATGGTACCATGAAGAATACGCCCCCCTTGTCGCTCCGAGTGCCGGAGCCGTCAGGACGTCCAGGCGACAAGCCTGATTTCTCGCATCTGCAGCTGGATGCAGCCGGTGCGGTCGATCGACCTGCGGTAAGTACCACAGCGGCCGATATGCGCGATTTTGCCTTTCGTCTTATCCGGGTGCTGGATGATGAAGGCGTTGCCCAAGGGCCTTGGAATCCCAAGCTTGATCCGGAAACGCTGCGTCGCGGCCTGAAGGCCATGATCCTGACGCGCGCCTTCGATGACCGGATGCACCGCGCCCACCGTCAGGGCAAGACCAGCTTCTATATGAAATGTACCGGCGAGGAAGCGATCGCCGTGGCGCAGGGCATGGTCCTGAGTCGCGAGGACATGGGCTTCCCGACCTATCGCCAGCAGGGGCTTCTGATCGCGCGCGGCTATCCGCTGGCGTCGATGATGAACCAGATCTATTCCAACGCCGCAGACCCGATCAAAGGCCGCCAGCTGCCGATCATGTACTCGGCCAAGGACTATGGCTTCTTCACCATTTCGGGCAACCTCGGCACCCAGTTCGTGCAGGCTGTCGGCTGGGCCATGGGCAGCGCCTACAAGGGCGACAACAAGATCGCCGCTGCATGGATCGGTGACGGTTCGACCGCCGAGAGCGACTTCCACTCGGCCCTGACCTTCGCCGCCGTCTATAAGGCGCCGGTCATCCTGAACATCGTCAACAACCAGTGGGCTATCTCGTCCTTCCAGGGCATCGCTGGCGGTCTGGAGACGACCTTTGCCTCCAAGGGCATCGGCTATGGCCTGCCGACCCTGCGCGTGGACGGCAACGACTTCCTCGCCGTCTGGGCTGCGACCGCGTGGGCCGAAGAGCGCGCCCGTACCAATCAGGGCGCGACCCTGATCGAGATCTTCACCTACCGCGGTGCCCCGCACTCGACCTCGGACGATCCCAGCCGTTACCGCCCGGGTGACGAGCACGACCACTGGCCGCTGGGCGATCCGATCGAGCGCCTGAAGCAGCACCTGATCAAGATCGGTGAATGGTCCGACGCGCAGCAGACCGCCGCCGAGGCCGAGGCCGTCGAGCAGGTCCGCGCCGCCGCCAAGGAATCCGAGGCCATCGGCACGCTGGGCCAGTCGCGCCCGAGCGTGAAGGAAATGTTCGAAGAAGTGTTTGCCGAACCGGACTGGCGTCTGGTCGAGCAGCGCCGCGAAGTGGGAGTCTGATCGCATGGCCGAAATCAACGACAAGATTGAAGCCGACATGGTTGACCAGAAGGATGCACCGGCATCGGTCGCGCCTGCTACCGGCATCGCGCCCATGAATATGATCCAGGCGCTGAACTCGGCGCTGGACGTGAAGATGGCCGAGGACCCCGCCGTCCTGTCCTATGGCGAGGACGCGGGCTATTTCGGCGGCGTGTTCCGCGTGACTGACCACCTGCAGAAGAAGCACGGCCTGACCCGCAGCTTTGACGCCCCGATCTCGGAAACCGGCATCGTCGGCACCGCCATCGGCATGGCCACCTATGGTCTGCGTCCGGTCGTCGAGATCCAGTTCGCGGACTACATCTATCCCGCCTACGACCAGATCGTGTCCGAGGCGGCCAAGATGCGTTATCGCTCGGGTGGCCAGTTCACCTGTCCGATGGTGATCCGCTCGCCGTACGGCGGCGGCATCTTCGGCGGCCAGACCCACTCGCAAAGCCCTGAGAGCCTGTTCACCCACATCGCGGGTCTGAAGGTCGTCATTCCGTCGAACCCGTATGACGCCAAGGGTCTGCTGATCTCGGCCATCGAGGACGAGGATCCGGTGATCTTCTTCGAGCCGAAGCGCCTGTATAATGGCCCGTTTGACGGCTGGCACGAAAAGCCCGTGTCGCCGTGGAAGGCGCAGGAACTGGCGCAGGTTCCGGCCGAGAAATACAATGTTCCGATCGGCAAGGCCCGCGTCATGCGCGAGGGCAATGACGTGACCATCCTCGCCTATGGCACCATGGTCTGGGTCGCGCTGGCCGGTGCGGAACACGCTGGCGTCGATGCCGAGGTTATCGACCTGCGTACGCTGGTTCCGCTGGATATCGAGACCATCGAGGCTAGCGTGAAGAAGACGGGCCGCTGCGTCATCGTCCACGAAGCCCCGAAAACCTCGGGCTTCGGCGGCGAGCTGAGCGCGCTGGTTCAGGAACGTTGCTTCTATCATCTGGAAGCCCCTGTCGCCCGCGTCACGGGTTGGGACACGCCTTATCCGCACGCCTTCGAGTGGGAATATTTCCCCGGCCCGCAACGGGTCGCTGACGCTTTGAAGTCTGTCATGACGGGAGGCCGTTGATATGGGTCGTTTCGTATTCAAACTGCCTGACGTTGGTGAAGGCACCGCCGAGGCCGAGCTGGTCCAGTGGCACGTTGCCGTTGGTGACACCGTCACCGAAGACCAGATCGTCGCCGAGGTCATGACCGACAAGGCGACCGTTGAGATCACCTCTCCGGTCGAGGGCAAGGTCAGCAAGCTGCACGGCGAGCCGGGCGAAATGCTTCCGGTGCGCGGCGCTCTGGTCGAGTTCGAGGTTGAAGGCGAAGGCAATGCCGCCGCCGAGGAAGTCGCCCCTGCTCCGGCTGCCGCACCCGCTCCCGCCGCCAAGGAAGAGCCGAAGTCGGAAGTCGCCTCCGATGTCCCCGCTGCCGCCGTCGCGGCCGCTGCGGCCGGCGCGGGCAACTACGTGTTCAAGCTGCCGGACGTTGGTGAAGGCACGGCCGAGGCC
>NZ_DJFS01000067.1 GCF_002432125.1 Brevundimonas sp. UBA5866
TGGTCGCTCTGTGCAGCAGCGCATGGAACAACCGTCAGCTGCTGCATCGGCTCGCCTTTGATGTCTCGAACTATTACCGAATTGGGATGACGGACACCGTGCCAAAAGCCAGGGCGGTGGCCCGGCTGCGTAGCGATGTGGCGTTGCTCAATAACTGGTCTCGTAACGGTGAGCCGCTGCGCTACGGGCTGGGGCTGTATCGGGGGGAGCGGCTGCGCCCTGCACGACTAGCTGCCATTCAGACATACGTTCCGCCACCGCCTCCACCGCCGCCCCCACCCATTCCGGGCAGCAGCGCGGGCGAGTACACGCGCAACTGGGGCGTAGCCGGTTCCAACGTCTACGCCGCATGGCAGGCCGGTGCGACCGGCCGCGGGGTGACCGTCGCGGTTGTCGACAGCGGCATTGACATGGACCACCCCGACCTGTCCGCCAACATCTCGCCCCTTTCAACCGATGTGGTTGTCGGGCGCAATTCGCCGGAAGGGCCCGACCGTCACGGCACGCGGGTGGCCAGCTTCATCGCCTCGCCGTTCAACGGCCGCGGGACGGTTGGCGTGGCCTTCAACGCGAGCATCATGTCCATCCGCGCCGATGTTTCGGACTGCGCCAAAGAAGATCAGGAGTTCTGCTTCAGATCCGCCGATCTGGTACGCTCCATCGACTATGCCATCGCCAATGGCGCCAAGATCGTGAACATGTCGCTCGGCGGCGAGGGGCAGCTGGGATCAGCCTTCGAGGCCGCCCTGAAACGGGGCGTCGATGCGGGCATCATCTTTGCCATCGCCGCCGGCAACGAAGCCGGAGACAATCCCGAGTGGCCCGGTCGCTATGCGTCCGATCCCCGCTTTGCCGGATCGATTATTGTGGTCGGTGCGCACGGTCAGAACGGGGCTATGGCGTCCTTTTCGAACAAGGCGGGCGTTAGCCAGAACGTCTATATCTCTGCCCCCGGTTCCGATGTGATCGGGGACTGTGACGATACAAGCTGCTGGCGCCTGGGGGGCACCTCGTTCGCCAGCCCCGTCGTGGCCGGGGCTATGGCCCTGCTGAAAGAAGCCTTCCCCAACCTGACGGGCCGCGAGATCGTCGAGATCATCCTGCGCACGGCCAGCGATGCCGGTGACACCGGCACCGATACGACATGGGGGCGTGGCAAACTGGATATTGCCGCCGCCTTCCGTCCGATCGGCCAGACCTCTACCCCCTCCGCGACAGGCGCAACCGCCATTGGTCTGGGGACCACGCCCGGCACCTGGCTGGGCGGGCCGTTCGGCGATGCCATGCAACGTACCGGCAGCATGGCCACCATCGCCTATGACGAATACGAGCGTCTGTTCAAGGTGAATGCCGCCGACGTCTACCGTTCGGCACCGCGCCGCAGCTACCAGCCGGAAACGCCGCGACCGATGGCGCAATCCACGGTGGCGGCGCTTGGTCCCGCAGGCACCTATCTGTCGCTGGCCGCCGCTGTTCCCATGCCCGAACCGGAGCCTGTGATTCAGCGATACGACCTTTACAGTGCCCCGTGGATGGGCACCGAAGATCGCCGCGAGGCCCTGTTCGAGGTCTCTACCAGCAATCTGTCCTTCGCCGCGTGGCAGGGCGAAGGTGGCGCGCGTTCGCCCTTCCGCACCCGTGCCGGTGACGGCTTTGCCTCCCTGGCACAGGTGGACCATGCGGTCCGCGGCGTCATGAGCTTCAACACGGGCGATAACAGCCACATCATCCTCAGTGCCGACAGCGGCTCGGGCGACCGCCGGCTGCCGCTGCAATCGCTCGAACGCGATGCGGCCACCTATGGCCGGATGGGGCTGGACTGGCGCTTTGCCAACGGTGGACTGGCCTTCAGCCTTGGTCAGGTCGAAGAGAAGATGGGTCCGCTGGGCACCTATATGCCGATGAGCTCGGATCTGGCCCTGCCCTCCAGCACACGCTTTACCGCTCTGGGTGGCGATGTACGCCTGAGCGAACGCCTTACCCTGACCGGTGAGGTCGGCATGGGGCGCACCGATATCGACGGTCGCTTCCTGTCCTTGTCCCAGGCCGCCGTTAGCTCCAGCTGGAACCTCGGACTGCAGGCCAGCTGTAAGGGATGGTGGACGGGGTGCAGCACCCTGACGTGGGAAATCAGCCAGCCCCTGCGTGTCGAAAGCGGCACCTTTGAAGCGACACTGGCCGACATCCCGCTGGATTATTTCGATCCGGTCACCTTCTCGCGCCGCCGGTTCTCGGCAGCGCCGTCGGGCCGCCAGATCGACATGTCCATGCGCAGCCTGCACGAGCTACCGGGCGGATCGGTCCTGCAGCTTGAAGCCACCGCGATCCGCGACGAACAACACCGCCGCGATGCCAAGCCGGGCTATGCCCTGATGGCCCTGTGGCGGCGGGGCTTCTAGGCCAGTTTGAGCCATAGGGGTGCCAGCCCGATGGGCCGGTCTTCGTCCGATACACCCAGTTCGGACGGGACCGGCACAGGCTCCAGACAGATGCGGATCACCAGATCTCTCGGCATCTTCAGATGGGCTGCAATCGGCATGGAGAGGTTGACCTCCATACTGTCTCCGTCACCGGTATTGTCAAAGCTCTGCTCGAAAGCCAGCACTTCGTTCAACCATACCCAGACCTTGCGGCTGGTCGTGCCGTCGGCCTGTTTCGGAACATAGAGATAGGCCGATACAGACAGCGTTTCTGCCCTTTCCCAACCGCTACCGGCGGGCAGGACAATCTCGCCGAAGGGCGGCAGGCTCCACGGCGCGATCTCATTGGCAGGGGTCCAGCCCTGTGTCATCAAGGCGTGACCGGCTGCCCCCTGGGCAAAGTTGATCTGCGGTGTTTGGCTGAAATCCAGTTCCAGCGCCTTCATGCGCCGGTCGATCTCGGCCACAGCCTGATCCAGGGCCTTGCTGGCCGCCTGCAGTTCCGCGCGGGCCAGATGACGGGCGGGCACGGCACTGTCCGGATCGGGACGTGCACGGTTCCTCTGCCGCGCCAGATCAATCCAGTCCTGGCGGTCGAATCCGACGGGGTGCGCGGGGACGGCATGACCCTTGGCCGCATCATGGGCGATGGCCCGTTGCCAGATGGACGGGCGCACCGTGAACGGACAGGCGGCCAGCATCGGCACCAATGCCGGTAAACGCTGGCGCTTGCCCTGCGCTTCCCACCACAGACGGCCCTGTTCGAGGGTTTGATTGAACTCGCAGTCGATACCCAGCAAGGCGCAGAAATCCTGCCATTTGAAGGGAATATCGACCTCGCCGTAGTCCCAGAAGGCGAAGGGGGTGCCAAAGGCGCTGGCGATGATCGCCCCGTGCAGAGAGGCGGTGAACAGGAAATCGACCGAGGCGATCTGGTCGAACAACCGCTCCAGCTCTTCAAACGAGGCAACCGAGGCGCTGAGGGCCACATCGGCTCCCACCGTCCGGCGAAACTCCTCGCTGCGATCCCGCGCAAACACATGCACCATAGAGGCCGTCTTGCCTGCCAGCGCCTCTATCTTTTGCGGTGTGTGCAGCAAGGGCACCAGATAGCCGGGATCACCCAGCGGCGTGTCATCCGGAAGTTCCAGCAGCTGTCGCGTCAAGGGGCCGCGCACCCCCCAGATATCGCTTCGCGCCCTGCGGTCCGGCGACAGGCCGTTCTCGTCGCGGGCCCCACAGCACCAGAAGGCGACGCGGGCCTCGTCGGGCAATCCGTTCAGGTCGAAATCGACCAAGGCATCACTGAGGGCGCTGCCGATCAGCCGGTATTGGGAGGCCCAGACGAAAGGCTCGACCAGCATCCGCTCGACAAAATATTCCGTCAGATAGTCCCCGAAATTATAGGCCTGCGCACCGCGCGTATAATACGAAATTCTTTTGTCGATCTCTTCGGCCAACGCGGTCCCTCCCAAGGCAGCAGGCACCAAAAAGGCCTGAAGGCGATTGCTCACCCTCAGGCCTATCTTATTGTCCAGCTTATAGTCTAGCAGGAGTTATGCGCGCTCGACGCACAGGGCCACGCCCATGCCGCCGCCGACGCACAGGGTCGCCAGACCCTTCTTCGCGCCCGAACGCTTCATCTCGAACAGCAGGGTGGTCAGGATACGGGCACCCGAGGCACCGACCGGGTGACCGATGGCGATGGCGCCGCCGTTGACGTTCACCTTGGCCGGATCGAGGTTCAGTTCCTTGACCACGCACAGCGACTGGGCGGCAAAAGCTTCGTTCGACTCGATCAGGTCCAGGTCCTCGACCTTCCAGCCCGCCTTCTCCAGAGCGCGGGTCGAGGCCGGGATCGGGCCGGTGCCCATGATGGCCGGATCGACACCTGCGGTCGCCCACGAGGCGATGCGGGCCAGCGGCTCCAGACCGCGCTTGGCCGCTTCTTCAGCCGACATCAGCACCAGAGCGGCCGCACCGTCGTTGATACCCGAGGCGTTACCGGCGGTGACCGAGCCATCCTTGGTGAAGGCCGGACGCAGCTTGGCCATGGCCTCCAGCGTGGCGCCGTGGCGGATGTATTCGTCCTGATCGACAACCACATCGCCCTTGCGGCTCGGCACGGTCACCGGAACGATTTCATCGGCGAACTTGCCAGCCTTCTGCGCCGCCTCGGCCTTGTTCTGGCTGGCGACAGCGAACTGGTCCTGCTCGTCGCGGGTCAGGCCCCACTTCTCGACGATGTTCTCGGCGGTCTGGCCCATGTGGTAGCCGTGGAAGGCATCCAGCAGACCATCGCGGAGCATGTGGTCCTCAAGGGTGACGGCACCCATCTTGTGGCCGTTACGCAGGACCTGCAGGTGCGGTGCCTGCGACATGGATTCCTGACCGCCGACGACGACGATGTTGGCATCGCCCTGTGCCACCTGCTGGTAGCCGAGGGCCACAGCGCGCAGGCCCGAGCCGCACAGCTGGTTCAGCGACCATGCGGCGGCTTCCTTGCGGATACCGGCATTGATCGAGGCCTGACGGGCCGGACCTTGGCCTGCACCGGCTTGCAGCACCTGACCGAGGATGACCTCGTCAACCTCGTCACCCGAGACGCCAGCACGCTCCAGCGCGCCCTTGATAGCGACTTCGCCCAGCTTGGAGGCCGGAAGCGACGACAGCGAACCGAGGAAGGAGCCGACCGGCGTGCGGGCGGCGGAAACGATGACGACGTCTTTCACAATATTCACTCCCAAAGGATTTTTTCCGTCTTCGCACATGCAGCATTCTGCGTGCAAGTTAGGCTTGAGTGTTAGCTGATTTCACACCGCTTACGCGGCATCGTCATTTTCCCGCCCCTATGATGTTGAACGGTGATCGCGCTGGCGGGTTTATAGATCTGTAACCGCGTAGCAGCCCGAACGGATGTGTCGCATGACCCCTAAGCCCAACCTCTTGAACCGCCTTGGCCGCCACATGATGAAGGCCGACGAGCTGGACATGGAAGAACACTATGCCAGCCGCGCTGAAAAGCTGGCTGATCTGTGGGTGCATCTGGTCGGTCTTATTGCGGCACTGGTCGGTGCGGGCGTTCTGGCGACTCTGGCCGGTATCTATTCGGGTATCGGGGCCCTTGCGGCGACCCTTCTCTACAGCCTGTGCCTGATCGGCATGCTGACGGCCTCGACCATCTACAACCAGACCCATCCCTGCGCGGCGCGTCCAGTGCTTCGCCGTCTGGACGAAGCCTTCATCTTTTTGATGATCGCAGGCTCCTACACCCCGATCACGACCCAGCGCTTTGAAGGTTCGCTTTCGATCGGCTTTACCCTGCTGGTCTGGGCGATCGGTCTGGGCGGTGCCTTTGCCAAGATGTTCGTGCCGCGCCTGTCGGACGTATTCTGGTCGTGCGTCTATGTGCTGTTCGGCTGGCTGATCGTGTTTGCCATCAAGCCGATGATCGACACCGTATCGCCGGTGGCACTGGGCCTGCTGGTGGCGGGTGGCGTCACCTATACGGTCGGGGTGCTGTTCTTCATCAACCGCGCGCTGAAGTTCCGCCGCGCCATCTGGCACAGCTTTGTCGTTGCGGGCGCAGGCATGCACTGGGCCGCCATTCTGATCGGCGTGGTGCTGGCCCCCAATTTCGGCTGAGCATCGACTTCACCACAGTTTGAAAAACGAGACTCGCCTTAGCGCCCGCAATGCGTGATGGTGTGCTGCACAACAAAACGCGAGAACAAGCGTGGCAGACAAGTCTTCAGAGGGTGGAAATTCGATGGGTACCGTCGTCATCAAGAAGTACGCCAACCGTCGTCTCTACAACACGGCATCCAGCAGCTATGTGACGCTGGACGATCTGGCCCATATGGTCCGTCAGGGGGTAGAGTTTGTCGTCTATGACGCCAAGACCAACGACGACCTGACCCGCCAGATTCTGACCCAGATCATTTTCGAACAGGAAAACCGAGGCGAGGCCCTGCTGCCCGTTCAATTCCTGCGCCAGCTGATCGGCTTCTACGGCGACAAGATGCAGGCGGTACTGCCGTCGTATCTGGAAATGTCGCTGGACCATTTCACCCGCCAGCAGGACGAACTGCGCCAGCAGTTCACACGCGCCTTTGCCCAGACACCGGGCGGTTCGTTGATGGAAGAGGCCGCCCGTCAGAACATGGCCATGTTCGAGCGCGCCATGCGGATGTTCCCCGCCTTTGGCTATGGGGCCGCACAAACCCCGTCCGAACCCCAGGCCAAGACCGAGGCCGAGCCTGCGGCTGCTGACGATCTCACCGAGATGAAGAAGCAGATGGAAGCCATGCGGGCCCAGTTGGACAGGCTGTCAAAAGCTTCGGGGCAATAGGATGAGCCCTCCCATCGATCCCATCTCTGCGACGGGAGCCGTGGGCCCGACAGCCGTCAATGCCGTCGATCCCGTGGCGGACCGCAAGGGCGACCGCCGCCGTGGCGACCGCAGAAAGCCCGACGTTTCCAAGGCCCTCGTTCCCACCGGGGAAAAGCCCTCGGCAAAGCCTGCCTCGGTACCACCGCCACCACCGGCGGCCTTTGCCGCCCAGGTTCTGGGTCAGCCCGGCAGGAAACGCGGTTTGAAGGGCGGCCCCGAGGTGCTGGACACCGCCCGCAGCACCTATCTAAGTCGAGAATATTCAGGGACTAAAGACCGGCGACCGTCACCAGGCATCCGCAAGGCCACGGAAATCTAGGCCTCAGGCATCGTGCTTGCTTCGCGCAGGGCGAACCTTGCCGGAGCCCTAAATGTCTTCACTCTACCAGCCCTTGCTGCGCCTGACAGAACTGCTGCTGGTCAGCACCATTTTCCTGGCGTTCAGCTAGGCGGAATACTCGTCGATACGGCCCGGTGACCGGCAACGCGACTTGAGCCAGATCACACCCATCAGGTCCGAGATCGACGCCTTGAGGCGTCCCCAGTTGGTGTATTTGGACCGTCCCGTCTCGCGGTGGCGGTGATCCACATCCCGATACAGGTTGCGATAGCCCTCGCGGATCATCAGCGCGGGCAGATAGCGGTGCATGTGATCGAAATACGGTAGGCGCAAAAAGGCCTCCCGACGGAAAACCTTCAGCCCGCAACCGGTGTCATCCGCATCATCATGCAACAGCTTCTTGCGAATACGGTTGGCCCAGAGCGAGGCCCTGCGTTTGGCCTCGCTATCCTGACGCCGGGCGCGGCGACCGCCGACCAGACCGACATCCGCAGGCGCGGCCACAAGCATGTCCACCAGACCCGGCGCATCGTGCGGAGGGTTCTGCCCGTCGCCGTCGAGGGTGACGATAATGCCGCCCCGCGCCGCCAGCACCCCCGTGCGAACGGCACGCGACTGCCCCGCATTCCGCCCGTGCGACAGGACCCGAAGCATGGGCAGCTCCTGTGTCGCCGCACGAAGCAGGCTCAGGGTGTCGTCCTTGCTGGCATCATCGACAAAGATCATCTCGAAGTGACGACCCTCGAACGCCGTGGCGATATCGCGCGCCAGCGTGACCGCAGCCCCCGCTTCGTCATGTACGGGTACAACCACCGAGACGAGTGTTTCATCGGCGAAATCAGGCGACGACGGCGTCGGGGCGGATCGGGTCATGTGTTGGATGTACCTCAAGATTCCGCGATGCGATACGTCCCCTTTCACAGCCCCGATTCACAGGTTGAAGCTATTGCACGGCAAAAGCTTTCACCCTTTGATCGACGCGTGATACGAGTATCGCCATGACGCGTCCCAACCTGGATCGATTTATCGCCGGATGGCGCGGCCCCGCGCTGGCTGCCCTGTTGACCCTGATCGCGGGTTTGCCGGGTCTGCTGCTGCTGCCGCCGCTAGACCGTGACGAGGCGCGATTCGCGCAAGCCTCGTCGCAAATGCTGGAAAGCGGCGACTTCGTTGACATCCGTTATCAGGATCAGCCCCGCTGGAAAAAGCCGGTCGGTATCCACTGGATGCAGGCTGCTGTGGTCGGCACGATTTCGGATCCGGCTGACCGGGCCATCCAGCCCTACCGGATACCGTCCCTTCTGGGGGCCATGCTGGCGGCCTGGGCGATCGCATGGCTGTCTGGCGTGGCCCTGGGCCAACGCGCCGGTTTTCTGGCCGGCGCGATACTGGGTACGACCTTCCTGCTGTCCACCGAAGCCGGTATCGCCAAAACCGATGCCATGCTGTGCGGGCTGACCACTCTGGCGCTGGCCGCTATGGGGCGGATCTATCTGTCTGTCCGTAACGGGGAAAATACCGAGAGAGCACACAAGCTGTTGTTCTGGCTGGCCGTCGGACTGTCCATTCTGATCAAGGGCCCCATCGGGCCGATGGTCATACTGCTGACGATGGTATCCCTGTCGATATGGGACCGCGACATTCGCTGGATCGGCAGATTGGGATGGGGCTGGGGGCTTCCGGTTCTGGCCCTGATCATCGGTCCGTGGGCGATTGCGATAACCATCGCAACCGATGGCGGTTTCTGGCGGCAGGCGCTGGGCGGCGATCTGGCCCCCAAACTGGTTGGCGCACACGAAAGCCACGGGGCACCGTTCGGCACCTATCTGGCGCTGGCCCCGATACTTCTTTTCCCGGCCACCCTGCTGCTGCCTGCCGCGGTGGCGACCGCATGGAAGCAACGGCAGGCGTCGATCATCCGCTTTGCCGTTTGCTGGTTGGTACCGGCATGGCTGGTGTTTGAGCTGGCTCCCACCAAACTGGCGCACTACACCCTGCCGACCTTCGGGGCCCTGGCCATACTCATGGCCGCCGCCTTGACCCAACCCCTGAGCCGGTTCACCCGCTGGTCCGGTGCCGCACTGGGCCTGCTGGTGGCCGTGGCGATCAGCTTCATAGTTTTGTACGGCCTGACCGAGTTCGGCCGTTCGACCGCCCAGACATGGGCCAATGTCACCATCGTCTGTCTGGTCATGGCCGCAGCCATCGGTGGCTTCATGCTGGTCAACCGCGCCGCCGTGACCGCCGTGCTGGCCGCCATATGTTTCGGTGTCATCGGCCATGCGGCCCTGGCCGGTACGCTTCGTCAGCTCAAGCCGCTGTCCGTGGCACCGCAACTGGTCGAGAAGATGAAGCTCGCCGGCGTCCTTCCGGCACAGGGTCGCCTGCCCGGCCCGATCGCCATTACCGGCTTCCACGAGCCCAGCTTTGTGTTCCTGACGGGCCGCGAGACCCAGCTGACAGACGGCCAAGGAGCGGCCAAGGCTCTGGCAGAGGGCCGTCCGGTCGTGGTCGAAGCGCGTGACGACCGGGCCTTCCGCACGGCGCTGGCCGAGTTGGGCGGTTCTGGACGCGCCGTTGGCGAGGTGCGCGGCCACAACTATTCCAACGGCGAGGATGTGCGCCTGACCATCTATTCGCCGATCACCAGCGAACCCCAGGATTCCCCCCGTCCATGACCCGTCGTTTCATCGAAATCGTGGAGGTCGGTCCCCGCGACGGCCTTCAGAATGAAAAGACTGTTCTCAGTCCGGAAATCCGGCTGGAATTCATCCGCAGGCTCGAAGCCGCCGGTGCCCGCCGTATCGAGGCCGTCAGCTTCGTCCATCCCAAATATGTGCCCCAGATGGCCGGTGCCGAAGAGGTGATGGCCCAACTGCCCCACCACACGGGCCGCAGCCGCATCGGCCTTGTTCTGAATGGCAAGGGATATGACAGGGCGCTGGGCACGGCGGTGGACGAGGTCAATGTCTCGCTGTCTGTCAGCACCGGCTTCGGCCTGAAGAACCAGGGGCTGGCCCCGAAGGAACAGCTTCAGATGCTGGCCGACATCGTGGCCGGACGCGCCAATGCCGAAGGTGCGGGCGAGGCTGTGCCGTCCCTGTCGGCGACCCTGTCCTGCGTATGGGGCTGTCCGTTCGATGGAGAGATTTCGGTAGGCCAGGTCACGGACATGGTCGGGGCTGTGTCCGAACTCGGTCTCAAGGAGATCGCCCTGGCCGATACGATCGGCGTCGCAGACCCGTGGAGTGTAACCCGCAAGGTCGAGGCCGCACGTCAGGTCGCGGCCGACGCCAAACTCCGCCTGCACTTCCACGATACCCGCAACACCGGGCTGGCCAACGCCTATGCCGGTATCGAGGCCGGTGTCGATATTCTGGATGCCTCGGTTGGCGGTATCGGAGGTTGCCCGTTCGCACCGGGCGCGACAGGGAACCTGGCGACCGAAGATCTCGTTTACGCACTCCACCGCGGCGGGTTTGAAACGGGCTATGATCTGGATGCCCTTATCGAAACCGCTCGCTGGATCGGCAACCACCTCAATCGCCCCGTTCCCAGTGCGCTTTCGCGTGCCGGTGCGTGGGGCCAACGCGACTGATATCCCGCGCGATGATCACAGCCTGTATCGACGGCTTCAACCTGGCCATGCCTCATGGCACCGGCATCGCCACCTATGGCCACACTCTTCTCGAAGGGATCGCCAGCATGGGTGCGCGTGGGCAGGTGCTCTATGGCCCATCCGTCCCGCGCCAGGAAACGGCGGTGATGGACGAGGTGGCCGTGATCGCCAGCAGCAACCGCTCGGCCAAGGGCGGGTTCAAGCGCGCCATCGGCACCCGTCTAGCCCGGTTCGGACGCACCGCCCATCCCGTCATTCCCTCGGATCAGGTCATCTGGCCCACGGACGGCATGCGTCGCCCCGCAGCGCACAGCTATTGGCTGGCCCAGGAAATCTATTACCTCGCCAACCGCGCTTATAGCCAATATGGCACGGTCACACCTGTCCGCTTCGATCCGTCAGGCACGCCCATACCGGTTCCGGATGTCGTGCACTGGACCTGTCCGCTGCCGCTGCACGCACCGCAGGCCGTCAATATTCTGACGGTGCATGACATCATTCCGCTGAAACTGCCCCACACCACCAAGGAGCAGAAGCCGGCCTACTATCGACAGCTCATAGCCAGCTGCGAACGGGCCGACCACATTATCTGCGTGTCCGAACACACCAAGCGCGACCTGATGCAGGTCTGCCTGCTTCCGGAGCAGAAGGTGTCGGTCACCTATCAGCCGGTGATACAGCCCGATATGGGCGACGCAGAAGCCGATGCCGACTGGCTGGCCACCAACCTTGGCCTTGAACCGGACGGTTTCTTCCTGTTTTACGGCGCCATCGAGCCCAAGAAAAACCTTGGCCGCATCGTCGAGGCCTATCTGGAAAGCCGCAGCCAGACACCGCTGGTCATCGTCGGCGGCCGTTCATGGCTGGACGAATATGAAACCGGCCTGTTGAATGGCGTACAGGAGCATGGGCGCAGCCGCATCATCAAGCTGGACTACATGCCGCGCTCGGTGCTGGACCGCCTGATCCGCACCGCCCGCGCGACACTGTTTCCTTCCCTATATGAAGGTTTCGGTCTTCCGGCGCTGGAATCTATGGCCGTGGGGACGCCTGTGCTGGCTTCGACGGGTCACGCACTGGAAGAAGTCGTCGGCGAGGCCGGGATTCTTGTCGATCCTTATGATCCCGATGCCATTCGCCAGGCCATCACGGCGCTTGATACTGACAACGATTTACGTACACACCTGAAAGTATTGGGACCACGCAGGGCCAATATGTTCTCGGCAGAGAAATACCAGCAACGACTGGAAACCGTTTATCGCACGGTTGGTTTGCTGTAATCGTGGCGAACTGGAAGTCGAGCACCTAGGGCGAAATGCAACAAGTCCAAAGCCAGGGGGAGGTCATTCGGAAGCGACGCCGTTCGCCTCTGTACTCTCTCTATCGCAGCACTATAGAGCTTGGCCGTACTCTGTACGCCTTGATCATGCGCGAGATGATGACCCGCTATGGCCGCGAAGGTATCGGCTTTTTCTGGCTGATCGCCGAACCACTGGCCTTCTGTCTGGCCGTTATCGCACTGTGGTCGGCGATCAAGCCCGACTATGAATTCGGTATCCGCGTCGCCCCGTTCACCATGAGCGGCTATATGTGCCTGCTGGTGATCCGACATCTGGTGACGCACTCCCTGCATGCCCTTCAGGCGAACACCGGACTGTTGTTCCACCGCAAGGTGCGACCGCTGCACATCTATATCTCACGGGCGATTCTGGAGGTTCTGGGCTCTACCCTCGCCTTCTTCATCGTCTATGTGCTGCTGCTGGCACTCGGACAGGTTGACCTGCCCAAGGATTGGCTGCTGCTCTATGCGGGCTGGTTCATTCTGGCCTGGGTTTCATTCGGCTTTGCATTGGTGCTGGCGGCGCTGTCCATCCGCTTCGATGCCGTCGAACGATTGAACAACCTGCTGCTCTACATCATGATCCCGCTGTCCGGTGCATTCGTCATGGCAGAGTACGTGCCGGTTTCGTATCGCGAATACTTCCTGTACATCCCCTTCCCCCACGCTATTGAAATGGTTCGGGCCGGTATATGGGGCGAGTTTATCAAAACCCACTACACGCCGTGGTATCCGATTGCCTTCGGCGGTGTGTTGATCCTCATTGGCCTCGCTATGCTGAACATGTTCAGCAACCACATCGAAACTGAGTGATGCATGTCTGACCAAGCTGAAATCCGCTTCCTAGAGCCGCTGGATCAGACGCGCGTCCAAAAGCGCAAGGTGCGCTGGTGGCAAAAGCCTGTTCTGCTGGCTGCGCTGGTCATGGTCGCTCTGCCGACCTTTGCCGCGACCGTCTATTACATGGGCATCGCCAGCGACCGCTATGTCTCCGAGACGCGGTTTGTCGTGCGCCGCGCCGGACAGACCGGGCCCAACGCCCTTGGCCTTTCCCTGGCCAGCGTAGGCCTGTCGCCGACCTCGACCGATGCGTTCATCGTGCATGAATTCACGCGCTCGCGTGCCGGTATCGACTTCCTAAAACAGCGCCACGACCTGTCCAAGATCTTCATCTCGCCCAAGGCCGACCCGCTCTCGCGCGCCGTCCGTCCGTGGCAGGAAGGTACGGGTGAAGACCTGTACAAGGGCATCCAGCGCTTCATCACTGTCGGTTACGATTCGACCACCGGCATCAGCACCCTTCGTGTCGAAGCCTTTACTCCCGAAGAAGCGCAGGCCGTGACCCAAAGCCTGCTGCTGGGCGGTGAAAAGGTCGTCAACGACATCAACATCCGCTCTTCGCAGGCGGCTATCCAAGAAGGCGAGCGCACCGTCCGCGAAGCCACCGAACGTCTGACCGCGGCCCAGAACGCCGTCACCAACTTCCGCAACCGCGAGCAGATCGTCGATCCGGAACACATGGCCAAGGCCAGCGCCGAACTGCTCGGCGGCCTGATGTCCCAGTTGGCCGGACTGGAGGCGGAACGTCGCCAGATCGCACGCGAGACGCCGCAGAGCCCGCTGCTGGCACCGCTGGACCGCCGCATTGAATCCTTCCGCCAGCAGATCGATCAGGAACGCACCAAGATCGCAGGCAACACCAATTCGCTGGCCCCCAAGATCGCCAGCTACGAAGAGTTGGTGTTCGAGCGTGACGCCGCCGCGCGCACCCTGACCGCCGCCAACCAGGCACTGGAAACCGCCCGTATCGAGGCCCGCCGCCAGCTGCTGTTCCTTGACCGCGTGGTCGAGCCGAACCTGCCGGACGCCTCGACCCAGCCGCGCCGCCTTCTGTCGATCCTGACGGTCTTCATCACCTCGCTTCTGATCTTCGCCTGTAGCTTCCTGCTGTGGGCAGGTATCCGTGAGCACCGTCACGAATGATGTCTCTTGCTTCGCAGGACACTGCCGAGCGGCTTGCACTGGATGTGCGGCAGCTCGGTAAGACCTATCCCAACGGACATCGTGTATTCCAGGACCTTAGCTTTGCTCTGAAGCCGAAGGACCGACTGGCGCTTCTGGGTCGTAACGGTCAGGGTAAATCGACGCTGATCAAGATGCTGGGCGGTGCCCTGATGCCGACCGAAGGCGTGATCAACTGGGGCTGCACGGCTTCTTGGCCCATCGGCTTCGGCGGCGGGTTTCAGGGCAGCCTGTCCGGCTACGACAACATCCGCTTTCTGGCGCGTCTGTATAACCGCGACATCGGCGAGACTCTGCATCGCGTGGATTCCTTCGCCGAGCTCGGCGAAAAGCTGAAGGTTCCGGTGCGGCACTATTCATCGGGTATGCGCGCGCGTCTGGCCTTTGGCCTGTCGCTGGCGATCGAGTTCGACTGCTACCTGATCGATGAACTGGTCGCGGTGGGTGACAGCCGCTTCCAGCGCAAATGTCAGGTCGAACTGTTCGAGCGGCGTCAGGAGCGGACCTTCATCATCGCCTCGCACGATATGCACCTGATCACTTCGCTTTGCGATCGCGCCCTCATCATCGAAAGCGGCAAGGCCAAGATGTTCGATGACATCGAGGAAGCCGTAGACGTCTATAGTTGGCTAAGAGCCGCGTAATGAACGCGCTTTCCCCCCTGGTTTTTGTTCCGGCATCCATGCATTCGGGTGCCATTGTCGAACGCCTGCAGGCCCTGGCGGCCGAGCAGTGTCTCACCGCGGAGTTTGTTGCCGAAAAGGCGACCGACGCGCTGGTCGCCGCGCCGACGGCCGATGTCTGCATCTATCAGGATATCGACTTCGACCTGCTGCACCCCGATGCGCGATGGTCCGTGGTCCTGCCACGCTCCATGCAAGACCTGATCGCCATCCATAAGCTGTTGCAGCCGGATCAGCCGGACCATTGGGCACTGACCCACGGCTCCGGCGCTGCTGCGGGTGTGTACTGGCTGCGCGAGCACGGTGCCGCGACCATCCGCTTTGACGACCTGCCGCCCGCAGAAAGCGATTTCGACCTGTCGGCCAGCACCGCCGAACTCGAGCGCCTGTACGTCCAATGGCCGCTTGAACCGGGTCAGAGCTGGGATTGGCGCGCCCCGCTGATTGCAACATCTCCTGCCTATACGCCCGATCACGAGGGCTGGGTGAACCTGACAGGACGGGCGCGGCATATTCTGGCCGGTCCGTTCATCTTCCTGATGCCGGGTATATGGAAGATCGAACTGGATCTGGATGTGGACGTTGAAACCGGCGTGCCGAGACTGGCTTTCCAATGGGGCGGTGCGGCGCTGGAGAAGACGCTTTTCACCACCCTGCTGCGCAAATCGGGGCGCTATCAGGTGTCGTTGGAAGCCAAGATCACGCGCCCGGATGCGGCCCACTGTATGGTGGCCACCGATGCCGCACAGCTGCAGGGCTTTCTGAGGCTGCGCGATATGAAGCTGACCTATCTGTCAGCCCTCTGAGCGACTAACGACCGCGCAGCCGGGCGTACAGCCGCTCTCCGGAGGCCTTGTCTTCCGACAAATCGGTGATGCTTTGTAGAGGCGAGCGCTCGCTCTCGACCAGCACATGGTCGATATGCATCCGGTCCTCGTTCATCAGGGCATAGAGGGTGGCCTCGCATCCAAAGCCTCCGGCAAACCGCTGCGCCGCATCCCCGTGCATGGAGCGCAGCATGATACAGGCCCGCTCTGCCAGACGGGTCGAGTAGACGGTGGCCGTATCCGGAGCGACCACCGCCGTCGGAGCAGCCATTCCGCTGACCAGAGCGGCCCGCACCCGTGTCAGGCCATCCGTCCCGCCCGACTGTCCGAAAAAGACGGCGCGGCCATCCTGGAACAGATAGTGTGGCGCAAGTGTCCACGGGAAGGCCTGCCCGGCTTCAAGCACAAGGAAGAAGCGGTGCGCGGCATGGGCCGACAACCCCAGATCACCTTCACCGGTGACACCGGTTATGGCGCGCAGGTCCAGACCGCCCGTCTCGACATGCTCCGGCAGCCCATAGGTCAGGCTCACAGACAGACGGTATCCCGCTGCCTGTGCCGCCCTGAGCGATATCAGGGTCACATCCAGTGCGATATCGGCATCCAGCCCCGCAGGGGCCGGACGCACGAATATCTCAAGCAGGGGCAAGGTCTCAGCCCGCATCGGTTCCCGCCGTCAGCGAGGTCACGATGCGCTGCCACTCCCCATTGAACCGCACCTCTCCCGAAACGCTCTCATAGGCCTGGCGGCCCACTTCGCGCAGCGCATCGCGGGCCTTGGGATTTTCGATCAGGCGCTTGGCCTCGTTGGCAAAGGCCGCGGCACTCTCGAAGGTCGGGATACGCGATATCACATCGCTTTCCAGCCCCCGCATCGCCACAGGCGTCGCCACGAAAGCAGCCCTTTCCTGGAAGGTTTCCAGCGTCTTGATCGAGATACCCGTGCCACGGCGGTCCGGCAGAACCGAAACCTTGCTGAGAGCGCGGATGGTCGTCAGATCCTTGACGAAACCGGCATAGAAAACGCCCATCTCGCCTTCGAACCGCTCGTACATCTTGTCGCTGAGGCGTCCGGTAATCGCCAGCCTGTAGCCCTTCGGTTGCAAGAACGGCTTATAGACCTCGGCAATGAACCAGTGGGCCGACTCGACATTGGCCGGGTGGGAATCACCCGCCAGCAGCAGGTCGAACTGGTCGATGCCCTCGTACCAGACCCCCCACCCCTCGCTCGGGATCAGGTCGCTGATACGCTTCATGGCCGGATCGGGCTTGCGCAGCGGGATATAGGGTACCAGCAAGGTCGAAGCCTTGGCCGACAGGCTCAGAATGCGGTGTTCCTCCGGCGCGACATTGATCACATGATCGAAGGTCGCAACCTCGGCCATCTCGTCCTTGAGCAAGGACGACAGAGCCGCCGGCATTTCATCACGGGCGTCGATCAAGGGCCATTTGGCCATCTGGTACGACTGGATGTCGTGCGTCTCCAGGATCATTGGACCGCCGCAGTTACGCTTGGCCCACGCACTGTGGAAGACGTGGTTCACTACCGTCAGGTCCGCCTCGCGGCAGGCCTTGGCAAGGGCAGGCTCCACGATCTCGCCGGCGGCCACACGGGACAGGTGCTGGTGGAACGGCGTCATGGCCAGATAGTCGTCACTGTCTTCCAGTGCTTCCATCCGATCCGGTGTCGTGAACATGATCCGCTGCACATTGCCGCGCGTGTAGACGGAGTTCTCGCGCAGGATCAGCCACAGGTAATCCATATTCGCCATCGGCACGATCGGCTTGTCGAACATGAAGGTCTGGATGACGAAATAACCCGCGTTCACGAAGAAACGGATCTGCGCTTCCATCGCGAAGGAGCTGCCACAGCGCCCCCATGCGGGCATGACAACGACCACAACCTTGGGGTCCGCCTCGGCGACGATCGCGGGCGAGGTCTGGCCCGCGATGACGCGCTCGACCACATCAGTTGCAAAGCGACGGCGTGCCTCGGCCATGCGGCTGTCGGAGACTTCGCCTGCCTGGGGTGATGTGCGCTGTTTCCAGACGCTGTAGATCAGTCCCGGCAGTTCGGAGACGTCTTCGTAGATGGTGATGTCGGCATATTCGGCGGTGCGTGACATGGTGGTTTCGGCAGGAACCAGACACGGCACGCCAATGACCGAACAGTCGTGCAGCACCGCGCTCACCCGCTTGGCATAGTGCTCGGCCACATAGCTGAGAACCGCCAGATCGGCTTGGGCCATTGCGCGGATGTAGTCGTCGTTGTCCTCGGTATCGACGAAGGTAACGTCATCCCCCAGCACCGCAGCGATATCACGCAGGGGACGGATGGCATTGTGGTGATAGATCACGCGCAGGTCGAGCGACAGGCCCTGCCCCTTGAACAGCGACACGGCCGCCTTCAAGGCATCGCACGTTTCGGGCTTGATATCGACGGCCCGCACCACGACGCGGAAGGGGCGGTCCTTCAGGGACGGTCCCGAACGGTTGGCCCGCAGCTCGGCCTCGGCAGCTTCGCCACCGATCGCCTGCATCATCACCCCAAGGTTGGTCAGCCCTTCGAACAGACCGCAGGGCACACCGAAAAGCTCGCTGCACTCCTCCGCCAGTTCAGGACTGGTGGCCAGCAGATAGTTGTTCTTGAACGGCGATCCCGTCCGGAGGCGCTGCGCCATGCTCCCGAAATGGGAGTAGGAATAATAGCGGTCCAGGAAGGTACGGGCGTCAGACGCCTCGGCACCGAAGTGGAACAGGAAGTGGGCATCCGCCTCGACCACCCGTTCAATGCCCAGACGCAGGCGCGCCTCTGACAGGCTCTCCATCATGGCGGGCGTGACAGTGTGGAAGAAGAGGCGGTCACCGGCCCCCAGATCCAGTTCCTCGATCAGTTCGGCCAGTGCAAGACCATAGTCATCGCGGTTGAACGGCACCGGCACATTTTGCACTCGGCGCTGCTCGGATTCCTGTGCCACACGGGCGGCTTCGCGCTTGATGGCGCGCAGGCGGCGCTCGCCCAGTTCGACAGCGGCGCGGTCATTGCGGTCCCACGCCCGTTTGATGTCCTGCTCGGCACGGTTGATCTTGCGGGTATAGCGCAGAGCCAGAGCGCGCTCGGCCGCATTCTCGGGGCTCAGCTCGTGGCGCGAGACAATCTTGTCGTGCTGGTAGAAACCATGCGTGAAGACACGATGCTCGATGATTTCGGGGTGCACTGCAGTAATGCTTGGCGAGGTACGCGCCGAAGCCAGATGGAACTCATAACCATTCGCCGCAGCCGATGCCGCGAACGCCACTGCGTACTGCCACTTGTCACCAGTGGTACCGTCAAAGCTGGGGTCCACCAGGACGAAACGAGGTTTACGAGCAGCCATGATCAGTTGTTGTCCTTGGCCCGAATATCGAAGCCGATAATTTTGAAGGGTTTCAACGCACGTTGCACCACGCGAAGTTCAACCTCGCGCTCTGCCAGCTCGATGGGCCAGTCAAAGACTACCGTCGCCGCATAGTCTCCTTCGGCGGTCGCGGCCAGTTGGGCCTCGCCAAAGGTCCTGTCCACCGAAGGGCAGAAAATATCGAAGCCCGCGTCCAGCCTGGACTTTGAGCGGTCATCCACGGCCTGCGCCCGAAGCGTCAGCGAATAACGCCCCGGCAGCAGCTTTTTGTAAGGGCCATACAGTGCCGTCTGCTGGCTGCCGCGATCCAGCTTCTGGACCAGAACGCCGTCGCCCTGTTCCTGCGCGATACCGCGACGGATTTTGAAGCCCTGAAGCGTCAGCGGGCCGCGTATGTCACCCGGCTCCAGATAGTCGCTCAGCACGGAAGGCAGCGGAATGTTGACGTAGCCGCCCTGTACCTGAAGCGCCTTTTTAAAGCCGTCCAGGATGACATCATCGGCAGGTCCGTCCTGGGCGATATGGATGCCCACCGTTTCCACGCCCGCGGTCTGCGCCGACAGTCGCGCATAGATGCGGTCGATGCGCGTCTCGTAATAATCGACGAGAGCCTGCTGGCGCACGGCGGCCATCTGCTGCTCGGCCTTCAGGACCGCAAAGTCCTGGGCCATCGCATCATAGGCGGCTTCCAGCTGACGGATGCGTCCATTGACATCCTTGGGCTTACGCGCAGCCAGTCTCTTGCGGACAAAGTTGACGACCTTGTTCCTGAAACGCGCGATTTTGCGCTTTGCCGCCTTCATAGTGTCTCCTGAAATTCAGCACGCACCAGTCGCGCAACTAGGGTTTCAATCGGGGCTACAGTCGAAGCGACAGTATCTAATGCTTGTGCCGGTTCGCGTATGGCATCCACCACCGCATCGGCGATATCCCATATCTCATATGGCTCTGACACATTGATGAAACGCCATATTCCCGTAGCCTCACGAAATGCCTGGTACCGGCTGGCGACTACGCGGATATTGTGTGTCTGCGCCGAAACAAGCGTGCCGCTCGTCTCGCCGCATGACGGATACCTTAGGTTGAACACCAGATCCGATTCGCGAATATAGCGCGCAAACTCTTCCTGAGGGGGATAGTCCACAAACTCGACATGGTCCCTGAGCCCCAGACGCATGGCCATATCAACGACATCATAGTCCGGGACAGGCGGACGTTTGCCGACAATGCGCAGCCTGACCCGCGCACGTTCGGAAGGTTTCAGGCGATCCAGGGCCAGGGCGACGCCCTTGATCACACTCGCCACCCGTTTGGGCGGCGTGACCCAGCCGAAAACACCGATGTTGAAATGATCGTCCCGGCGCGGTGCCGATACCGCCTCGCCTGCCTCTTCTTTTTCACGCGGGTGCGCGCAGACACGGATGGCGGCGCAGCGCATGCCGGTGAAATCATTCTCGTAAAGGACGCGGTTGGCACCGAAAACACTGTGGGTCCAGATTTCATCCGAACGCGAAAGGGCATTGCCCATACAGTGAACACCGAAGGATATCGCATCCGGCAGCCAGCCATTGGCATAGCCGCGCAGCAGCCCCGGTGCCAATGTCCCCAGTTGGCTGGTCATGATGTCCGAAACCCTGTCCAGCGCGAACTCTGGCTCGCCCGTGCGCATCATGTGCTCGTGAACCATGAACATCGACGGATCATGCAGAACCGAGACTACCCGCCCTTTCGCCTGTTGCGACTGGCGAGCCAGCATACGGTGCGCAAAAACGTGTTTGTCGTTGTTCGCCAGAAAATAGACGCGTGTCGTATCTCCCGGCGGATCGACCTCGACTTCGCGCCAGTCCACGACGGGTACCCCGTGCAGATGCATGGGGAAATCCCCCTTTAAACCGTCACGCATCCAGGCATCGGAATCCGTGACGATGCGAACCTGCGCCAGATCCAGCACGGCGCGGTCAAGGTTCCGGACTAAAAGGTCGAAGTAGGACGCCGTCCCCGTAATGATTGGGGGTATAGGAGTCACGAATTCAAGTGCGGGCATCCGTCATCCATAGGATATGGCGTCGTCGCGAGGAAGAACACTTGATCTCGCCGAGACGTTCTATAGACCATGATTAATATTGGACGATATTAGAAATCGCGGACCATCCACGAATCACTGCGATGTCCGACTTAGGGAAATAATAATATGTTACCTACCGTAGATAGTGTTTTTTCTCCCCTGCCTACAGACGCCGATGAGGCCCGTCTTCTCCGCCTCCGCTGTGACAGCCAGTCCCTGCACTTCTATGGTGATATCTCGCGATTCATTTCTCAGCGCGTGAAGGGTTTCCAGACCCTCAGCCTGCTGGATGTCGGCGGCCGCACCGGCATCGGAACGGCCCTACTGCGCCTGCTTCACCACCCGCTGGCCTTCACCACCCTGAAGTTCGATCCGGTCACCAGCCTTGATCTGGACCCCGATCTGCCGCGCATCGCAGGCCAAGAGTTCAAGGACATCTCTGCAGTCCAGATGAATATCTTCGATCTGGAACCCAAGAGCCACGACATCGTTGTTTGCAGCCATACGATCGAGCACGTTCCGGACATGGAGGGCTTTATCGCCCAACTGGAACGGATCGCGCGTAAGTATGTGGTTCTCGCCTGCCCTATTGATGAAAATGTCCCGCTCAGCGATGGTCACCTGCGCACCATCACCCGTGAGCATCTGGCCTCCCTCGGCTACGCAGACATTGAAGTCTACGATTCCTTCCACTTCCATAACGGCCTGGCTGGCATTGCCATGAAGGCCGTCGGCTAACTGCTATGAAGATTGTATTTATCGGCAACTGTCAGGCTCAGGCGCTCACCCAGATCACGCATTTTCTGGGACTGGGCGCAGAGCTGGTTATCGTTCCGCCGGTGTTTGATCTCGGATCTTTCAACACACCCGAGATCAAAGAGAAAATCTATTCGGCAGACGTCGTCTTCTCCCAGCGTGTGAACGACGACTACCCTGCCGAATTCGTTCGTCCGTCCGTTCTGCGTCAGGAACTCGGCGACAAGGTCGTGATCTGGCCGAACATCTATTTTGACGGCTATTTCCCGGGCGTACGATATGTGTACGCCCAGAGCGGTGCCAAGCTGACCGGCCCGCTGTCGGACTATCACTTCCTGCAGATCCAGAAGTCCTATGCCGAAGGTGCATCCGTACAGGAAGCATGGGAAGCCTTTACCAGCCCCCGGGCTTCAGAGGTCCTTCCGGCCGATCCCATCGGCGACAGCATCGCCAACCTGCGCCACCGCGAGCAGGATGTTGATGTGAAGATGTCCGACTACATCGAAGCCAACGCCTTCCGCACCAAGATGTTCTATTCGATGAACCACCCCACGGACGAAGTTCTGCTGGAGGCACTTCGTCGGATGGTCGCCCACGCCGGTATCGATCTCAAGGTGCCCGACTACGATCCGTCGCTCTTTGACGGCTATCCCTATTCTCTGAACGAGATCGACCTGCCGATCCTGCCGTTCGTACAGACCCTGTATGACATGCCGGCGTCACCGATCGGCACCATCGTCGGTCGTGAGCTCGTGTTTGACGGCACCATTCACGGTGCCGGACCCGAGCCCCAAACCTTTACAGGCGTCGAACTGATCGAGGCCTTCTACAAGGTCTACGAAAGCGCCGAAGCGGCCGATGCTGTCTTCCTTCAAGGATACGACTGACTGTGACTCCGACTGATCCGATCCGTCCGCGCGCCATCCGTGCACGTGCTCCGTTGCGTCTCGGCTTTGCCGGTGGCGGAACAGATCTGTCTCCCTTCTGCGATGACCACGGGGGCTTCGTCATGAACGCCACCGTGGCATTGTATGCCTATGCCTATCTTGAACCGCGCACCGATGGCCGCGTTCATTTCGTGGCTTTGGAACACGACCAGTCTTTCGATCACGAGGCTGTCGCCGAACTGCCGCTGTCAGGTGCAGCCCTGCTTCATCGCGGCGTCTACAACCGCATTGTGCGCGACTTCAACAACGGCCAGCCGCTGGCCGTGACCGTGCGCACCTCGGTTGACGTTCCCAGCGGTTCGGGTATGGGCGGATCGTCCGCCCTGGTGGTGGCCCTGGTCGAAGCCTATCGCAACTATCTGCGCCTGCCGCTGGGTGAGTATGATGTCGCCCGTCTCGCCTTCTCGATCGAACGCGAGGACCTGCTGCTCGCTGGCGGCAAGCAGGACCAGTATGCGGCAGCCTTCGGCGGCTTCAACTTCATGGAATTCGGCGCCAAGGGTCACGCCATCATCAACCCCTTGCGCGTGCCCGAGCGGATGGTGAACGAGCTGGAGGCCTCTCTGGTGCTCTACTACACCGGACAGGCCCGTGAATCGGCCAACATCATCGAAACCCAGCAGAAGAACATCTCGGACAACAACAAGTCCTCGCTCGACGCCATGATGCGCCTCAAAGATGAGGCTGTGGCGATGAAGGAAGCTCTGCTGACCTGCAACATCAACGCTCTGGCCGAGACGCTGCGCCGCGGTTGGGAAGCCAAGAAGGCGACCTCTTCGGCCATCAGCAACAGCGAGATCGAACGTATCCTCGAACTCTCGATGGAAGCCGGCGCGCTGGCAGGCAAGGTGTCCGGTGCAGGCGGTGGCGGCTTCCTGATGCTGGTGTGCCCGCCTCACCTTCGCCAGAAGCTGGTCGACGTGCTGGCCCGCCAACCCGGCAAGCTTTTGCCGTGCAAATTCACCCCCGAAGGTGCCATCTCCTGGCGCGCCCTGTCCTAGGCCACAGCTCCATGAATGCCGTGCAAATTCGTCAGGCCGTCATCCTCTGTGGCGGCATCGGCTCGCGACTGGGCGAGCTGACCAAATCCACGCCGAAACCCTTGCTGCCGGTTGCTGGCCGTCCGTTTCTGGCGTTTCTGCTGGATCGTCTGCGTGCCGAAGGACTGGACCGCTTTCTGCTTCTGGCCGCCTTCGAGAACGAGCAGATCAAGGCCTTTGCCCGGTCCTATATGCAGTCGCATCCGGGCACCACGATCGAGGTCGCTGTAGAGCCGGGCCGTGTCGGGACCGGCGGCGCGATCTGGCATGCCCGCGAGGCACTGGACGAGCGTTTCTATCTGCTGAACGGCGACTCGTGGCTAAACGCGCCGCTGCGTGACCTTGATGGCCTCATGACACCATCCGTCCTGGGCGTCCTGTCCCTTCGCCATGTCGATGACCGCACCCGCTACGGTGCCGTAGAGACAGACGGCGATACCGTTACCGTATTTGGCGGTTCTGGCTCTGCATCCGGCCCCGGATACATCAATGGCGGTGTCTATCTGTTCGACAGGTCGATCGTTGAATTCCTGCCCGAGGATGGGTCGCTCGAACAGATGACCTTGCCGCCACTGGCTCTTGAAGGTCAGCTACGCTGCGTGAAACGAGACTGTTACTTTATTGATATCGGAGTTATTGAAGACTTCGACCGCGCCCAGACAGAGCTTTTAGCCCAGATCTAAGAATGCGCTTTATTTGTATCCGTGTGACAAGCGGCCTGCGGTCACTATTTCCGCAGGCCTAATACTTATAGTACTCTTTCGCCTAGCTACGGGCCATTCCAAGCCCGCCCCCATCTCTCAGCGAGGCTGCCATGACTTCCGGTGCCGTAGTACGATTCAAAACTGAACTTGATACGACCCGTCAGTGGCTGTTCGACTGTGCCTACAGCCTGTGGAGCACCGTCGGCACCGATGATCGAAAGGGTGGCTTTTTCGAGCGTATCCACGCCGATGGCACTCTCTGCGACGACCCTCGCCGCTCGCGTCTTGTAGCGCGTCAGATCTATGTGTTCGCTATGGCCAAACAGCTGGGCTGGAGCGGGCCTTGCGATGCCTTGATCGAGCACGGTCTGAATTTCCTGCTGAACAGATCCATACAGCCGGACGGCCGTCTGGTGGCCAGCGTCACCGCTGAGGGCAACGTCATCGACGCGAGCTTTACCCTGTATGACTATGCCTTTGCCATGTTCGCCCTGGCCGCAGCCAGCAGTGCGATGCCGCATAGGGCAGGTGCCCTGGAGACGCGGGCCAACGCCCTTCTGGACATTCTGGATCAAGACCACCGCACTGCGGACGGACGCGGCTATCAGGACGATGCCACCATCCTGAAATCAAACCCGCACATGCACCTGCTTGAAGCCGCGATTGCATGGACCAAGGTTTCGGACGCGCCACGCTGGGCCCAGATGGCCAATCGCCTGTCCGACTTGTGCGTGTCTCAATTCATCGATCCCCGCTGCCATGCGGTGCGTGAATATTTCGCACGCGACTGGACCCCGCTGGACAGTCTGGAACATCAGGGCATCGAACCGGGCCACCAGTTCGAGTGGGCATGGCTACTGATGGATTGGGCCGAGCGCGGCAACCGCCCCGAACTGGTCGCGCCGGCACAGGCCATCTTCAACACCGGCGAACAGCACGGGGTCAGCGATCAGGACCTGGCCGTCAACACCCTGAGCCCTGACCATTCCGTACTGGATCCGCGTCACCGTCTGTGGCCGCAGACCGAACGTCTGAAGGCCAAGACCTCGCTGTTCAGGCTTGCCGAAGCCCATAACCGCGACAAGCGACTGGACGAGGTCAGCGCAGCGCTGGCCTCGATGCGGCGCTTTTTCGACCATCCGGTGCGTGGTGCCTGGTGGGAGCATCTGGAACCCGATGGTCGCCCCGCTATCGAGCCGAGCCGCGCCAGCAGCCTCTATCACATCACCTGTGCTGTGGTTGAGGCCAATGGACTGACGGGCGTAGCGGAAGCGCATTCTCGTGCTACTGCTGAAGCATGCGCTTCATAAGGCCACGCATCACCCATTTTACGCCGCTGCCACCGGCCCGTAACGGCATTGCGGACTATGCCTGGCGCATGATGGAGGCACTTCGCCCCTATTTCGTGCAGTCCGCAGTCACTTCAACCGATGGCGGCACCGCGCCCAAAGGTGTGGCCCTGAAGCGCGCGGCCAAGAGCGGCGAGCTGCGCATCTACCAGATCGGCAACAACTGGCAGCACCGCACCGAGTTGGAGCAGGCCCGTAAAGTGCCGGGCGTGGTGATATTGCATGACCTTCAATTGCTTCACCTGTACCGCTCGCTGGGTCTTGATCCTGCAGAGGTCCGGCAATTGATGCGCCACAGCGCACCGCAACTGTCGGAGCGCACGATCGGCGATTTTGCCTCCGAAGCTTTGAAGTCCAAACTGCCCTATATGCTGTGCGACATGACAGGCGAGTTGGTGACCGGGTCACGGGCGGTTGTCGTCCATTCCCGATATGCCAAACGCCTGCTGGAGCGTACTGCGGGTCGCCCTCTAGACCATGTCAGCGTCATCCCCCATTTCGCCATGCAGGCGGCACCGCGCGACCGCGAGACCGTGCGCGCGCAATTGGGTGTGGCAGACACGACCTATCTGATCGTGACGTCCGGCTTTGCCGCCCACGTCAAACGGTTCGACCTGATCGCAAAGGCCATGTCCGAACTGGTCAAGACCATCCCCGATGCGCTGTGGGTCCATGCAGGCAGTCCGTCGCACGACAGGCTGGACCTGAACGACATCGTCGCAGGCTATGACAATCTGCATGGCAGGGTGATCTTTACCGGCTATGCCTCCGAAGATCGGCTGGATGACTGGATTGCGGTCAGCGACGTCTTCATCAACCTTCGCTTCCCTTCGGTCGGTGAAAGCTCGGGGTCCCTCGCCCGCGCCCTGGCCCAGGGGGCCTGTGCCATAGTCACCGACACAGGCTCGTACAGCGAATATCCAGACGACTGTGTGGTCAAAATGCCTGCGACCGGCACAGCCGACGCGCTACTTGGCATTCTGCTGCACCTGCACCATTCGCCGGATCACCGGGGATCGGTTGGACAGGCCGCGGCCAGGTTTGCGCGAACCGACCTGTCTATACAGACCTATGCCAGACAACTGGCCGACGTCATCCGCAAGGCCCGCAGACCCGCGGGGGCCGCCCTATGAGCCGCGCGCCCAGGGTTTTGCTTGTCAGCCCCACCTATACCCACCCCCAGGATCAGGGGAACTCCGCCCGCATCCATGCCTTTGCCCGCCAGTTAAAGCGGCGCGGGATCGAGGTGGACCTGCTGTATTTCGTATTGGCCGGACTGACCGACGACGGCCTGTACCAGATGCAGCAGGAATGGAATGCCGTTCACCTGCTGGACAAGCTGCCACACAGGCAACAGTCCTTTGCCTCTCACTGGGGGCTGGATGACTGGTGCCCCGATGCGCTGGTCAGCAGGGTCCGCGCCCTGACAGCCCAAAATCGCTATTCCGCCGTGATCGTCAACTATGTCTGGCTGTCCGGCTGCTTCGAGGCTGTGCACGACAGCCTGCGCATTCTCGACACCCACGACCTTTTTGGCGACCGGGCACGGCTGGCCATCGACGCCGGTCTGGAACCCTCATGGTTTTTCACCACCGTCGAGGAAGAGCGGCGCGGACTGGACCGCGCAGACCTTGTTCTGGCCATACAGGACGAAGAGGAACGCATTCTGGCCGCGCGCACGAAAGCCAGGGTGCAGATTGCGGGCCACCTGATCGATGCCATACCCGCCATTGAACGTCCGTATACGGACAACCCGGTGTTCGGCTATTTCGGAAGCGCAAACCCGTGGAACATCGCCTCGGCCCGCGCACTCGACAGGGCTCTGGTCGCGCCGCAATCAACGGCCCGTTGGGCTGTGGCCGGATCTGTCTGTCAAAACGTCGGCACTCTGCAATCGCACCCGATAACCCTGGGGCGCGTCAATCACCCTTCAGACTTCTACGACATGGTCGATTGCGTTCTGAACCCTATGACCGCAGGCACGGGGCTGAAGATCAAAACCATCGAAGCCCTGGCCTATGGGCGGCCCGTCATGGGAACGGATCAGGCCTTTGTAGGCTTGCCCGCCCGTCACGAGGCCCATGTGCTGGCCGATCCCGACGCAATGGTCCAGGCTATGGCCGCCTATAGCCAGAACAGCCGGTACCGCGATGAACTGGCGGTAGCATCGCGGGAAGTCTGGCGCGAATATACGTCGGTAACAGAAACCCAGTATGACGCTCTGGCCAATGCAATCAGGGCAAACTCTTGAACATGAGCGCTTCCATGTCGGCCACCAGCCATTCTCTGGCCTTTGAACGTTTTGTCGCCGGTGCGATCCAGCTGGCGCGGCGCGATAGCGTTGCGGGCGGTCAGTTGCAGGCCTTTGTGCGCGGCGTTGCCCTGGGTGATCCTGTCAGCATCGGCGAGGGCGACAGCCATATTCTGGTACCCGTCGAGCGGTTTCCCCACGTAGGGTTTCCAGCGGAAATCCGTATCGGCTGGGCCGATGGCAAGGATGCCATTGCCCCCTTGGTTATCGACGATTCCGCTACGGTCAACAACCTGATCGGCGAAGGTACGCTCGGCGATATTCAGGTCCAGTTCCGCAATGGCCTGATTACCGGCACCGCCCATAACCGTACAAACGGCGTCAATGTACCGATGCTGATCGGGCGGGTTAACGGCACCCTGCTACGCCCGGTCGATGTGAAACTGGCCGGTGGGGACGAGAGCGGTGGGGCGCACATCCGCTTTACCCTGCCTGTCGAGGCGAGTGATTTTTCGGACAGGGGCGTGACATTCGAAATCCTGCACGCCCCGTCGCTGGAATGTCTCTGGCGCACGGTTCTGGCTCCCGCCGATACGCTGATGGGTGGCGGGATCGTCACCGACATCCGCCTGTCCGAAGCCGAGCGGAAGCTGGCCGATGCCAGCATGGCGCTGGAAACCAAACTCAATGCGCAGATCGCCCGCCAGCATTTGCTGATCGAGGACATCACCGCCCATCTTCTGGCACTGATCAATGACAAGGGCGCGGACAACCGCGCCCAGGCACGCCAACTGGTCGCGCAAACCGGCGCAGCCACGGCTGCAGATACGGCAGTGGGCGTTGTCGGCGCACTATCGCCCTATCTGGGTTGGGGATGGAGCGATGCCGAACTGAGCCGCGACCGCATCGAGCAACGTCGCATGGGTGCCGCCGCCACGGTTCTCAATCCCCATCCGGATCGAACCCTACGCGCCATCGCCCTGACCGTAACGGAGGCGACAACCGAAGGTCTGGCCGCCCTGTCTGCCCAGATTGACGGCATTGATGCCCAGGTCGAACCCGGCAAGGTAGGCGGTGTCCCCTGCACGGTGACAATCCGCCCTCAGGCAGGCGTCAGCGCCTCTGTGCTGAGCCTGTCCTGCACCGCGCCCCGGGGCGGGATCGCGGTGCAGGATATTCGCTTCTTCTACGCCTGATTACAGGTTCAGCAGCGCCGGATCACCGCCCTGGGCGGCGATGTTGATGCTGATGGCCTTTTCCGAGGCGTAGCGGATCAGGCTGTTGGGACCGCCCGCCTTGGGGCCGGTGCCGGACAGGCCCTCGCCGCCGAAGGGCTGGACGCCGACGACAGCGCCGATGATCGAGCGGTTCACATAAACATTGCCCGCCGGAACCAGCGCCATCACCTCTTCGGCGAAGGCGTCGATGCGGCTGTGAACCCCCAGCGTCAGGCCAAAGCCGCGCGCCGCCAGTTTGGAGGCCACGTCCTTCAGGTCCTTGGGGTGGTAGCGGTAGATGTGCAGGATCGGGCCGAACACCTCGCGCTCGAGGAAGTCCGGCGTCGGGATTTCGGCGATGACCGGCGCGAACAGGTCGCCCTTGGCGCTGTCAGCGGGCAGGTTGCCACGGGCGATGACCTTGGCTTCCTTTTCCAAACGCGCGACGTGCTTTTCAAGGTTCTCGCGGCTCTCGGCATCGATCACCGGACCGATGTCGGTCTTGGGATCGGTCGGGTCACCGATGACCTGAACGTCCAGCGCGCCCTTCAGGCCCGCGATCAGCCCATCGGCGGCATCGTGCGGCACATAGAGAACGCGAAGCGCCGAGCAGCGCTGGCCCGCCGAGCCAAAGGCCGACAGGATCACATCGTCGATCACCTGTTCCTTCAGCGCCGTGGTGTCCACGAACATGCCGTTCAGGCCGCCCGTTTCGGCGATGAAGGGGATGATCGGGCCTTGGCGATTGGCCAGGCCACGGTTGATGGCATTGGCCGTGTCTGTGCCGCCAGTAAAGGCCACGCCGTCAATCATCGGGTGGGCGGTCAGAGCCGCACCCACCGTCTCCCCACGGCCCGGAACAAGGGCCAGCAGGTCAGGGTTCAGGCCCGCCTTGTAATAGAGGCGCACGGCCTCTGCGGCGATGAGCGGGGTCTGTTCGGCAGGCTTGGCCACCACGGCGTTGCCCGCTGCCAGCGCCGCCACGATCTGACCGGTGAAGATGGCCAGCGGGAAGTTCCACGGGCTGATGGCGGCGAACACGCCACGGCCATGCAGGACCAGCTGGTTCACTTCGCCCGTCGGCCCCTTCAGGGTTTCGCGGCCACCGAAGTCCTTCTCGGCCAGCATGGCGTAGTAGCGGCAGAAGTCGGCGGCTTCGCGCACCTCGGCCACGCCGTCGTTCAGGGTCTTGCCCGCTTCACGCGACAGCAGGGCGACCAGACGGTCCATGTCCGCTTCAAGCGCGTCGGCCATGGCCCGCAGGATCGGCGCGCGTCCCGCGCCCAGCATCTTGTCCCAGGCGACTTGGGCCTCTGCGGCCTTCTTGACAGCCTGATCGACCTGTTCCGGCGTGGCGTCCGAGGTCTTGCCGACGACCTGAGCGCGGTCATACGGATTGGTCACGTCGCGCGTTTCCACACCGTTCAGCAGCTTGCCGCCGATGATCGGACCCGCCATCAGCGTCTCGGCATCAATCGCCTTGACTGCGGCGGCGTGGATTTCGCGGGCCTCTGCCGTCGAATAGTCGCGGCCGAGGGAGTTCTTGCGGTCACCGTAGATGTTCATGGGCACAGGGATCTTCGGATGGCGGTCGGGCTGGGCCTCGACGGCAGTGATGGGATCGGCGGCCACATCGGCGGCCGGAACGCGTTCGTCCAGCAGGGCGTGGACAAAGGAGGAGTTGGCGCCGTTTTCCAGCAGACGGCGCACCAGATAGGGCAGCAGTTCTTCATGGCCACCGACCGGCGCATAGGCGCGGACGATGATCTTCTCGTCCGACCACATGTCGCGGGCGGCGTCATAGAGGGCCTCGCCCATGCCGTGCAGGCGCTGGTGCTCGATGGTCACGCCACGGTCGCGGGCCATGCGGCGCACGGCGGCCAGGGTGTGGGCGTTGTGGGTGGCGAACTGGCAATAGATGTGGGGCGCGGCCTCGATCATCATGCGTGCGCAGACCAGATAGTTCAGGTCGGTCGCGGGCTTGGTCGTGAACACCGGATAGTCGGTGCGGCCATTGACCTGCGCCAGCTTGATCTCGGTATCCCAATAGGCCCCCTTCACCAGACGCACCATCAGGCGACGGTTTGTGCGCTTGGACATATCGATCAGGCGCTGGATCGTTTCCGAAGTGCGCTTCTGATAGGCCTGAACGGCAAGGCCAAGTCCCTTCCAGTCACCCAGCGACGGCTCGGTGCACAGGCGCTCCAGAAGCTTCAGCGACAGGGCCAGACGGTCGGCCTCTTCGGCGTCGATCGTATAGTTGATGTCGTATTTGGCGGCGATCTCGGCCAGTCGCAGGATGCGCGGGTAAAGCTCTTGCCAGACGCGGTCTTCCTGAACCGATTGATAGCGCGGCGACAGGGCCGACAGCTTGACCGAGACACCGTGGCCCGCTTCCGGACCCTGGCCGGTTGCGGTCCTGCCGACGGCCTCGATGGCATCGGCATAGATTTTTTCATAGCGTTCGGCGTCGGCAGTCGTGCGGGCGCCTTCGCCCAGCATGTCGAAGCTGCACAGCCAGCCTTCCTTGTCCGAGCGTTTCAGCGCGGCCTCGATGGTGCGACCGACCACGAACTGCTCGCCCATGATCTTGACGGCGGTACCCACGGCGCGGCGGATGACCGGCTCGCCCAGACGACCCGCGATACCCTTGAGCACGGCGGGCAGGTCGCGCTTCATCTCTTCGTCCGGCTCAACCAGCTTGCCCGCGATCATCAGACCGAAGCTGGAAAAGTTGACCAGCGGGCTGTCCGACTTGCCGAGGTGGCTGGCCCAGTCGGCAGAGCCGATCTTTTCCGAGATCAGGCGGTCGCGCGTGTCCGAATCCGGCGTACGCAGCAGCGCCTCGGCCAGCGTCATCAGCGCCAGACCCTCACGCGTGCCCAGCGAAAACTCCTGAAGGAAGCTTTCTACAACACCCTGCTTCTTCTGGCTCTTGCGGGCGTGCTCGACCAGTTCGGTCGCCTCGGCCAAAACCTTGGCGCGCTCTGCGCCATCCAGCGGGGTCCGCGACAGCAGGTCCGCCACCGTCTCGCGCTCGTCGCGATACTTGTTGGCGTCCAGTCCGTCCCAGTGGCGAAGGTCACTCGACATTTGAATTCACTCCTGTGAATTTTCGCCTATATCGACGGATGAACCGAATGTCCTTCGATATTATATCGCCATTCCTGTACACGATTTGGCGACAGAGACCTTACCCTTGTCAGGGATATCGCGGTGGCGTGATCATCGTTGTTGGTATCTAGTCTCGCTATCGTCACGCGAAGCCGCTAAAACCTCATAACTTTACGAAACGGCTCAAAGGCCTAATCGAATTCATGCGTATCGTTCTGGTCACTGACGCCTGGGAGCCCCAGGTCAACGGCGTCGTCCGAACCCTGACCCGCACCGTGGCGGAGTGCCGCGCTATGGGTCACGAGGTCGAGGTTATCGAGCCAAGCCAGTTCAAGACTATTCCCTGCCCGACCTATCCGGAAATCCGACTGGCACTGGGAGCCGAAGAGGAAATCCGCGAGCGCCTGCGCGCGTTCGAGCCCGAGGCCGTGCACATTTCCACCGAAGGGCCGCTGGGCATCGCCACGCGCCGCATCTGCATCGAGTGGAAGCTGCCGTTCACCACCAGCTACCACACAAAATTCCCCGAATATGTTTCGGCGCGTTTCCCGATCCCCGTCCAGGTCGGCTACGCCTATATGAAGTGGTTCCACAAACCCTCGGGCCGACTGATGGTCGCCACCCCGACCCTGCGTGACGAACTGACGGAGCATGGCTTCCGCAATGTCTCGCCGTGGACCCGCGGCGTGGACACCGAGCTGTTCAACCCCGACCTGAAGCCGATCTTCGAGGAGCTGGGCGGCAAGGACTGGCCGCGCCCCTTCTTCCTGAATGTGGGCCGCGTGGCGGTCGAGAAGAACATCGAGGCCTTCCTCGAACAGGACCTGCCCGGCACCAAGATCATCGTCGGTGACGGCCCCGCGCGCGCCGAGCTTCAGGAAAAATATCCGGAGGCCAAATTCCTCGGTGCCAAATTCGGTGATGAACTGGCCCGCTGTTTTGCCGATGCCGATGTCTTCGTCTTCCCCAGCTGGACCGACACCTTCGGTCTGGTGATCCTGGAAGCTATGGCCACGGGCACGCCGGTGGCCGCCTATCCGGCCCACGGCCCAATCGATATCATCCCGAACTCAGGGGCTGGCGTGATCGACGACGATCTGCGCACGGCCTGTCTTGAATGTCTCAAGATCGACCGCAAGGATGTGCGCGCCTATGCCGAGAAGTTCAGCTGGCGCGCCTCGGCCGAGCAGTTCATCGAAAACCTCCAGCCCTATCCGGAACCCCAGCGCGGTCGCTTCTGGAGACGTCTGAGGCGCATTGCGCGCCTGCGCAGAAAACAGGCCGCATAAAATGAAAACGCCCCGGTGAATGGCTCACCGGGGCGTTTTTTGTTTGAGCGGACTTAGTCCGGACGGGCCATCGAGGTCAGGGCGCTCGCTTTGGCACGTTCTGCAGCCAGTGCCTCGGCACTGAGCGGCACCAGACCGCGATCCTGCAGATAGCCGCCGCGACCGGCTGCACCGTCCGACATGAACTCAAGAACGAATTCCTGAAGCCCCGGGATGACGCCGATGTGGGCCTTCTTGACGTAGATGTAGAGCGAACGGGCCAGCGGGTAGGATCCGTCGGCAATGGCTTCGATCGACGGGGCGACACCGTCGATGGTCTCGGCCTTCACCGTGTCCATGTTCTGCTCGAGGAAGGAGAAGCCGAACACGCCCAACGAACCCGGAGTGCGGGTCAGGGTCTGGACGATGGCGTTATCGTTTTCGCCCGAGTCGATCCACGCACCATCCTCACGGAGGGTATGGGTGACGCTTTCGAACTTTTCCTTGTCGGACTTCAACGCCGCCACGGCAGGAAGCTTCTCGCCCCCCGGTGCCATGCCCAGCTCAAGGAAGGCGTCGCGCGTGCCCGAGGTGGGCGGCGGGCCATAGACCTGGATGCGTTGGTTCGGAAGGGCCGGATTGACCTGGCTCCAGTTGGTGACGGTGTTGGCCGCCAGGGCACCGCTGGCGTCCGGTACCTGCTTGCCCAGCGCCTTGTAGAGATCTTCCAGCTTCAGATCGAAAGAATTGCCGTTGCGGGCCGTCGCCACCACAATGCCGTCATAGCCGACCTTGAGCTCGATGATGTCGGTGACGCCATTGGCGACACAGCGATCGAATTCGCTCTGCTTCATCTGGCGCGAAGCGTTGGCAATGTCGGGGAAGGACGGGCCGATACCGCCGCAGAAGGCCTGGATACCGCCGCCCGTCCCCAAGGCCTCGACCCGGGGCTGGGCACCGCCCGGATTGGCGCGGCCAAAGTTCTCGGCAACGCGGGTTACAAAGGGGAAGACGGTGGATGAGCCAGCGGCCCAAACACCCGCGCGGGCTTTCTGGTTGGCCGCTCCGCCGGAAGAGCCTTGGCCACAGGCGGCAATCGCCAGCAGTGCCGCGGCGCAGGCCGAAATCTTGAGTACGCGAGTGGGTAGTACGGTCATAGCCGGACCTCTCAGATCATCATCCATGATGCGCATAGAGATGATTTGTGACGGTCCGGCCAGACCTTTGTGACAGTCTGTGTAAACCTGACGCGGTTACAGCAGACGCTTGCGCATGGCCTGAGACAGCATGTCGATCAGGGTCACGGCGACAACGACCACGATCACAACCGCCGAAACGGCGCTGAAATCGAAGGCGTTCATGCGGTCGAACAGAACCTGACCGATACCACCTGCGCCGATCAGGCCCAGAACGGTTGCCGAACGGCTGTTCGATTCAAAGCGGTACAGGGCGAACGAGGTCCACAGCGGTGCCACTTGCGGCAGAACGCCCCAGATGATCTCGTGCAGCTTCGAAGCACCGGTAGCGCGAACGCCTTCAACCGGACCCTTGTCGATCGACTCGACCGCTTCCGAGAACAGCTTGGCCAGAACACCGGCAGTGTTCAGGGCGATAGCCAGAACACCGGCGAGCGGGCCAAGGCCCACGGCGACGACGAACAGCAGACCCATGACCAGATCAGGGATCGAACGCAGGGCGTTCATGACCCAGCGCACCGGCTGGACCACCCACACCGGAGCGATGTTACGCGCAGCCGCCAGACCCATCGGCACACCCAGGAAGATGGCCAGGAAGGTACCCCAAAGGGCGATCTGGATGGTTTCCCACATCTTGCTGACGAACAGTCGCCAGTCCGCGAAGTTCGGACGCAGCAGGTCGGCAGCGAAGGTCTGGATGTTCGCCGAGTTGGTAAACAGACGCGAGACGTTCTTCAGGTCAACGGCATCGATGCTGATCAGCAGCAGGACGGCCACGCCGCCCCAGATCAGGACATCCAGCGCCCATGCGCCAGCAGACTTTACCGGCGGCTTGGGAATGGCCGTTGTGGTTACAGGAGCGGTACTCAAGGCTGGACCTCACGAAGTGCACGCAGACGCTGCAGCTCGGCCTCGGCCTTGGCCGCAGCGGCGTTATCGCCCTTGGCCTTGGCGTCGGTCAGAGCCTGGTCGGCGATCATCTCGCGCACCGGATTCAGATAGGTTTCGTCCGCCGCGTTGAAGCCCGAATAGTTCAGGGCCTTCAGGATTTCGCGCTGACGTTCGCCCTCGGCACCTTCGGCGCGGCCGTAGGCGAGGAAAAAGGCACGGATCTTTTCCTTGACCGCCGGGTCAAGGTCGTTGCGGACAACGATGCCCGCTTCCGGGATCGGCGGCGAGCGCCAGATTTCTTCAAGCTGGGTCGCGATCGTCGGGTTTTGACGGGCGATGAAGACGGTGTTGATCGTGTTCGAGGTGGCGACCTGGACCAGACCGTTGGCCACGGCGAACGAGTTCGCCTGATGGTTTGCCGAACGCACGGTCTTGAAGCACTGCTCCGGCACAACACCCTTCGGGTTGAACAGGAAGGTCAGCGGAGCCAGCGTGCCCGATGTCGACAGGGCATCACCGATGCCGAAGTCGTATTTCTTGCCGCAAGCCATGACGTCGTCGAGCGTAATGCCCGAGCCCTTCTTGACGATGAGCGTCGAGGAATAGCTGTCATTGCCTTCCGGATCGACGATACGGGCCACGACTTCGCCGTTGGCGCGGTCGATAGCTTCGATCGCCGTCTTGGCCGGGAACCAGGCCGCCTGGATCTGGTTGCCGCGCATGGCCTCGACCAGAACGGTATAGTTCGAGGCGAAGTAAGGCTTTACCGGAACGCCGATCGACTTGGACATGTCGTCCAGCAGCGGCTGCCACAGCGGTCCCGAGGACGACTGGCCCTCGGCCGGCAGGATGGCGAACTGGACTTCACCAGCCGCCTTGCCGCCTGCGGCCTTGTCACCGCCGCAGGACGCGAGGCCCAGAGCCATGACGGCACCGGCCACCAGGCCCAGTGCGCGACGCGAAAAACGATATTGGGTCATGCCGTGGCCTCCCAGAACGCGTCCTCGTATTCGGGACCGTAGATTTCGATCAGGCGCTGCGTATCCAGACCCGTTGCCGGACCGTCGTACACGATCTTGCCCTTTTGCAGGGCGATCACGCGGTCGCAGTAGCGGATCGCATAGTCAACCTGGTGAAGGGTGACGATGACGCCGAGGCCGTCGCGCTTGTTCAGCTCGACCAGCAGTTCCATGACCTTGCGGGCCGAAACCGGATCAAGCGAAGCGACAGGCTCGTCAGCGAGGATGGCCTTGGCACCTTGAAGCAGGGCGCGGGCGATGGCACCGCGCTGCTGCTGGCCACCCGACAGGGTGTTGGCGCGCTGGGCCGCATACTCGGACACGCCGACGCGGTGAAGCGCGGCCATAGCCCTTTCGCGGTCAGCCTTCGGCCAGACGCCGAAATAGCCACGCCATGCCGGCAGACGGCCGATAGAGCCGAGGACAACGTTGGAGAACAGGCTGAGGCGTCCCACCAGATTGAACTGCTGGAAGATCATGCCCAGACGACCGCGCGCACGGCGCACGTTCTTGGTCACACGACCGTTCTGCTGAACGACGTCGCCAAAAACAGAAATCGTACCGCCCGGATCAATCGGGTGTAGACCCGTGATCGAACGGAGCAAGGTGGACTTGCCCGAACCCGAAGGACCAATAAGGGCGACCATTTCACCGGCGCCGACCTCGACGGACACGCCGTCGAGCGCCTTTCTGGCCCCGTAGGTCTTCGAGACGTCGCGTACCGACGCAACGGCGGATGATGAAGAACTCATGAACCCGTGGATGAGGTTGCAACAAAGGGGGCGCCGCATGACGCGAGAATGGCGCAAGGGCAAGTCTTAATGACACGCCTAGGTCGTTTTCGTCCAGCCTGCGGCACTTCCGACATCCGTCGCATACGACAAATTGCATATTAACTGTGTGTAACTTGGCTTTGGGCTGCCCTAAAATTACCTCTTTACATTCAGGCGTAATGACCCCATATCGCGCGTTCCGGCGGACCCCGTAGGTCCTCACTTGCGCCGCTAACGCCGGTCTAGGTTTAACAACTAACAGGGGGTTACGTGAATTGCGCACGTACCAACTTCCCCTGGACCTGGTCCGTGAGCGGTCCCCGGAGCGTCCGGTCGCACTCGTGCGTCCGGCTTCGGTTTCCGTAGCAGCGCGCTGGTTCCAGAATAATCTGAACGCTGACGTCTTCTATGCAGTGAAGGCGAACCCGTCGCCGTGGGTCATCGAGACCCTGGTCAAATCGGGCGTGAACAGCTTTGACGTGGCATCCGTGGCCGAGATCGAACTGGTTCGTTCGGTCAGCCCCAATGCACGTCTGGCCTTCATGCATCCGGTCAAGAGCCGCGGTGCCATCAAGGCGGCCTATTATGAGCATGGCGTCCGTACCTTCGTGCTGGACAGCCACGACGAGCTGCAGAAAATCCTCGAGTCGACCGACAATGCCGCAGACCTCAATCTGGTTGTGCGCATGGGCGTGTCGGCCGACGGCGCGGCCTATTCGCTGTCGGGCAAGTTCGGCGTTTCGCCGGATCAGGCTCCGGCCCTGCTGATGGCCACCCGCCAGGCCGTTCAGGACGGCCTGATGGGCGTCAGCTTCCACGTCGGTTCGCAGTGCATGCGTCCGTCGGCCTATGAAGCGGCGATGACCCAGGTCGGTCGCGCCATCAAGAAGGCTGGCGTCTTCGTCGATATCGTCGATGTCGGCGGCGGCTTCCCGTCGGTCTATCCGGGCATGGTCCCGCCGGACCTGCAGGAATATGCCGACGCCATCCATCGCGGCTTCAACGAGATGCCGGTGTCGGAAACGACCGAGCTGTGGTGCGAGCCGGGCCGTGCGATCGTGGCTGAAAGCTCTTCGATCCTGTGCCGCGTCGATCTGCGCAAGGGCGATGCCCTGTATCTGAACGACGGCTCCTATGGCTCGCTGTTCGACGCGACCCACTCGCGTTGGCCCTTCCCGACCAAGCTGGTCCGTGACGGTGAATCCTCGTCGGAACTGAAGCCTTTCCGCTTCTATGGCCCGACCTGCGATTCCATCGACCACATGCCCGGCCCGTTCTGGCTCCCGTCCGACATCGCTGAAGGCGACTTCATCGAGATCGGCATGATGGGGGCCTATGGCGTGGCCATGACCACCGGCTTCAACGGCTACGGCTCGCACGAGATTGTGGCTGTCGAGGATGCGCCTATGGCCTCGCTCTACGGTCTGGCCCCGCGCTCGATCCCGACCGTGCGCACCACCGCCGAGGAAAACTCGCGCAAGGTGGTTCGCCTGTCGCGCCCCAAGGGCAAGGCTGGCCAGCGCAAGCGTCGCAAATAACCCTCTTCCGGACCGGTCTCTTCGGAGACCGGTTCGAAAAACGTCCGATGGCGCCAAAAGCGTCATAGGACGTTTGTATAGATAGCGGCCCGTCGCTCCGTCCGGGTCGCTGTTTCAGTTTCTGACGGGCGCTCAAATCTTTAGGGAAACCGCTGAAATGACCGCTCAGTCGAACATGAAGGCTCAGCTGCTCAACAATACCGTCGAGCACGTGGACATCACCTCTTACGACGCCCGTCCGATCATCGACTCGATGCGCAAGATGTCGTTCTCGTCGCGCGATACCGCCCGCGCCGCCGACATCTTCAACATGGCCCTCGAAGACAAAGAGTGCTCGCCTTGGCTGATCCTGGCCGGTTCGACCTCGGCCGGCGGCTGCATGCACGTCTACCGTGACATGGTGCAGAACAACATGATCGACGCCGTCGTGGCCACCGGTGCCTCGATCGTCGACATGGACTTCTTCGAAGCCCTAGGCTTCAAGCACTATCAGGCCGAAGGCCCGGTGGACGACAACGTCCTGCGCGACAACTACATCGACCGTATCTACGATACCTACATCGATGAGGAAGAGCTGCAGGCCTGCGACCACACCATCCTCGAGATCGCCAACAGCCTTGAGCCGCGCCCGTATTCGTCGCGCGAATTCATTTGGGAAATGGGCAAGTGGCTGGCCTCTGGCAACGCCAAGAAGGAAGGCTCGCTGATCCAGACCGCCTATGAAAAGGGCGTGCCGATCTTCTGCCCGGCCTTCGTCGACTCCTCGGCTGGCTTCGGTCTGGTCAAGCACCAAAAGGAACGCGCCGCCGCCGGCAAGCCGTACATGTGCATCGACGCGGTTGCCGACTTCCGCGAACTGACCGACATCAAGATCGCCGCTGGCACCACCGCCCTGTTCATGGTCGGCGGTGGCGTTCCGAAGAACTTCGCCCAGGACACCGTCGTCTGCGCTGAAATCCTCGGCGTCGAAGCCGACATGCACAAATACGCCGTGCAGATCACCGTGGCCGACGTCCGCGACGGTGCCTGCTCGTCCTCGACCCTGAAGGAAGCCGCTTCGTGGGGTAAGGTCTCGACCACCTACGAACAAATGGTCTTCGCTGAAGCCACCACCGTGGTTCCGCTGATCGGCTCGGACGCCTATCACCGCGGCGCCTGGAAGTCGCGCGAAGCCCGCAACTGGGCCAAGCTGTTCGCCAAATAAGCCATGACCTGTCCCTGACAGGACAGACCATGATCAAGAAGGCTCCGGCAGTTACCTGCCGGAGCCTTTTTCATCTCTGGAAACAGACAAGGGTGATGGGCGTTCAGTTGGTAACAATAGGGAGCGCCAAACATGACCGAAGAAGAAAAACTGGCCGAACGTCTGAAGCGCGCGCTTCAAGGCACGGATTCAGGGTCCGACACACGCGCGGGATCCCTGCGTGGCGGCTCGGCCTCAGGCTCCGATGACGACAGGGATTCCGAGCGGATCAACGCGTATCTGGCCGAAAAAGGCCGCCAGTTGGCTAAAGACACGCAACAGGCCGAGGACGATAAGTCACAGGCCTAAGAGATGTGGCTGGATTGCCTTAAACGCGCCTTGCTGACAACGCGCGTATGGTCCAGTTATGAACCCTTATCTAAGGCTTGGGACCTGATAGGTAGATGAAGCCCTTTGGAAATTCATTGCTGACGGCTGTTGCGGCCTCGGCTTTGTGCGCCACCCTGCTGGCCGCATGCGGCGGGTCGTCCGATCGCCAGGAAACCGACAGCGATCCCGTTGCCGAAGCGGACCTCCATACCGAAAACGATCCTGTGCATCCGGAGCATGGCGGTAAGCCGCTAGCCACCGGTGCTCCTGTGTTCGCCAGCCTGTATCCCGACGCGACGCTGGATCAGCCGGTAATCGTGGCAGACGGTTCGGACGGACCGGGCGGTATGGCCGAATTCACCACCGCAGCCACGCCTGACGATGTGATCTCGCACTACCGTCGCCTCGCATCCGAGGCGGGCCTCAAGCCTGTCATGGCGATGAACCAGGGCAATGCCCGTGCCTTTGCGGCGCTGGGCGCGACGGGTGCCGAGGTTCAGGTTGTTGCCTCCCGCGATGAAAATGAGGCAACCTCTGTCCAACTGACCTGGAAAGACGGGCGCTGATACGGTCCCGCGGGAGATAACGATGAAGACGCGTCCGGTTGTTTTTACTGGCTTGCTGGCTTTCTCGATCTCCCTGTCAGCCTGCGTCGGCACCCCCGCAGCCTACGAACCGCAGGCGGTCGAGACGGCTCATGGCGGCAAGGGATATCTGTCACCTGACAGACTGCGTGAGTTGGCTGCTGCCGTTCCTGCACCCCCTGCGAAAGACAGCGAGCAGGATGCGGCAGACCGCAGCCTGTCGGCGTCCTATCGGTCTTTGGAAAATACCGACCGCTGGCTTCTGGCAACCAGTCACGCCGAAGTGCGCCTGCCCTATGCCCTTCAGCATTTCGATTGCACTCTGGGTGTCCGCTTCGACCCGGCCAACAATGCAGCCCCGGCTACGGCACGCCTGCTGCACAAGCTTTTCGAAGACGGTGAGGCCGCATCCACCATCGTCAAACTCAGGGCACACCGCCCCCGCCCTGTGGGCGACGACGCGGCCCGTACAGCCTGCCAAACCGTATCGCCCGCAGGTCGGGCCTCGCCATCCTATCCCTCGGGTAGCGCAACGGTTGCGGCGGCCTACGGCTATGCGATGGCTGCGATTGACCCCGAACACGCCGCTGAAGCCATAGAAACCGGCCGGCAGATCGCACTCAGCCGGGCGATCTGCGGCATGCACTACCCTACTGATGTTCGCGTCGGCTTCGAGCTGGGCCAGAAGGTTTTCGAGGAAGTGGCCAACACACCCGCCTTTGCAGCCGATTTGACCGCCGCGCAGGCCGAGCTGATGACCCTGCGCGCCAAACAGACCACCAACCCCGGCTGCGCCGCAGAAAGAAGCGCCCTGGCCATGAGCGCGGGCCTGCAGCTGTAATGCTGGAATGGCTGGCGGCGGTCCTGATCCCTCATCCCCCTGCGCCGCCCTGTACAGACGAACAAAAGCAGATACTGACACAGGTTTCCGATACACCTGTGCGGCTGGAGTGTTCGGTCACTCTGGCGGCCGGTGATACCATCCCCCGCCCTGTCCTGATCGAAGGCCGTACGGGCAATGGCGTATCCATCGACTGCCAAGGCGGCACGGTGGGTCGCCCCAACCTGGCTGTCTCGACCCGGCGCCCCACGATCGCAATCCTTTCCCGCAAGACAGACAACGGGGGATGGATACCCGCGCGTTCGGTGCGCATCCGCAACTGCACGGTTCTGGGCAATATCCGCATATTCGGCATGGGGGCGGACGGGGAATATGACGACCTCAGGCAGTCCTCCCGCAGCCGCGGCCACACAGAACGCGCCATTCTGGCAGCCCCCTCCGATATTGCGCTCGAGGGGCTGACCATCACAGGGCGCGGATCGATACCCCTCTATGTCGGGCCGGGTGTCTCGGGCGTTGTCCTGAAGGACTCGACCCTGAATGGGGTTACCTCCGCTACGGCCATTTATCTGGATGCTGAAAGTGCGCGTAACCACATCACCGGCAACCGCATATTCACCCGCACCGGACGGGAGATGATCGCGATAGACGGCTCGGCAGAGAACCGGATCAGCAACAACCGGTTTGACCTGCACGGCAAGCCCGGCGTCTTCCTGTACCGCAACTGTGGCGAGCGCGGCGTCATCCGGCATCAGACCCCGTCCCGCAACACCATCACGGACAACAGCTTCACCGGCGCATCGTGGCTGAGGCCACGTCTGGTTGTCGAGAATGCCCGCAACGGGCGGCGGTCCTATTGCCGCGACGATGCCGGATATCCATTCGGCAGCAGCATAGATGACCGCGACAACGCCAGCGGAAACATTATCCGGGGCAACAGCCGCAACTAAAAAGGGCGGAGCCTTCGGCCCCGCCCTTGGATGTCCTAGCGTTTCGGTCCCGTCAGCGGACCGTAAAGGTCCGTGCGGCGGTCGCGGAAAAAGCCCCATGCCGCACGGTGGCGATCCAGGAAGTCGAGATCGAAGGTCGAGACCAGCACGCCCTCTTCGTCACGCCCGAAGCTCTCGACCAGATCGCCACGATGGTTGGCGATGAAGCTGTGTCCATAGAAGGTCTGGCCCGCTTCGGTCACCTGTTCGTGGCCGATGCGGTTGGCACCGACCACCGGCACCACGTTCGAGACGGCATGGCCCTGCATGGCGCGCTGCCACGGGGCGGCGGTGTCGAGGCTGTCGTCGTGCGGCTCGGTACCGATGGCGGTCGGGTACATCAGCACCTCCGCGCCCTGCAGCATCATGGCGCGGGCGGTCTCTGGGTACCACTGGTCCCAGCAGATGCCGACGCCGACCTTGCCGAAGCGGGTGTTCCACACCTTGAAGCCCGTGTCGCCCGGACGGAAGTAATACTTCTCCTGATAGCCGGGGCCGTCAGGGATGTGGCTCTTGCGATAGACGCCCATAGCCTCGCCATCGGCATCCAGCATGACCAGCGAGTTGTAATACTGCGGGCCTTCACGCTCGAAGATCGAGACGGGAATGGCCACGCCCAGTTCCTTGGCGACCGGCATCAACTGGGTCACGCAGGGGTGCTTGTCCCACTCATAGGCGTGCTCGAACCAGTGCTCTTCCTGCGAAACGCAGAAGTACGGGCCCTGGAACAGTTCCGACGGCAGGATGACCTGCGCGCCCTGCTTGGCCGCTTCGCGGATGAAGCCGATGGTCTTGTCGATATTGTCCTGCAGGTCGGTGCCGTAGGACGTCTGGATACCGGCGACGGTGATTTCACGGGCCATTAGGCAGGCTCCTGCTGGCTGATGCAGTGGAACGAACCGCCGCCGGTCAGGATGGCGATGGACGGCGACGGGATGATCTGGCGATCCGGATAGATGATGGCCAGGGCTTCGCAAGCCACGCGGGCAGCGTTTTCGTTGCCGTAGGTCGGAACGACGACTGCGCCGTTGGCGATCAGGAAATTCATGTGGCTGGCCGGAATGGGCTCGCCGTCCTCGTCCTTGACCAGACCCGGCGACGGAATGCGCAGGACGTTGATCTGACGGCCCTGTGCATCGGTCGAATTCGCCAGAAGACGCGCCGTTTCATCGTAAACGTCCGCGTTCGGATCATCGGCACCAAAAGCGATCGGGCAGGCCACAACACCCGGCGCGATGAAGCGGGCCAGATTGTCGACGTGGCCGTCGGTATGGTCGTTCAGCAGACCATCGCCCAGCCAAATAACCTTTTTGGCCCCCAGAGCCTCGGCAAAGGCGGCCTCGGCCTTCTCTTCGGTCCAGCCTTCATTGCGGTTGGGGTTCAGCACGCACTGGCGCGTGGTCAGAACGGTGCCCTCGCCGTCATGATCGACAGCGCCGCCTTCGAGGATAAAGTCGTGACGGGTCAGGGCCACAGCGGCACGCTCGCCAATCTGGTCGGCGACTTCGTCATCGTGCGGCAGATCGTACTTGCCGCCCCACCCATTGAAGGTGAAGGCGTTGGCAGACGTCGATCCGGCACCGAAGATCGGGCCGGTGTCACGCAGCCATATGTCACCGAAGCGACCGGCCACGACCTCTATTCCCTCGACGCCGGCAAAGCGCGCGCGTGCGGGTTCAAGCGCCTCGTCATTACCGACCATGAGCTTGACCTGCTCGCGGCCCGGTCCGGCCAGTGCCAGCACGAGGGCCTCGACCTCGTTCTGCGCCTGTTCCAGATCTTCCTGCCAGAGTTCGGCATGGCTGGGCCAGCCAACCCACATGGCGCGGTGCGGCGTCCATTCGGCAGGGATAGGAGCGGTGGTCATAGAGCGTCCTCGAGAGGGCGTGGAAACAAGAAAAACGAAGGCGGCAGATAGGCTTTATGAGCCGCAACTTCAATGGATAGCCGATCAAAGGCGAATACGCCCCATAAAGAAAGGGCGGCCCGTTTCCGGACCGCCCTTGCCTCAGGTCTTAACCGACCCCGTTCGGATTAGAACGAGTAGGTCAGGGTCGCTTGGATGGTACGCGGAGCGCCACGGTAGCCGTAGGTAGCACGGCTGGAGTTCACAGCACCCGAGAGCGAACCGAAGTACTGTTCGTCGAACAGGTTCACGACGCGCAGGGCAACGTTGGTGCCTTCGTGGCCGAAGTAGCCCAGGTCGAACTTGGCGTCGGCGTTAACGACGGTGTAGCCCTCGGTGTAGAGGTCGTTTTCGTCGGTAACGAAACGCTCACCGGTGTACTTGACTTGAGCGCCGAGTTGCAGCGGGCCGGTTTCGTATTGAACGCGACCACCGAAGGTCCAGTCCGGGGTCTCGGTCAGCGACTTGCCGCCGGTACGGATCACAGTGGTGCCGTCCAGGTAGTCATCCGAGATCTCGCTCTCGGTGTACGAAGCCGAAGCATACAGCGACAGACCTTCGATCGGCGACCAGCCGATTTGCGAGTCAAAGCCGTACAGCTTCACATCACCCACGTTGGCGTCGATCGAGATGTCCAGATCACGGTCGTAACGCGAGATGATGCGGTTCTTGAACTGGGTGTACCACACGTTGGCCGAAGCGATCAGGGTACCGGTTTGGTAACGGTAACCAGCGTCGTAGGTCTTGGTGGTTTCCGGTTGTGCGATCGGCGAGGTGATGTTGCCCTTGTCGTCGTAGAACACGGTGTACAGGTTGTCGGTACGCGGCAGGGTCAGCGATTCAGCGTACGAAGCGTACACCGAGTGCGGGCCCGCGAAGTTCCACGAAACGTTGACGTTCGGCAGGATGTCGTCGAACTCGACTTCACGCGAGTACGGAGCGATGTAGCTCTGGGTACGGTTGCCCACCTTCACAGTGCCAGCCGGACCGGTCGGGTTTGCACCTTCGACTTCGGTCGTGCAGACGACGGTGCTCGACTTGTACTGCGAGTAGCAGAACTGGTTCAGTTCACGCTTGAAGAACGGAGCACGCAGGCCAACGTTGACGCGGACGGTGTCGTCCATGAAACGGCCGGCGTATTCAACGGCGAACTGGTTCAGGATGGCGTACGACAGACGGTCACGCGAGCGCAGCTCGTAGCCGTCCAGGTTGACGACGCGGTTGTCGGCGTTCTTCAGACCGGCCCAGACTTCAGCGAAACGCGGGTCGGTCGGGTTGGTGAAGTCGATCATGCCGTACATGCCGGTCTGGCGGTGACGGGCGTGGTCCAGGGTATAGGCGGCGCGGACGGTTTGGGTGTCCGACAGCTTCCAGATCAGCGACGACGAGATGCCGTAACGCTGGGTGTGGGTCAGGCTGGTCGAGTGAACACGAACGGTGTCCAGGAAGTCGCCGTCACCGTTCAGGTCAACACCGCCGGTGGTCTTCGAACCGCGAACGGTACGATCGGTTTCCGACAGGGTCCACTGGCCCGAACCACCGGTTGCCAGGGTGTACTGGAACGACGGGTCGAAGGTGAAGATCAGGTTGTCGGCCAGTGTGAAACGCGACTGGGCGCGGATGTTGCCGGTGTCCGACGGGTTCTGACGCAGAGCCCAGTAGCGGTTGCTGTTGCTGTCGACGTCAGCCACACCGTTACGGTAGGTCGGAGCGGTGTACTTGTTGTCGAAGTCGCTGTTCCAGCTCACGCCCGGAGCGAGAGTGGCCGAACCGTCTGCGTTACGGGCCAACTGCATGTCAGCGTAGTTATTGTTACGGTTGCGGTTCCAGTGACCGGCCAGCGAGACGAAGTCGCCGTTGTCGCGGATCGGCTGGTAGACCTTGAAGTTGTACTGGATCTTGTTGAGGTCGCCCTCGCCCTTGTACTTGTCGTACGATTGGTCCGAGTAGGCGAACCAGGCGCGGGTGCCCCACGGGCCGATCTCGCCGGTGTTCACGATGCCGAACACGCGGTGGTAGTTGTTGTCGCCGATCGAAGCCTTGACGCGACCACCGAAGTCCATCGACGGGTTGATCGAGTTCATGTTGATCGTGCCGCCGGTGGCAGCTGCGGTCGGGGAGTCGACGTCGGTGGTGCCGGTGTTGACCGAAGCCGAACCGATCAGCTCACCGTCCAGTTGCTGGTTGGTGTACAGCGAGTAGTTACCCGAGTCGTTCAGCGGCATACCGTCAAAGGTCTGCGCGATGCGGGCACCGTCGAAGCCGTGCAGACGGATGTTGCCGCCCGACGAGCCGTAGGCGTCGTTGTTGGTGAAGCTCATGCCCGGAACCAGGTTCAGAACTTCGTTGATCGACTGACCGGCGGCTTGGTTCTCGATGTACTCTTGCGTGACCGTCGAGCGCGACTTGCCGACGGTTTCAGCAACGATGGCGCCATCGATGGTGCGCGGGCCGCGACGGCCGGTCACGACGACCTGTTCGACTTCAACGGCTGCGGTACCGGTCGACTGGGCCGAAGCGGTGGTCGCCATACCGAGCGCGATGGCCAGAGCCGATGCGCCGAAGGTCAGGCTGCGAGCAAAATTAGACAACGGTGATCCCCTTTGTCGTGCCGCCGAGGTGAACAGGCGACACTTGTGTCATTGGATGTGCGGGGATTTAGGCGCTCCAACATAAGTTTGGGCGACAATCATATGACAGTAAGATGACAGCGACCGAGGGTTGCTATAAGGCAACACGCCTGTGGACGACGGGCCTAAAGCCCTAATTTTCAGGACTCTAGGCGGCCAAATGTTGCGGCAACCGACCACGCCGTACGCTTAATCGCGCGAGGTTCATGATAGTTCCCGTTAATTTGTGTCTTAGATAAGACATGTGCGCGGAAGCGTTTGAACAGTTCCTTGTCCACGGGCGCAGGTGCGGACCAAAAGGAATCCAGCGGTTTTTGATCCGACAGCCCTTCAAAATCGAAGAAGGCCTGACCCAATACCTTAACCGGGGTGCCAAATCCCAGGGCCGACAGAGCGGCGCTGGAGTTATTGACCACCATGCCCAGCGATGCCCGGCACATATCGGCCAGGTTGCCCCCATCAATGAAATCGACGCGCGAGCTGATATTACGGTCGGCAGCAAGGTTGCGGACGACCGCACGGAAATCCACCAAACCCGGATCGAGCGGGTGGTTTTTGAACACCAGTCGCGTGTGCGCCGGTGCATTTTCGGCAAAGCTGTTGATCACCTTGACGATAAAGGCGGTGTTATCGGCCAGCTTTGAATACCGCAGAAGCTGGTTGTCACCTTCGCGTTGCAGGCAGGCGATGAAGAACGGCCCGCGCGCGGCCAGTACCTTGGTATCCACTTCCTTGACCGAACGCAGCGCCAGTTTGAGGTAGCGCTGGATGTGGCTCACACACTGGAGCCAGGCGGGGACGGTGTAGGGATTGCGGTAGTTCGGATAGAGCCAGCCACCCAGCACCTGAACCGCGTGATAAACACTGATGTTCAGCACATGGTAGGGCAGGATCCGCCCGACGCTGTGGCTGACCTCGAGTTCGGGTACGGGCGGGTCGTAACCCTCGCGGTGACGCGGCAGCTGGCTGCTGGCGTTGACGCCATTGCGCTCCAGCGTGATCCAGTCCGGACGGAAATAGCCGTTCTCCAGTACCCACAGACGGGCGGGGATGGATTTGGCCAGGTTCGACACCGTTTGGTTATACGGCCCGCTTTCACCGAAAATCACAACGTCGGTGTATTCACCGGCGATCTGCGGGAACTGGCGACGCCAGTCATTGGCAGAGCCTTTGAAACGTCGCAGACCCCGTCCGCGCCAAGACAGCTCATCCCCCGCGTTGAAAGCAATACGGTCAACGACTTCCGCACCCATAGCGACCAGCGCCTGACGAAGGTGACGTCCGAACGGGCCGAACGGAAGTGTTACCAAAAGGAACTTACGTCCCTTCAGCGCTTGGGCATCACCTTGTTCGATCTTGGACTGATCGGGATCGTAGGGTGCAAGCAATGCGACAGCTCTCTCGAAGATCGGAATGTAGCAATCAGCGACGTGGTGGCACGGCGATTACCAGTACCGCTTTCGTAATCACGTTCGTTGGAATGACCAACAGAAAAGTAAAGCTTTGAACTTGGTACCAACAAAGAACCGCAGACCACCATAGGCGACCTGCGGTTCTCGTTATCTTAACTTCAAAACTGTCAGGAAGGAGACCGAAGTCCCCTTCCCTTCAGATTAGAAGTTGATGTCGATGGTCGCGCGACGGTTCAGCGGCTCGCGAACGCCATCGGCGGTCGGCTTGGCCAGGGCGGTTTCACCCTTACCGTCCAGCGAGATC
>NZ_DJFS01000004.1 GCF_002432125.1 Brevundimonas sp. UBA5866
AGCGGCCGGAGCCGGAGCGGCGGCTTTGGGCTCAGCAGCCGGAGCCGCAGCACCCGAAGCCGAGATCTGGGCGATCACCTGGCCGGGGGTGACGGCTTCACCCGCCTGGACATTGATGGTCAGTACACCGGCTTCCGGAGCCGACACTTCAACCGCGACCTTGTCGGTCTCGATCTCGACCAGCAGCTCGTCCTTGGCGACCGTGTCACCCGACTGCTTGAGCCAGGTACCGACCGAACCCTCTGCAACGCTCTCGCCCATTGTCGGAACGGCGACGTCAACGACAGCGCCGTCCGTCGAAGCGGCGGCAGCAGCCGGAGCCGTTGCCGGAGCAGCCTCTGCGGCGGGAGCCAAAGCGGCGGCGGCACCACCTTCCGAAACCTGACCCAGAACCGTGCCCGGAACCACGGTGTCACCTTCGCCGGCGTTGATGGCCGACAGGGTGCCGTCGGCCGGAGCCACGACTTCCAGCGAAACCTTGTCGGTTTCCAGCTCGACGAGGATCTCGTCTTTCTTCACCGCATCGCCGACCTTCTTGGTCCACTTGGCGATGGTGGCTTCGGTCACGGATTCACCGAGGGCGGGGGTCAGAATATCAGCCATTTCAGGGGCTCTTTTTCGTAACGGGTCTTTAAATACGTTCTAGTGCGACGACGGCGTTTAGGCCATTGCCTCGGCGAGGAAGGTCTCGAGTTCCTTCAGGTGGCGGCTCATCAGGCCCGCGGCGGTCGAGGCCGAAGCCGGACGACCGACGTAACGGGCGCGCTTGGCCTTCACGTCCAGCTTCTCGAGGGTCAGCTCGATCCACGGATCAACGAAGGTCCAGCCACCCATATTCTTGGGCTCTTCCTGACACCACACCAGATCAGCGTTCGGGAAGCGTGCCAGTTCCGCCGAGATCGACTTGATCGGCCACGGATAGAACTGTTCCAGACGCAGGATGTAGATGTCGTTGATGCCGGCCTTTTCGCGGGCGTCGAGCAGGTCATAGTAAACCTTGCCCGAGCAGACGATGACCTTGCGGATGTCCTTGTCGGACTTCAGCGAGACACCGGCGACGGTCGGACGCAGCTCGGCGTCGTCGCGCAGGACGCGGTGGAAGGACGAACCCTCGGCCATGTCGGCCAGCGACGAGACAGCCTTCTTGTGACGCAGCAGCGACTTCGGCGTCATCAGGATCAGCGGCTTGCGGAATTCGCGGTGCAGCTGACGGCGCAGGATGTGGAAGTAGTTGGCCGGGGTGGTGCAGTTGGCGACCTGCATGTTGTTCTCGGCGCACTGCTGCAGGAAGCGCTCGAGGCGGGCCGAGGAGTGCTCGGGGCCTTGGCCTTCATAGCCGTGCGGCAGAAGCATGGTCAGACCGGACATACGCAGCCACTTGCGCTCGCCCGAGGAGATGAACTGGTCGATCACGACCTGTGCACCGTTCACGAAGTCGCCGAACTGGCCTTCCCACAGGGTCAGGGTGTTCGGATCGGCCAGCGAGTAGCCGTATTCGAAGCCGAGGACGGCTTCTTCCGACAGGGCCGAGTCAATGACTTCGAAGTGGCCTTGGCCTTCACGCAGGTTGTTCAGCGGGAAGTAGCGCTCTTCGGTGGTCTGGTCGGTGATGCCCGAGTGACGTTGGGAGAAGGTACCGCGCACCGAGTCCTGACCGGACAGGCGGATGTTGTAGCCTTCATCGACCAGCGAGGCGAAGGCGAGGCTTTCAGCCGTGGCCCAGTCGATGTTCTCGCCAGCAGCGACGGTTTCGCGGCGGGCGTCGATGACGCGCTTCAGGGTCTTGTGGACGTCAACGCTGTTCGGGATCGAGGTCAGGCGCGCGCCATAGTCCTTGAGCTTTTCAGCCGGAACGGCGGTCGAGCCGCGCCATGCGGCGTCCTCGGCCTTCTCAGCTTCCAGCCCCTTCCAGTTGCCGTCGAGCCAGTCGGCCTTGTCGGCCTTGAAGGTCTTGCCCGCTTCGAACTCGGCGTCGAGGAAGGCTTCGAACTTGGTGACCTGTGCGTCGACTTCGGCCTGGGTGATCACGCCCTCGGCCACCAGACGCTGCGAATACAGTTCGCGCGTCGAGGGCTGGTTCTTGATCTTGGCGTACATCAGCGGCTGGGTGAACGTCGGATCGTCGCCTTCGTTGTGACCGAAGCGACGGTAGCAGAACATGTCCACCACGACGTCCTTGTGGAACTTCTGACGGTATTCGGTCGCGACCTTGGCAGCGAACACCACGGCTTCCGGATCGTCACCGTTCACGTGGAAGATCGGGGCCTGGACCATCAGGGCCACGTCCGACGGATACGGGGTCGAGCGCGAGTTGCGAGGTGCCGTCGTGAAGCCGATCTGGTTGTTGATGACGAAGTGCATCGTACCGCCGGTACGATAGCCCTTCAGACCCATCAGGGCGAAGCATTCAGCCACGACACCCTGACCGGCGAAGGCGGCGTCACCGTGGATGAGGACCGGCATCACCTTGGAGCGGTCCAGAGCCCATTCAGCTTCCGGCTTGCCAGCGTTGGCCTCGCGGATATCGAAGGCCTGCTTGGCGCGCGACTTGCCCAGAACGACCGGGTTGACGATTTCAAGGTGCGACGGGTTGGCCGTCAGCGACAGGTGGACCTTGTTGTTATCGAACTCGCGGTCGGACGAAGCCCCCATGTGGTACTTCACGTCGCCCGAACCCTCGATGTCCGACGGAACGGTCGAACCGCCCTGGAACTCGTGGAAGATGGCCTTGTACGGCTTGCCCATGACGGCAGCCAGCATGTTCAGACGGCCACGGTGGGCCATGCCGAAGACCATTTCATCGACGCCCAGCGAGCCGCCGCGCTTGATGATCTGTTCCATGGCCGGAACCATGGCTTCACCGCCATCAAGGCCGAAGCGCTTGGTGCCCGGGAAGCGCTTGTGCAGGAAGCGTTCGAAGCCTTCAGCCTCAATCAGCTTGTTCAGGATGGCCAGCTTGCCTTCCTTGGTGAAGGCGTTCTTCTCGAACTTGTCGGCGCCTTCGATACGCTCCTGAAGCCATGCCTTCTCTTCCGGCTCGGAGATGTGCATGTACTGCACACCGATGGTGCCGGCGTAGGTACGCTTCAGGATTTCCATCACCTCGTTGAGCGAGGCGGTCTGCAGGCCCAGCACACCGTCGAGGAAGATCTTGCGATCCATGTCGGCGGCGGTGAAGCCGTAGAATTCTGGGGTCAGTTCCGGATGGATGATCGGCTTCTCGATACCCAGCGGGTCGAGGTTCGCAGCCAGGTGGCCGTTCACGCGATAGGCGCGGATCAGCATCAGGGCGCGGATGGAGTCGTGCGCGGCGGCACGGACGTGGTCTGCGGTCAGCGCACCGTCAGCGGCCGGAGCCGGAGCGGCAGGGCGTGCGCCCGGCTTGCCCGCCTTGGGGTCAGCCTTCGGAGCCGGCCAGCGGCCATCGAACACAGCCGTTTCTTCCGTCGGTTCTTCATCACGGTTGCGGCCCCACGAACCGGCACCTGCCGATTGCTTGACCAGATCGGCATTGTCTTTCAGCTGATCGAAGAAAGCGCGCCATTCACCCGACACCGAGGTCGGGTCATTGGCCCATTTCTCGTGCAGGTCCTCAATGAAGGCCGCGTTGGCACCGTAAAGGAAAGAGGTCTCGGCAAAGACCTGATTCAGCCGACCTGCATCGTCCGCCATTTTTCTCACACATCCTATTCCACCGTGGGCGCATCAAAAGCATCCACGAGCGAAGCCCATATAGGCCCTCTTTCCTCCTGGGTCATGGCCCTAGAATGGCCAAACGGGAGGAAATTCGTCGAAAGCGGCATAAAAAGCGCCGCCAAGCGAGTTCTGGACCACTGCCAACCCCTGTGAAATGCGAAAATCGTCCCTTTCGCCTTTCACAGAGCCCTGCCGTGCCGTGTTAGGCCCGCGCGGCTTCACCAACCCTTAACGCAAAGAAAAAGGCGGCAGAGCCGAAACTCCGCCGCCTTCTTTTTTCGATTTATCCGATCCTTGGATCGAAAAGGTCTTAGCCCTTGAGGACTTCGACCAGGGTCTTGCCCAGACGTGCCGGCGACGGCGAGACGCGGATGCCAGCGGCTTCCATCGCTGCGATCTTCGACTCCGCATCGCCCTTGCCGCCCGAAACGACAGCACCTGCGTGTCCCATGGTGCGACCCTTCGGCGCAGTACGACCGGCGATGAAGCCAGCCATCGGCTTCTTGCGGCCCTTCTTGGCTTCGTCGATCAGGAACTGGGCGGCGTCTTCTTCGGCCGAACCGCCGATTTCGCCGATCATGATGATCGATTGGGTTTCTTCGTCGGCCAAGAACATTTCCAGGACGTCGATGAACTCGGTGCCCTTGACCGGGTCACCACCGATGCCGACAGCCGTGGTTTGGCCCAGACCTTCGTTGGTGGTTTGGAACACGGCTTCATAGGTCAGGGTGCCCGAACGCGAGACGATACCCACGTTGCCCTTCTTGAAGATCGAGCCCGGCATGATGCCGATCTTGCACTCGTCCGGGGTCATGATTCCCGGGCAGTTCGGGCCCAGCAGGCGCGAGTTCGAGCGGTCGAGGCGAGCCTTGACGCGGACCATGTCCTGCACCGGAATGCCTTCGGTGATGCAGGTGATGAACGGGATCTCGGCTTCGATGGCTTCGATGATGGCGTCGGCAGCACCTGCCGGCGGGACGTAGATCACCGAGGCGGTCGCGCCGGTGGCGTCCTTGGCTTCGGCAACCGAAGCGTAGATCGGCAGGGTTTCGCCGTGCGAACCGGTCCAGTTGGTGCCGCCCTTGGTCGGGTGCACGCCGGCAACCATCTGGGTGCCGTGGTAGGCCAGAGCCTGTTCGGTGTGGAAGCCGCCGGTCTTGCCGGTCAGGCCCTGCACGATGATCTTGGTGTCTTTATTGACGAGGATGGACATGTGTCTGTTCTCTGAATTCTGGTGTGCAGGGCTTAGGCGACAGCGGCGACGATCTTCTGGGCGGCGTCGTCCAGATCGTCAGCAGCGGTGATGGCCAGACCCGACTCGTTCAGGATCTTCTTGCCCAGTTCGACATTGGTGCCTTCCAGACGGACGACCAGCGGAACCTTCAGGCCGACTTCCTTCACCGCGGCGACAACGCCTTCGGCGATGACGTCGCACTTCATGATGCCACCGAAGATGTTGACGAGGATGCCCTCGACCTTCGGGTCAGCGGTGATGATCTTGAAGGCTGCGGCAACCTTTTCCTTCGAAGCGCCACCACCGACGTCGCAGAAGTTGGCCGGCTCTTTGCCGTACAGCTTGATGATGTCCATGGTCGCCATGGCCAGACCGGCGCCGTTCACCATGCAGCCGATGTTGCCGTCGAGGGCCACGTAAGCGAGGTCCCACTTGGAGGCTTCGATTTCCTTGGCGTCTTCTTCGGTCTCATCGCGCAGGGCGCGGATGTCTTCGTGACGGAACAGCGAGTTGCCGTCGAACGAAACCTTGGCGTCGAGAACGCGCAGGTGACCGTTTTCCATGACGATCAGCGGGTTGATCTCGAGCAGGTCCATGTCCTTCTCGACGAAGGCCTTGTACAGGGCCGGGAACAGCGACTTGGCGTCTTCGGCGGCGTCGCCGGTCAGTTCCAGGGCAGCCGAGATCTTGGCGATGTCTGCGTCGGTGACACCGGCTTCCGGGTTGATCGCGATGGTGTGGATCTTTTCCGGGGTGTCGTGGGCGACGGCTTCGATGTCCATGCCGCCTTCGGTCGAGACGACGAAAGCGACCTGGCCGACCGAGCGGTCAACCAGCAGCGAGCAGTACAGTTCGCGGGCGATGTCGGCACCGTCTTCGATGTACAGGCGGTTCACCTGCTTGCCGGCTTCGCCGGTCTGGGCGGTGACGAGGGTGTTGCCCAGCATTTCCTTGGCGTGGGCGACGACTTCGTCGATCGAGAAGGCCAGACGCACGCCACCCTTGGCGTCAGCCGGCAGTTCCTTGAACTTGCCCTTGCCACGGCCACCGGCGTGGATCTGCGACTTCACGACGTAAAGCGGCCCGGGCAGTTGCTTGGCTGCGTCGGCAGCTTCTTCAACCGAGGTGATGGCTACGCCCGATGCGACCGGCGCACCGTAGCCCTTGAGGACCTGTTTGGCCTGATATTCGTGAATGTTCATTTTGGATCCGCGCCATTGGAGAGGTTTGGGGAAACTTTGGTCGGGCTTATAGGCGTTGCGCGTTCCGCAGTGCAACAGTCAGTCGCAAACTGCCTCACAAGAAGAGTTACAATGCAAAAAGGCCGTGCGCGATATGCACACGGCCTTTGCCGATCATTCTACAACGTTAGCGCGAATTAATCGGTCCAGTCCTTGGGCAGAGTGCGCGATGCACTGAAGAGCAGTACCGACGCGATCAGGTAAAAGCCCATTCCCGTATAGATTGCCCAGCGCAGACTTTCCTCCTTGAAAATCGGCTCAAGAAGATCGCTCATCCAGCCGAAGTAGAAGAATCCGACCGCCAGACCCAGTAGGTTGTTTATCAAGAGAAAGATAGCCGAAGCCGTCGAACGCATCGGTGCCGGAGCCAGATGCTGGACCGCCGCCGTGATCGGTCCCAGCCAGGCCAGGTTGAGGCCGGTCGGGATCAGGAAGATCAGGAAGGCAATCACCAGGCCCAGGGCTGCACTGCCGCCACCGGGCAGCATGGAGATGAGCGCGGGCGAGTTCATCGCCAGAATGAAGCACGGTGCCGAGATGATGAAGGCGATGGCCGGAACCAGCGGATAGGCGCCCTTGGAACGCCTGGCCATTTTATCGGCCACGGCACCGCCCATCCAGATACCCAGCAGACCGCCGATCAGGGCGATACCGGCGTAGTACCAGCTGACCTGTGACAGGGTCAGATCAAAGCTGCGTATGAAAAACAGCGGCAGCCAGCCTGCCACGCCGTAACCGCAGACCGACGAAGAGGCCGCCCCCAGCGACAGCAGCCAGAAGCTTTTCTTCTTCATGATGACCGAGCCTGTGGCCTTGGCGATCCACAGGGAGATGCCGATCACAGCCAACAGGCCCGCACCGAAGAACGGTATGACCGGATTGGCTACGCCCGTACCCATCAGGCTCAGAATGCCCAGTCCCGCAAACACACCGGCAATACCAAAGCAGGCCAGCGCAACCTTTTTGCCCAGACCGTTTTCATCAACGCTTTCAATCCGGGTCGCAGCCGGAGCTTTCGGGGGCGTAGCCGCCGCGACGTCCGCGCCACCGCGCTTGGGATCACGCACCGTCAGCCGCAGGATCGGCGCGATCAGAACGCCCAGAACCCCGACAACGATAAAGGCTGTGCGCCAGCCATACTGTGCCGCCAGCAGGCCGCCGACCAGCGTACCGCCCGCGGTACCCAGCGGGATGCCAAAGGCGAACGCGGCCATAGCCCGCGCGCGCTGGTTCGGAGGGAAATAGTCGGCGATCAGCGAATAGGCCGGTGCCACACCGCCCGCCTCGCCCACGCCCACCCCCATACGGAACAGGAACAGTTGGCCGAATGAGCCCGCCACACCACACAATGCGGTAAAGCCCGACCAGACCGTCAGCGCACCCGTCATGATCCACACGCGGCTGGAGCGGTCGGCCAGCCATGCCAGCGGGATCGCCAGGGTCGAATAGACCGAGGCAAATGCAATGCCTCCCAGCAGACCGAACTGGCTGTCCGAAAGCTTGAACTCTTCCTTGAGCGGGGCCGCCAGGATGCCGATGATCTGACGATCAACGAAGTTCAGCATGTAAACAAAGACGAGAATGGCCAGCACATAATAGCGATATGCCGGTGATGGAGCTTTTGGCTCTTCACCTGCCGTGCCGCCGACCGTTGGGCCTGAAGCCTGCGCCTGTGTCATGGCGTCCCCCTCCCGATATTTTTCTGCTCGGAACGGTAGCGGCGTCCCGGCAGTATGCAAAAGAAAAAGGGCGGTGGTGTTTTAACCGCCGCCCCCGTTGTCACTGCTGGCGAAAAGCCACGGCTCAGTATTTGGCCGTCAGCTTGACCATCCAGGTACGCGGCGCACCGAAATAGGCGGTGCGGATGTTGCCGATGGACGAGAACTCCTGCGCGTCGGTCTTATAGACCTCATCGGCAAGGTTCTGGCCGTACAGGCCGACCGAGTAACGGTCCGAGGCATCCGACCAAACGATGCGGGCGTCATACAGCCAGTAGCTGTCCTGATACATGCTCTCGAGTTTCTCGTTCGAGTTGGCCGGAGTGTTGTCCACCGCCAGTGCCATTTCCGAACGATATTTGGCAGCACCGCCGATGGTCAGGGACGCGCCGCCTTCCAGAGCGAACTCATACTGCGCGCCCATACGCAGGGTCCATTTCGGCGAGAAGGCCGGATCCTGGAAGGCACGCGAGCCACCGAAGTTGGTGAAGCGGGTGTCGTTGAACTCTTTGTATTCGGCGTCCAGATAGCCGACCTGGGCGTCGAGGGTCAGACCTGCCACCGGAACGAAAACGCCTTCGAGCTCGAAGCCCATGATATCCAGCTGACCGGCATTCAGGACCGACAGAACCGGAGCGGGCAGACCGGTGACCGGATCGGTGTCGAGACCGGCCACGCGGGCCTGGAAGTCTTCATACTGGGTCATGAAGGCAGCGGCGTTCAGGCGAACACGGCGGTCCATGAAGGTGGTCTTGGCACCGATTTCGAAGGTGTCCGCCGTTTCCGGCTGATACTCGGTCGCTTCGGTGGCCGAGTTGGCACGACCGTTGAAGCCGCCCGACTTGAAGCCCTGCGCATAGCGGGCATAGACCATCGCATCGTCCGTCAGCTGATAGTCAGCCGAGAGCATGATCGAGGTGTCGTCGTACTTGCCGACCGACGGCGCGAACACATAGGTCGCGTTGAAGGCAGGCAGCAGGCTGTAGAAGGTCGAGGTCGTACGCCAGTAGTCTTTCTCTTCCTCGGTATAGCGGATACCGCCCGAGACGCGCAGCTTGTCGGTCACATCATAGGTGACGTTGGCATAGAGGGCGGTCGAGGTGGTTTCCAGCGTGTCGTCGATCGTGCGCAGAAAGCCCGAGTTCAGGAATGCCGGACCCAGCAGGGCGTCGTTGTAGCTTTCCTGGTGGCTGTCCACGTTCTCGCGCAGATAGTACACACCGGCCACGGCGTTCAGACGATCGCCCGTATAGGTCAGTTGCAGTTCCTGGCTGAACTGGTTCTGGTCAACGGCGACCAAGGCATCGGCGATTTCCAGATGGGTCGCGTCAAAGTCGATGTAGTCGTCGGTGTTCAGCTCGCGGTAGGCCGTAATCGACTTCAGCGTCAGGCTTTCCGACAGGTCCCACGTCGCACGCAGGGACGTGCCCCAGGTTTCCAGACGGGTCTCATTCGGCAGGCCCGGCGTGGTGCTGGTCTTGAAATCATAGGTCGGGACCGGCTGCTGCACCGGATAGACGACACCACCGGCCAGCCACGTCAGGCTGTTTTGTGCCTGACCCACGGTCAGACCGGCATCATCCTTGGCGTAGTCGACCGTCATATCGAGACGGAAGTTCGAGGCGGGATCATAGGCCAGGCTGGCACGCAGGGCGTTAGTGTTCTTGTCGTTGTATTCCGCACCTGTGCGCGGATCGGTGACATAGCCACCGCGTTCCGAATGCAGGATCGACAGACCCAGAGCCAGCTTGTCCGTCACCGGACCCGAAGCCGCCGCCTGAACCTCAAACTGGTCGTAGTTGCCGAACGAGACGGAGCCGCGGGCGCGGAAGTCCTGACCCGGACGACGCGACACCAGCTTCATGGCGCCACCGATGGTGTTCTTGCCGTAAAGCGTGCCTTGCGGACCGCGCAGGATCTCAATGCGCTCGAGGTCGAGCAGGTCGAACTGGGTGCCGCGGATACGCGAATAATAGACGTCATCGACATAGACGCCGACGGCCGGGTCGAAGGTCTGCAGGCTGTCCGGCTGGCCGACGCCACGGATATAGATGTTGGTGGCGTTGGAGGAACCGCGGCCCTGAACAAGGTTCAGGTTCGGAACCGCGCCCTGCAGATCCGTGACCTGCTGGGCACCGACGCGCTCCAGGGTCTGACCCGAAAAGGCCGTGAGGGCCAAGGGGGTCTTCTGTGCCGACTCTTCGGTACGGCGAGCGGTAACGATGATGTCCTCGACAGCCGTCGCGCTGTCCTGGCTCTCCTGGGCATAGGCTGCGGTGCTGATAGCACTCAGGGCAGCGCCAGCCATCAAGGCGCACTTCACCATACGGTTCATTGATAGTCCCTCTGTTTCCAACCTGATCGACGCTTTTATTCAGCGTTCAATGATTTTTCTTAGCTGTGACGCTTATTGCTATGGCTGTCAAACGCCAAGATAGAATGGCACCTGACGTAACAGCGAACTGTGGCATGGTTGCACTGCTGCGGATTCCGTGGCCAAGACAGCGAAGACATGACCACAAACACCCCCAAGACGACGGCTGCAGACACCGCCAAGCGCCCGCGCAATGCAGGGGCGACCTCGGAGACGGGCAAGCGCGGCCGCCCCAAGAAAACGGCCAGCCAAGGATCTCTGGACACGCGCGAGAGCATTATGGATGCCGCAGAGGGCCTGTTCTCGCAGCACGGCTTCTATGGCGTGACAATCCGCGAGGTGGCCCGAGAGGCCGGTGTCGATACCGCTCTGGTGCACTATTATTTCGGCTCGAAGCGCGATCTGTTCGATGCCGTTTTCAATCGCCGCGCCGCTGTCTGGAACAATGAACGCGTGGCGGCAATGGACCGCTATGCCGAGAGCGAAGGCGACCGGATGACGCTTGAGGGCCTGCTGGAAGCCTTCCTGCGTCCTCCTTTCCAGTGGTCACTCAAGGGGGGGCCGGGGTGGAAACACTATGCGGCCCTTGTCGCCCAGACCAATGCCAATCCCGCTTTTGGCGGCGAGACGATGGCGCGCTATTTCGATCCGGCCATCCGCCGTCTGCTTGAACTTGTGCGGCGCATCCTTCCCGAGGCGACGGACGAACAACTGTACTGGTCCTGGCACAATCTTTCGGGGGCCCTCACGCTGACGCTCGGCGAGACGGGGCGCATCGACAGATTGTCGGGCGGACTGTGCAAATCAGGCGATCTGGATACGGCCTGCGATCAGATGGTGAAGTTCGGCGCAGCCGGTTTCCGCGCCGTCTGTCAGGGCTGATCCATGCGTATCAGCGCCCCGCATCGCCACCCCACTTTGCGCGGCATGGTCATAGGCGTCATCGCCGGAGTGTTTCTGGCGTTCAGCGGCGCTTTCGGATCAGGTCAGGAGCCGTTCTGGATCCGGCTGATCTACTGGGTCCCCCTGATCGTTCTGGGCGGCTTGTGGAGCCAGCTGTGCAGCCCGCTGTTGCGGCGCCTGATCGATACCGACGACCGCCCCTGGCTGGAGATTGCGCTGCTGACGCTGATGATGTCGGTGCCGGTGACACTGACCGTGTGGCTGACGACATCTATCCTGTTCTGGCATGCCCCTCCGAGGGTGAGTGCCCTATCGCATTTCTTGCTGCCGGTACTGGTGATCACGGGGGTCATGTCGGCCATCAACGTTCTCGTCTCCAAATCCGCTACGGTGGAAACACATCAGGTCGCCGGACAGGCCCCCGCCCGTTTCCTGCAGCGCCTGCCCGCCAAACTGAGAGGAGCCGAACTGTGGGCTGTCCAGGCCGAGGACCATTATCTGCGCCTGCACACAGAGCGTGGTTCGGACCTGATCCTGATGCGGCTGTCCGATGCCATCGACGAACTCGACGGTCTGGAGGGTGCCCGGACGCACCGCAGAGTTCGTCGATGGCATCGGA
>NZ_DJFS01000090.1:0-42657 GCF_002432125.1 Brevundimonas sp. UBA5866
ACGATCTGAAGATCAAGGTGAAGCGCGAAGTCACCGTCGCCGCCGCTCCGGTCCAATACGCCGCCGCTCCGGCTCCGGTCGCCGCTCCGGCTGCCGCCCCTGCCGCTGCTGCTCCGGCCGCTGCCGCCGCTCCGGCTGCCCGTTCGGGTGAGGAAGTGAAGTCGCCGATGGTCGGCACCGCCTATCTGCAACCGGCTCCGGGTGCCGCGCCGTTCGTTTCGGCTGGTGCCAAGGTCAAGAAGGGCCAGACCCTGCTGATCATCGAAGCCATGAAGACCATGAACCCGATCACCGCTCCGCGTGACGGCGTGGTGGCTGAAATCCTCGTCGGCGACGCACAGCCGGTCGAGTTCGGTGAAGCTCTGGTCGTTCTGGAAGCCTGAGCCTGACCATGTTCACCAAGGTCCTCATCGCCAACCGCGGCGAAATCGCCCTTCGGGTGCATCGCGCCTGTAAGGAAATGGGCATCTCGACGGTGGCCATCCACTCGGAAGCCGACCGCGGTGCCATGTGGGTGCGTCTGGCCGACGAGAGCGTCTGCATCGGTCCGGCTCCGGCGGCCAAGTCGTATCTGAACATCCCGCAGATCATCGCCGCCGCCGAAATCACCGGCGCGCAGGCGATCCACCCGGGTTACGGCTTCCTGTCGGAAAACGCCCGCTTCGCCGAGATCATCGAAGCCCACGGCATGACCTTCATCGGTCCCAAGCCGGAACACATCCGTGTCATGGGTGACAAGATCACCGCCAAACAGACCGTCAAGGACGCCGGCATTCCCGTCGTTCCGGGTTCGGATGGCGAGGTCGAGACCGTCGAACAGGCCATCGAAGCGTCCAAGACCATCGGCTTCCCGCTGATCGTCAAGGCTGCCGCTGGCGGTGGCGGTCGCGGCATGAAGGTCGCCATGACCGCCGACGATCTGGTCGAGGCCGTCCAGACCGCACAGTCCGAGGCGCTGGCCGCCTTCGGCAACGGTGCCGTCTATATGGAACGCTACCTCCAGAAGCCGCGCCACATCGAGATCCAGGTCATCGCCGACAGCCACGGTAACGTGGTCCACCTCGGCGAACGTGACTGCTCGCTGCAACGCCGCCACCAGAAGGTACTGGAAGAGGCCCCGTCGCCTGCCCTGTCGGCGGAAGGCCGTGCCAAGATCGGTGAAGTGGTCAACAAGGCCATTGCCGCCATCGGCTACCTCGGCGTCGGCACCATCGAGTTCCTGTGGGAAGATGGCGAGTTCTTCTTCATCGAGATGAACACCCGTCTGCAGGTCGAACACCCGGTCACCGAAATGATCACGGGCGTCGATCTGGTGCGCGAACAGATTCGTATCGCCGCCGGTCTGCCGCTGTCGTTCACGCAGGAAGACGTACAGTTCAAGGGCCACGCGATCGAAGTGCGTATCAACGCCGAGAACGCCGAAACCTTCACCCCGTCGCCGGGCACCGTGACCGATTTCCATGCTCCGGGCGGTCTGGGTGTGCGTCTGGATAGCGCGATCTTCTCGGGCTATTCGATCCCGCCCTACTACGACAGCCTGATCGGCAAGCTGATCGTGCATGGCCGCGACCGCGAGGAAGCTCTGGCCCGCCTCAAGCGCGCTCTGGGCGAGACGGTTGTCGGCGGCGTGGATACCACCATCCCGCTGTTCCAGAAGCTGTTGCAAGAGCCGGACATCCTGTCGGGCGACTACGACATCCACTGGCTGGAAAAATGGGCCGCTGCCCAAAAGGCGAAAGCCTGATTTGATCGAAGAGGACGACCCCGTTTTCAGCGCGACGGAGCGCGAGGTGTTTGACGCCGACGCCCTCCTTCGTTGCTATGCTAACGGGGTCTTTCCTATGGGCGAGGCGCGGGATGATCCCCGCGTCTTTCTCGTTGAGCCGGACCAGCGCGGCATCTTTCCGCTGGATAGCTTCCATATCCCTACCCGCCTCAGGCGCACGGTCCGTCAGGAACCGTTCGACATCCGCGTGAACACGGCCTTCCTTGCCGTTGTGGATGCCTGTGCCGCGCCCGCCAAGGGCCGCGAGGATACGTGGATCAACGCCCCCATCCGACGCCTCTATGCCGAGCTTCACGCGCGCGGCCATGCCCACAGCGTGGAATGCTGGCAGGACGAGGTGCTGGTCGGCGGGCTTTATGGCGTGACGCTGGGCAGCGCCTTTTTCGGCGAGAGCATGTTCAGCCGCCGCACCGACGCGTCAAAGGTGGCCTTGGTGCATCTGGTGGCACGCCTGAAGCGCGCGGGCTTCACCCTTCTGGATGCCCAGTTCATCACCGAGCACCTCAGCCAGTTCGGCGCGCAGGAAATTCCGCAACAGGCATACCTGCGCAAACTCGCTCCCGCCCTGCGGCGCGATGCCGATGTGGCGTCTCTGGTTGTACCGATGTCTGGAAAAGACGCCGTGGAGACGGCACTGGCCTAGAAGTCAGGCCCAGCCGCCTTTAATCGCTACTTACAGCCCACCACCCACGCGTCATAAACGGGGTGTTCCAGGCCGTTCAGGCTGGGCGAGGATGCGAACATCCAGCCTTTGAAAATCTGGCGTGCCTCGGTCGATGCACGTTCGGCACGAGGCTGGATACCCGCTTCGACATAGGCGATGGCATCCTCGGTCAGTTCGTTCGGACCCGTCACCTCGCAGGCGCGGACCTTGAAGATCAGGCTCTTGGCGAAACGGACCGGACGTCCGCCCACCTCGACCTCGAACTGCATGGTTTCGGCGGTGGTCTTGTCGATCGCCTGGATCAAGGCCACGCGATGACGACGGCGCACTGTCGGCTCGACGGTTTCGGCAGCCGGTGGAGCGCCCTCAACCGCCTCTTCCTCGACCAGTTCTTCTGCGGGCACTTCTTCCTGCGGGGTGGCCGCAACAGGATCGACGACCGTAATACCGGTCGATCCTGCGGGGATATCCTGAGCGGAAGGCTGTGCAGGCTGGGCAGGCGTCTGCGGCGGGGTCTGCTGCTGTTGCGCGGCCCGCAGGGCATCGCCCACCGGATCCTGGGATGCGGGGACTGCATCTTGCGGCACGTCCATCAGCGCGGCGGTTACGCCCGCACCGGACAAACCCACACCAACGGCAATCATGCCGCCCAGCAGCGCCCCGCGGAAACTCATTCCGGGGTCCAGGCCTGATAGTCGCCGGTCGCGGCCGGACGTTGGCCGATGGCAGCCAGCGAGCCTTGCGGGCGGCGGGCATACGGCGTGCCGGTCAGATTCGGCATGTGGTCCTTTTCAAAGGCCTTGCGCGGCAGTGGTTTTTCGCTGGGGGCTTCGTCATAGGTGTAGCGAAGCCAGCCCTGCCATTCCGGCGGAACCTTGGTGGCCTCGGCATAGCCGTTATAGATGACCCAGCGACGCTTGCGGCCATCGTAAGAGACGTTGTCGCGCGACTGATAGTAGCGGTTGCCGAACTCGTCCGTGCCGATCAGGCTGCCACGCTTGCCGATCGTGAACAGGGTGCCAATGGTTGCACCGTTCCACCAGGTGAAAATCTTGCTCAGCACGTTGTCGAACTCACTTCAATCGTACCGTCAGGAAGGAGTCCTGCGGGCGCGGGGATAATAGAAACCTAGAGCGGCCACGTCCAGCGATCCCGCAAAAACCTTTGGTCCAATATCTTGGGGGTAACTGCCCCGACTACCGCAATATATATTGAGCGAGCGTGAAACACCCCATTAGGCTGCAATATTGGTGCAGGCGTGGAGGTGATCCATGAGTGGCGCGTACGATTTTGCGAATGCCGTTATCCGTCAAAAACTGGAATCACGGCGTATCGAGAGGGCCTCGTCCGTCGCGCAAATCCTCGTGCCTGCCGACTGGACCGATGCCCGCACCGAGGCGTGGCTGGATTGGCTTGAACCACGATTGACGCCCGCCGCCGCGCGCCGTCTCGACACATCGGGAAACGTCTTCGAGGCCCTGCGGGAATGGGCCGACCCTCTTGTCGCCAAGGGGCGCGAACTGGGCCTGCTGGATGCCGCCGGTGCGGAACTTCTGGTCCACAGCCTGAAACTGGGTCTGGAGGCACCGTCCCTGCCTGCCGCCCCCCGCCCATATGAGATGCTGCAACTGGACGAGCCGGATGCCCCGGTACGGCTGGACGAGTTCCGCCGTCGCGCCAGAGGCGCCCGGCTGGCCTCGACCGCCCTGACCGCCATTGATGAAGCACTGGCCGCCGTACGCGACGCCGTCATCCGCTGCGAGGGCCCGCGCGAGGCCTGTACATCCCCGCACTCCAACCCGGCCCTTGGCCGTGCCGCCGCACTGGCCCGACGTTGCGGAGCGACCCACGCCGACATCGTGCGCGCCATCGATGGCGAGCCGCTGGGTGCCGTCGCCGATGCCGACGCACCGCGCCTTGTCGTAGAAGCCCAGCGCGACCTGCTGGCTGCGGGCGGTTCCCTGGCGCGCCAACTGGCCGAAGCCTCGGTAGAGGGCGATGTGACCATCGCCTTCGATCACGCCGAAGCCATCGCCCTGGCACAGAGCGATCTGGAAGCCCGCATCCAGTTGGACATAGAGGCCATCCATGCCCATGCCGACGATGATCTTCTGCCGGCCATCGCGGCAATCACCCGCGTCTGGACGCTGGCCAGCACCCTTGTCGATGCGCCGCGCCCGCGCATGGCCTTTGCACTCGGCGGCATCGCCGATACGGCGCTGCGCCTTGGAATGGACAGCCCCTCGGGTCTGGCCCGCTCGGTCACACTGGCCGTTCGTCAAGCCTATGAAGAGGCATCGTCCGCCGCCGCTGTCGTACTGGGTCACGCCGACGACCTGGAAACCTATCACGCGGGCCTGCGCCTGATGGTGCACGAGAGCGAAGCGGCCCTTCGTCTGGGCCTGTCGCCCTTTGCCCACCGCGATACCTATCAGACCGCTGACGGTGAAGAGGCCCTGCGCCTGCGCCCCGCGCTGGCCCGTGCGATTGCGGCCCAAGACGGCGATATCGAACAGGCGGAGCGCCACCTGTTCGGCATCCGCACCCTGGCGGGCGATACACCGATCAGCCACGAGAGCCTGCACGACCTCGGCTTTACCGAACTGGAGCTTGAGGGACTGGAACTGGCCCTGGCCCATGTCGAGCGTCTGGAAGATGCCTTTCGCAGTCCCGTGCTGGACAGCGGCTTCATCCATGACGTGCTGGGCATAGATGCCGACAATGGCCTGCCCTTGCTGCCCCAACTGGGTTTTGGGCCTGACGATATCGCCAAGACCCGTAAGGTTGTTCTGGGTCACGCCGATCTGACCGAATGGGCCGACGCTCCCGAGCCACTGCGCGGCTGGCTGTCGCTGAGTTCCGGAGACGTCGAAGACGAAATCATCGCCGCACTGGACACCAGCAGCGACACGCCCTCGCCGCTCGCGATCGATCTGGACTGGGATGAAACCCTGCTGGATGGCGCGCGTGCCATTTCACACGCGGCACGCGAAGGCGTGCGGGCCCTGACCCTGCGCCGGGCCGCCCCGCCCGCTGGCGACGGTTTCAGCCTCGACTTCGCAGACGAGCCCTCAGCCCGCGTATCGGCGCCTGCACCCAACGATGCGCCGCGCGTCATCGAGCGCGTGGTCGAACGTGACCGCACCCGCCGCAAACTTCCGGACCGCCGAAAGGGCTATATCCAGAAGGCCGCCGTGGCCGGACACAAGGTCTATATCCATACCGGCGAGTATGAAGACGGCGAGCTGGGCGAGATCTTCATCGACATGCACAAGGAAGGCGCCGCCTTCCGCAGCCTGATGAACAATTTCGCCATCGCCATCAGTATCGGCCTGCAATACGGCGTGCCGCTGGACGAGTTTGTCGATGCCTTCGTCTTCACCCGTTTCGAGCCTGCGGGCCGCGTGACGGGCAATGACTCCATCCGCTCGGCGACCTCGATCCTCGACTATATCTTCCGTGAACTGGGCGTGTCCTATCTGGGTCGCTCGGAACTGGCCAATGCGGCACCGGCAGGAGCCGACGGACTGGAGCCAGAGACCGGCACCGAAACCGTGCCTGCGGCACGTTTCATCTCCAAGGGCTTTGCCCGTGGCGCGGCCCCGGACAATCTGGTTGTCGTGCCGTTCGGCAAAAAGGCCAGCACGCCCGCGCCGACCGCATCGGTCGCCCCCGATGCGACGGCCTGTCCGGCATGTGGCGACTTTGCGCTCCAGAACCGTGGCGGCGGCTGGATTTGCGACAGTTGCGGGATTTCCCCCCAGATGCAGGGCTAAGGCACGCGACTTGCTGTCTTCCCTGCAAACGCAGCGATGAACACGAGTTCTGTGCCATGAGAATACGCCTGCCCATCGTCCTGACGGTCCTTGCCCTGGCGACAACGCCCGCAGTGGCCCAAAATCGCGCACAGATCGACAGCGTTCGAAACGGACAGTCCTGCCCGCGATGCAACCTGTTTCAGGCGGATTTGACACGTCTGGAGCGCAGCAATCTGAACCTGACCGGTGCGCGCCTCAGACAGGCCGACCTCAGCCTGACGGTACTCAACCGTGCACGGCTGGCCGGTGCGGACCTCAGGGATTTGAACGCTTTCGGTGCGGTCATGCAGGGGGCTGATTTTTCAGGTGCCGACCTGACCAACGCCAGCCTCGTGGGGGCCTCCCTCAGGAACGCTGACTGGACAGGCGCAAAGCTGGAGGGGGCCAATCTGTCCGGCTCCGATCTTCGCGGTGCGCGCGGCTTGTCTATGTCTCAGATAAGTCGTGCATGCGGTGACAGTTCGACACAACTTCCACAAGGTTTGAACATCTCATCTTGCTGATTGCGCCCCGACTGTTACGACGATTTAAGTAGGGTTTCAGTGCATTAAGGGGCATCTTGCAGCCTATGAAAAAGGCTTTGACAAGATTGCAGACAGCGACGGCAGCGATTTTCTTCGCCGCCAGCGTCGGTGCGTTTGCATCTCAGGCCGCAGCGGTGACGTTGCAACAGCGTGATGTCGCCCGCGTCATTTCTCTGGGTGGTACCTGCAATAATTGCGAACTGTCCGGTAGAGACCTGTCAGGTGCCACGATGGCGGGTGCCACTTTCCGCAATTCGACCCTCATCGGTGCGAATCTGCGCGGTGCCTCCCTTGTAGGGTCCAGTTTCAACGGTTCGAGCTTCCGCGATGCCGATATGCGCGGGGCCCAACTGGCCGGTTCCAACTTCACCGGGGCAGACATGAACCGCGCCAATCTGTCCGGTGCCTCGGCGCAGGGGTCGGGCTTTACACGCGCCAATATGAGCCGCGCCAACCTGTCCAACAGCGAAGTCAGCGGCTCAAACTTCACCAACGCCGTATTGGACCGCGTGAACGCCAACGACAGCATCATGTTCGGCGTCACCATGACACAGGTGTCCGCCTCCCGCGCCAGCTTCCGCGATGCCCAGATCACAGCCTCGAACCTGAGCGGTGCCGATTTCAGTCAGGCCGATTTCAGCGACGCCCGTCTGGACATGTCGCGCATGCGCGGAAGCAGCTTCCGTGGCGCGAACTTCCACAACGCCTCCCTGCGCCGTGCCGACATCCGTGGCGCTGATTTGTCCGGCGCACGTAATCTGACGCAGGCACAGATCAATCTGGCCTGCGGTGACCGCACCACTTCCCTACCCAGCGGCATCACCGTCCGCACCTGCTAGGCCGCGCTTATATCCAAATACGAAAAAGGGGCGATCCGACCGGACCGCCCCTTTTCATTTGTCAGTGACCGTCCGGCCCCGCCGCTCAAGCAGACTTGAGCGGCAGTTGGGTACGGATCGACAGTTCCTTCAGCTGACGCTCTTCGACCTCGGCCGGAGCGTTCATCAGCAGGTCCTGGCCCTGCTGGTTCAGCGGGAAGGCAATGACTTCGCGGATGGCGGTTTCGCCAGCCAGCAGCATGACGATACGGTCGATGCCCGGAGCCAGACCACCGTGCGGCGGTGCGCCGTAACGGAAGGCGGTCAGCATGCCACCGAACTGCTCTTCGACGACCGAAGCGTCGTACCCAGCGATCTCGAAGGCCTTGAGCATGATCTCGGCCTTGTGGTTACGGATCGCGCCCGAGCACAGCTCATAGCCGTTGCAGACGATGTCGTACTGGAAGGCGCGGATGGTGAGCGGGTCCTGGTTCTCCAGCGCTTCCAGACCACCTTGCGGCATCGAGAACGGGTTGTGCGAGAAGTCGACCTTCTTCTCGTCATCGTTCCACTCGAACATCGGGAAGTCGACGATCCAGCAGAATTTGAACTGGTTCTCGTCCACCAGCTTCAGCTCGGTACCGACGCGGGTACGGGCAAGGCCAGCGAACTTGGCGAACACAGCCGGATCACCGGCGGTGAAGAAGGCGGCGTCGCCCTTACCGAGGCCCAGCGAAGCCATCAGGGCTTCGGTCGGTTCCTGGCCGAGGTTCTTGGCGATCGGGCCGCCCCATGCACCTTGGTCGTCCGACCAGAAGATGTAGCCGAGGCCCGGCTGGCCTTCGCCCTGCGCCCACGAGTTCATGCGGTCGCAGAAGGCGCGCGAACCACCGGTCGGGGCAGGAATGGCCCAGACAGCGTTTTTGGCGTCAGCGCCGAGGATCTTGGCGAACAGACCGAAGCCGCCGTCACGGAAGTGTTCCGAGACGTCCTGCATCTTGATCGGGTTACGCAGGTCCGGCTTGTCCGAACCGTACCACTTCATCGACTGTTCGTAGGTCAGACGCTCGAAGCCCTTGTGCTCGATGGTCTGGCCGAAGTCGTTGGTGAAGCTGTGGGTCTGGTCGATTGGCGACACCGGCTTGCCTTCACCGAACTCGGTGAACAGGCCGTGCATCAGCGGCTCGATCGCCTGGAACACGTCGTCCTGCGTGACGAAGCTCATTTCCACGTCGAGCTGGTAGAATTCCAGCGAACGGTCGGCGCGCAGGTCTTCGTCACGGAAGCACGGTGCGATCTGGAAGTAGCGGTCGAAGCCCGACACCATCAGCAGCTGCTTGAACTGCTGCGGAGCCTGCGGCAGGGCGTAAAACTTGCCCGGGTGCATACGCGACGGCACAAGGAAGTCGCGGGCGCCTTCCGGCGACGAGGCCGTCAGGATCGGGGTCTGGTACTCAAGGAAGCCTTGGTTGACCATGCGCTGGCGGATCGAGTGGATCACCTTGGAGCGCAGCACGATGTTCTTGTGCAGGGTCTCGCGGCGCAGGTCGAGGAAGCGGTTCTTCAGGCGGATTTCTTCCGGATATTCCGGCTCGCCAAAGACCGGCAGCGGCAGCTCGGCAGCTTCCGACAGGATTTCGACGCCCTTGACGCGGACTTCGATCTCGCCGGTCGGCAGGTTGGCGTTGACGGTGCCTTCCTCGCGCAGAACGACTTCACCGTCGATCTTGATGACGCTTTCGGCGCGCAGGCGCTCGACGGCTTCAAAGCCCGGGGTTTCGGGGTGCAGGACCAGCTGGGTCAGGCCGTAGTGGTCGCGCAGGTCGATGAACAGCAGGCCACCGTGGTCACGCTTACGGTGAACCCAGCCCGACAGGCGGACGGAAGAACCAGCATCAGAGGCGCGGAGCGCGCCGCAGGTATGGGAGCGGTAGGCGTGCATATTGAATCGATCAGACAGGAGGCGCCGCGCGCGCGGCGGAAAATTGAAGGCGTAGGGCGCATTATTGCCCCCGAATGTCAAGTTTCGAGCGCCCACTATAGAGTGGCTGATGCCGTGTTTTTCGGTGTTGCCCGATTCCACGGGCAGCACTCGCCCAACACCGTCACGCCAGTTCTTCCCCATCCGACCACAGAGGCGGTGAATTTTCCCACAGGGCGTCGCCAGAACCGCCCACAGGGGAAGGTTTGATCCACAATTCCCGCCCTTCCGTCCACGGTCCCAACAGAGGGCACCCCCTTACGGCCCGATCACACCTTGGTATGAAAAGGTCATGTCCGCAGATCGCGCTCATATGGCCCAGATGCAGCTACGCCTCCCGCTAAAGCAGGAGACGTCGCGCCGTGCCTCGGATCTGGAAGTCTCGACTTCCAACGCCGTGGCCGCAGAGGCCCTTGAAGACTGGCCGTCAGAGCCGGGCTCCATCATGGCGCTGTACGGCCCTGCCGGCAGTGGCAAGAGCCATATGGCCGCCGCATGGGTCGAGCGCGTCGGGGCCATCGCCCTGCATGGCGAGGAAGCGGCATGGTGCGACCCGCTGGAACTGGAAGGCCGTCCGGTCCTGCTGGAAGAGGCCGAAGGGGCCGATGACGAGGCCCTGTTCCACCTGATCAACCTGACGCAGTCCGGTGGCGGTGCCCTTTTGATGGTGTCGCGCGATCCGCCCGCGTCGTGGATGGTACGCCTGCCCGATCTGAAGTCGCGCCTAAACTCTGTCCGCACCATTGCGGTCGAGGTACCCGATGACGTCATCCTCGCCGCCATGCTGAAACGTAGCTTTGCCGCCCGCAATATCGTGCCCGGCGATGGTGTGATCGAATATCTGGTGCGCCGTATCGACCGTTCGGCCCAGTCGGCGGAGATGATCGTGGACCGTCTGGACATGTACCACCGCCCCGTGACGCGCGTTTTGGCCCGTCAGGTTCTAGAAGGCGATTTTACCGCAGGACTTTCCTAAAGTTTTCAGTCCAAACGCGCTTGCAGACGTCACGCTCGCGAGCGACTAATCGGTTATGACCGATTTCACCCCCACCACGACCAAGGCCGGCGAGGACGTTCCCTCGTCCCGCGCTCCCCAGCTAGAGCTGGACCAAGAGCTTCTGGCCTCGCCCCAGCGGTTCATCAACCGCGAGCTTTCGTGGCTGGCCTTCAACGGTCGTGTGCTGGAAGAGGCGGCGAACGAAGCCCACCCCCTTCTGGAGCGGGTGCGATTCCTCTCGATCTCGGCCAACAACCTCGACGAATTCTTCATGACCCGTGTCGCGGGCCTGAAAGGACAGGTGCGCGAGCATGTGCGTGTGGTGTCGCCCGATGGCCTGACGCCCGCCGAACAGCTGGAAAAGGTCAACGCAGCCGCTGGCAGCTTGATGGCCGAACAGCAAAGGCAATGGCGTGTTCTGAGGCGCGAGATGGCGCATGCCGGCATCGAGATCGTCGATGCCGGAAAGATCACCAAGACCGAGCGCGAACGACTGGAACCTGAGTTCCTGAACCGCCTGTTCGCGGTTCTGACGCCGATGGCCATCGATCCGGCGCACCCCTTCCCCTTCCTGCCCAACCTCGGCTTCTCGCTGGCGCTGAAGCTGCGCCGCAACAGCGACCAGCGCGTGCTCTATGCGCTGGTGCCTGTGCCGACGCAGGTGCGCCGCTTCTGGGCCCTGCCGACCGATGGCCGCTCTACCCCCGGCAAGACGCGCTATGTGCCGCTGGAAGGTCTGCTGCTGACCTTCATCGACCACCTCTTCCCCGGCTGCGAGGTGCTGGAGAAGGGTCTGTTCCGCCTGATCCGCGATTCCGATATCGAAATCGAGGAAGAGGCCGAAGACCTGGTGATGGAGTTCGAAGAGGCGTTGAAACAGCGCCGGCTCGGCTCGGTCGTGCGCATCAAGATTCAGGCGGAAATGCCTGATGATCTAAGGGAATTTATTGTCGGCGAACTCAACGCCCAGCCTCAGGACGTGGTGATCGTTGATGGTATGCTGGGTCTGGCGCAACTGTCGGAACTGATCCCCGCGGGCCATCCCGAACTCAAGTTCAAGGGGTATGAGCCGCGCTATCCGGAGCGTGTGCGCGACAACGGCGGCGATGTCTTCGCCGCCATCCGCGAAAAGGACATGCTGATCCACCACCCGTTCGAAAGCTTCGATGTGGTGGTGCAGTTCCTGCGTCAGGCCGCGCGCGATCCAAACGTCATCGCCATCAAACAGACCCTGTACCGTACCTCCAAGGACAGTCCGATTGTCGCGGCCCTGATCGAGGCCGCCGAGGCGGGCAAGAACGTCACCGCCCTGATCGAACTCAAGGCCCGCTTTGACGAAGAGGCCAACCTGCGCTGGGCCCGCCAGATGGAACGGGCGGGCGTCCATGTCGTGTTCGGCTTCGTCGAATACAAGACACACGCCAAGCTCAGCGTCGTGGTCCGCCGCGAGGGCGAGGCCCTGCGGACCTACTGCCACTTCGGTACGGGCAACTATCATCCGGTTACGGCCAAGATTTACACCGACCTCAGCCTGTTCACCTGCGACCAGAGGTTGGGCCGCGATGCCACGCGGGTCTTCAACTACATCACCGGTTATGCCGCGCCTGACGAGTTGGAAGGCCTGGTCGTCTCGCCGCTGAACATGAAGTCCACCCTGCTGGAACTGATCGGCAAGGAGATGTCGGCAGCCGCAATGGGCAAACCCGCGGCCATCTGGGCCAAGATGAACTCGGTCGTGGACCCTGAAATCATCGACGCCCTTTACAGGGCCAGCCAGTGGGGCGTGCGGATCGAACTGGTGGTGCGCGGAATCTGCTGCCTGCGTCCGGGCGTGAAGGGCCTGTCTGAGAATATCCGGGTGAAGTCCATTGTCGGCCGCTTCCTTGAGCACAGCCGGATCGTGGCCTTCGCTAACGGTCATGACCTGCCGACCAACAAGGCCAGGCTGTTCATCTCGTCCGCCGACTGGATGCCGCGCAATCTGGAACGCCGTGTCGAGTTGATGACCCCGATCCTGAACCACACCGTCCACGATCAGGTTCTGGACCAGATCATGGTCGCCAACCTCAAGGACGACCTGCAATCGTGGACCCTGCAACCTGACGGCAGCTATGTCCGGGTCGTCTCCTCGGGCAGCGAGCGCCCGTTCTCGGCACACAAATACTTCATGACCAACCCCAGCCTGTCCGGCCGCGGCCGCAAGGTGAAGACCCTGCCCGCCACCCTGTCCTACAGCAACTCCCGCTCCAACAAGGCCGGCTGATGCCAGAAATCGAGTACCCTTCGCGCCAGATCGCCGTCATCGATATCGGCTCCAACTCGGTCCGCCTTGTGCTGTACCGGCTGGAGGGTCGGGCCGTCTGGACCATGTTCAACGAAAAGGTGCTGGCAGGTCTGGGGCGCGACATCGCCGTGACGGGCAAGCTGTACGGTCCGGGCGTGGACATGGCGATGGTCGCCCTGCGCCGCTTTTCGGCGGTGATCGAGGGCGTGCAACCCGATATGGTGTTGACCGCCGCCACCGCCGCCGTGCGCGAGGCCAGCGACGGCCCGGCCTTCTGCGAGCGCGTCTATGAGGAAACCGGCCTCGATATCCGTGTGCTTACCGGCGAGGAAGAAGCCCGCTATGCCGCGCTGGGTGTCCGTGCCGGTGATCCTACGGCGCGTGGGGTCGTGGGCGATCTTGGCGGTGCCAGTCTGGAGCTGAACCGTCTGGGTGCGACGGGACCGGGCATCACCCTGCCCTTGGGGCCCTTTGTTCTGGCGGGCAGCAAGGATTTCGACGCCAAGCGCGTGGAAAACCGCATCAACAAGGTGCTGGCCACGGTTACCGATGATTACCGCTCACGCACCTTCAATGCGGTCGGCGGCGCATGGCGTACCCTGGCCCAGATGCATATGGAGATGACCGACCATCCCCTGCGCATCGTCCACCAGTATGCGATGACAGCCGATGAGGCGCGCGAGCTGGCGGACCGTGTCATCGCCCAATCCCGCGCCAGTCTGGAAAAACACCCCGGCGTGTCCAAGCGTCGTGCGGAGACCCTTCCCTACGCCGCCCTCAACCTGAAATGCCTGATCGACCGTCTCGGCTTCGAGACGATCCATTTCTCGGCATGGGGTGTGCGCGAGGGCCTGTTGCATGCCGGTCTGGATGATCACGTGCGGGCCATTGATCCGCTTCTGGCCGGTTGCTCCGCATGGGGCGGTCGTCAGGGGGTGGACCCTGCCCTGCCGCGCGCGCTTGACGGCTGGCTTCAGCCCATAGCCTCCGCCCTGCCTGAAGCCTTTGACGAGGAGCGCGATGCGCTTTTGATGTCGTCGGTGTGCCGACTGGCCGATATCGGTGCCCGTCTGCACCCCGACCACCGGCCCGAACTGGTGTTCGATCAGGTTCTTTGGTCCCCCATCGCCGGTCAGAACCACGCCGAGCGCGCCTTCCTCGCCACCGCCATGTATGCCCGATATGGCGGAGCCAACACGGTACACAAGCCCGGCGTCGTAGATCGGTTGTTGCACCCCGCTGGCGTCAAACGCGCGCGCGCGCTGGGTCTGGCCATGCGGCTGGCCTGCGACCTGTCGGGACGCTCTCCGCAACTGCTGTCCAATGCCGCCATCTCCATCAGCAAGGGCACGCTGCGCGTCACCGCCGTCAAGGGCTATGGCTCCATGCTGCTGGGCAGCCAGACCCGCCGCCGCGCCAAGGCTCTGGCCGACGCGATGGGTTTGGAACTGGCGGAGTTCTAAAACCAAAAGGGACCGCAGCCAGTAACTACGGTCCCTTTTCATTGGCACTCGATAGAAGACGTTCAGTCTTCGATCTCGACGATCTCGACGCGCGATCCGTTCAGGACCAGGGCGATCTCGCCGCGCTTGAGCTTCAGCGCGTCCTCACCGAACATCTTGCGACGCCATCCCTTCATGGCTTCGATATCGGCATCGTCGTTCAGGGCGATCTTTTCGAGGTCCGACACGGTGGCGATCAGCTTGGAGGCCACGCCTTCGTTGTCGCTCTTGGCCTTCAGCAGCACCTTCAGCAGTTCAACCACCGACGGCGGGGCCGGTTGTTGGGCGCTGGGGCGTTCCAGCTTGGGCGCGTGGGCTTCCGGATCGGCCAGCACGCGCTTGAGTTCCGCAGCCAGTTCCAGCCCCATGCGCGAGGCACCGAAACCCTTGGGCACCGAACGCAGGCGGTTGAAGGCGTCCGGATCGGTCGGGGTCTGGACGGCGATTTCGTCGATCCCCTCGTCCTTGAGGATACGGCCGCGCGGCTGGTCGCGTTCCTGCGCGGTGCGTTCGCGCCAGACGGCGGTGGCCACAAAGGCCGCCAGATATTTGGCGTTGAACTTCTTGGGCTTCAGACGCTTCCACGCATTCTCGGGCGTGGTGTCATAAAGGGCCGGATCGACCAGAGCGTCCATCTCGCCCATCACCCAGTCCAGACGGCCATCCTTTTGCAGGCGGTCGCGCAGCTTGGGATAGAGGGCCGCGAGGTGCGTCACGTCACCCAGAGCATAGGTCAGCTGCGCTTCCGACAGCGGGCGGCGTGCCCAGTCGGTGAAACGGCTGCCCTTGTCCAGTTCCTGACGCAGCATCTGGCGAACCAGTGCCTCATAGGAAACCTGATCGCCGAAACCGGCGGCCATGGCGGCGACCTGGGTATCAAACATCGGACGCGGCATCGCACCCAGACGGTTGAAGATTTCGACGTCCTGACGGGCGGCGTGGAAAACCTTGAGAATCGATTCGTCGCGCAGGATGGCGAGGAACGGCTCCAGATCCAGACCCTCGGCGAGAGGGTCGATGATCGCGGCATCGGTCGGGGACGCAGCGGCCTGAATCAGGCACAGCTTCGGCCAATAGGTCGTTTCCCGCATGAATTCCGTATCAACGGTAATAAACGGGGCCTTGGCCAAACGCTCGCAGAAAGAAATCAGTGCGTCATTGGTGGTGATTGGCGTCATGTTGGTGCTATAGCGCCGCACGACAGCGTCGTGGCAAGAGGCTACGGCAATTTTTCGTCCCTGTTTTTGAGCCGTGACCGATGAGCGACACCTTCGAAGCCCCCAAAACCGGCCTGACTTACGCCTCTGCTGGCGTGGATATCGACGCTGGTGAACGCCTCGTCGATGCCATTAAACCGCTGGCGAAATCGACCCGCCGTCCGGGTGCCGAGGCATCGCTGGGCGGTTTCGGTGCCCTGTTCGACCTCAAGGCCGCGGGCTTCAACGATCCGCTGATCGTCTCGACCACCGATGGCGTCGGCACAAAGCTGAAGATCGCCATTGAAACGGGCATGCATGACGGCGTCGGCATCGATCTGGTGGCCATGTGCGTCAACGACCTGCTGGCGCAGGGTGCGGAACCGCTGATGTTCCTCGACTACTACGCCACCGGAAAACTGGACGTGGACGCCGCCAAGCGCGTCGTCGCCGGCATCGCCGAGGGCTGCCGCCAGTCGGGTTCGGCCCTTGTCGGTGGCGAGACCGCCGAAATGCCGGGCATGTACGAAGGCTCCGACTACGACCTCGCCGGCTTCTCGATCGGTGCGGTGGAGCGCGGTCAGGTCCTGCCCTACCTCGACCAGCAAAAGGCCGGTGACGTCATCATCGGCATCGGCTCGTCGGGTCCGCACTCGAATGGCTATTCGCTGGTCCGCAAGGTGGTCGAGAAGTCGGGTCTGGGCTGGAACGGTGCCGCGCCGTTCGCCGAGGGCAAGACGCTGGCCGAAGCCCTGATGGAGCCGACCCGCATCTATGTGAAGTCGGTCTTGCCGCTGATGAAGGCTGGTCTGGTCAAGGCCGGTGCCCACATCACGGGCGGTGGCCTGATCGAAAACCCGCCGCGCTGCATCGTCGAGGGCCTGAAGGCCGAGTTCGACTGGAACGCATGGGAAATGCCGCCGGTGTTCCAATGGCTGCAGCAAGTGGGCGAGATCGAAACCCGCGAAATGCACCGCACCTTCAACTGCGGCGTGGGCTTCATCCTGATCGCCTCGCCGGAGAACTCCGAGCCGATCCTCGCCGCCCTGCTGAACGCGGGCGAGGAAGCCTTTATCTGCGGGCAGCTGGTCGAAGCCTAAGGCTTCCCGGTCCCGCTAAAGAAACAGGCCCCGCAGATCGCTCTGCGGGGCCTTTTCTCTATCAGCGCAGACCGCCGTTGGACGTCTCGTCGTAATAGGCCGCCATGTCGCGGTACAGCTGCTCCAGCGGTTCGCGGCTGGTGTACATCATGTGTCCGCCCTCATAGTAGGTGAACTGGATATTCCGACGCAGGTGCGGCTCCAGCATCATCTGGGCCAGATCGTACTCGGTCGAGAAGAAGGGCGTGGCGGCATCGTAATAGCCGTTCAGCGCCAGCACCTTCACATGGGGATTGCGACGGATCACTGCCGCCAGATCAACCGCCGTATTCGGTGTCGTCTGGACACCCCCCAGCGGCGAGCGGTGCGACCAGTTCCAGTCAAACCCCGGCAATCCGCGCGCCGACTGTCGATAGTCCAGATCGGTCCGGAAGTTCAGGGTATTGGCGATATAGTCGCGGAACACCCCGAAATAGTGGCCCGTCACGGCACTGGACGCCGGATCTTCCTCGGGCGATCCGGTGACATGGCTGGCATCGATGCCGGTATAGCGGGTATCCAGGCGGCCCACGGTCTGGCGGCGGTCACGCAGCAACTCCTTGCGGAACGGGCTGAGCTCCACCCGCAGGTTGGCCTGTTCGATGAAGGCCGGGTCCAGACCGATCAGGGCGGACAGCTCGCGGGCCACCTCGGCGCGTTCCTGATCCGAGATGAAATGGCCCTTGTTCAGCGCGGCATTGTACTTGCCGATGGCATATTCGCGGGCGCGCTGGACGTGCTGTTCCAGCGTCACGCCATTGCGGTTGATGGCATTGTGGTACCAGGCCGTCGCCGCATAGGTCGGCAGCAGGGTCACGAAATTATTCGGATATCCTGACTGACGCACGCCATAGTTCATGATCGACGACAGCAGGATGACGCCATTCAGCGACATGCCACGGTCTTCGAGCTGATAGGCAAGAGCGCCTGCCCGCAGCGTGCCGTAGCTTTCGCCCAGAATGAATTTCGGGCTCGACCAGCGGTTGAACTTGGTGGTGTAGCGCAGGATGGCGCGGGCAAAGGTGTCGACGTCGCCATCAACGCCCCAGTGCGCGGCCCCCGTCCCCTCGCCCAGCGGACGCGAATAGCCCGCGCCCACCATGTCGATGAACACAAGGTCGGTCTTGTCCAGCAGGGTCATATCGTTCGGCCCCATGCGGAACGGTGCCGGACGCTCGACCACCGGATCGTCGGTCAGGACACGTACCGGACCGAAGGCCCCCATATGCAGCCAGACCGAAGGCGAACCGGGCCCACCGTTGAACATATAGGTGACCGGACGCGAGCCCACCGGCTGGCCATCCAGCGTATAGGCCACATAGAACAGGCTGGCCGTGGGCATGCCCGCATCGTTGCGCACCGTCAGCGTTCCCGCCGTCGCCTTGTAGTTCAGGCGTTTGCCGTGGGCGGTGATCGAGTGGCTGGTGGTGACCTCACGCTCCTCGGCAGAGGGGCGGACCCAGTTCTTCTCGATATCCTCGGCCACCGCATTGCGATTGCGATCCGCCGCCGTGCGCCCGCCCTCCTGGGCTTGTGCCGCGAACGGCGCGGCCAGCAAGGTCGCGGCACAGGCCGCAACGATCAGTCTACGCATGGAAATCCCCCTCCCAAAAACAACTGGGCCGCACGGTAATCACGCCGAAAGGCGCACCGCAACCATCAAAGTGACCCGTAATATTTCGGCCCTGAGACGGACTTTAAGCAGAGGTTTCGCAATATCCCGCTGCTGTGCCCCACAGGGTCTTGCCTTTACGGGCGGCGCGCTTCATGGCTCCGGCCGAACACCAGTCTGTTGCCCCGAGCCACCATGACCCCAGCCCCCAAGATCCGCGTCGCCGTTCTGATCTCCGGTTCGGGCACGAATATGGTGTCTCTGGTGCAGGCGGGCCAGACGCCCGACTGCCCCTATGAGGTGGTGCTGGTCGTATCGAACATCGAAGATGCCGCCGGACTGGAAAAAGCCCGCGCGCTTGGCGTTCCGGCCATTGCGGTGCCGCACCGCCCCTATGGCAAGGACCGTCAGGCCCACGAAGAGGCTCTGGACAGCCTGCTGCAACAGCACGGCGTCCAGGCCATCGCCCTGGCGGGCTATATGCGCATTCTGACCCCGTGGCTGGTGCGCGAGTGGGAAGGCCGGATGCTGAACATCCACCCGTCCCTGCTGCCGCTGTACCCCGGTCTGGACACCCACGCCCGCGCCATCGCCGCAGGCGATGCCGAGGCCGGATGCACGGTCCACATCGTTACCGAGGGGATGGACGAAGGCCCGATCCTGGGTCAGGCCCGCGTTCCGGTCATGCCGGGCGATACCCCCGAGCGGCTGGCCGAGCGGGTCAAAGCAGCAGAACACGTGCTTTACCCCGAAATGCTGGGTCGTTTTTGCAGCCAGCTGTACCGTTAAAATAAATTAACTCCCGATCTGGCGTGATCCGGCGCAAGGCTTGATTTCATGAAGTGTGAGGCGTTCAACTGCCACACAGCCGAAATCCAAGAGGATAGCCTGAATGAAAAAGCACCTGATGTGCGCCGTCGCCCTATCGGCCTGTATCGCTGCGCCGTGCGCAGCCAGTGCCCAAGCGAACACCGGCCACGGTGCCCACTTCCAGCCTTGGGGCTTTGACCTCGACGGGCGCGATCTGAGCGTACGTCCGGGCGATGACTTCAACGCCTTTGCCAATGGCAACTATCTGGCGAAGACGGAGATTCCGGCGGACAAGACCCGTTTCGGCCCGTTCGACGCCCTTTACGAAAACGCCCAGGGCCAGCTGCGCGCCATCATCGAAGAGGCCGCCGCCAACCCGACCACCGACAATGCCCGCAAGGTCGGTGCCCTGTACGCCAGCTTCATGGATGAGGCCGCGCTGGAGGCCAAGGGTGCCCGACCGATGGCCGCCGATCTGGCGGCCATCCGCGCCGCCCGCACCCACAGCGACATCGCCCGCTCGATGGGGGCCAGCAAGACCAAGTTCGGCTCCAGCCTGTTCGCCCTCGACGTCATGGAGGACATGAAGAACTCGTCGGTGAACTCGCTGTACACCGGCATAGGTTCTCTGGGTCTGCCGGAGCGTGAATATTACCGCAGCGAGAACTTCGCCCCGCAGCGTGCGGCCTATCAGGCCTATATCGCGCAGATGCTGACGATGATCGGTTGGGAGAACGCCGAAAAGGCCGCCGCCGACATCCTCGCCTTTGAAACCGCCATCGCCGAAAAGCACTGGCCGATCGCCGAGCGCCGCCAGTTCGACAAGCTCTACAACCCGATCGCCACGGCGGAACTGTCCGCCTATGCGCCGGGCTTTGACTGGGCCGCCTATCTCGACGCCGCCAAGGTCGGAAATGTCGATCAGATCGTCATGATGGAAAACACCGCCCTGCCCGGCATGGCCGAGGTGTTCGGTGCCACGGATCTGGAAACCCTCAAGGCATGGCAGGCCTTCAACATCGTTGACGGTGCCGCCCCCTATTTGTCCAAGGCCTTTGTCGACGCCCGCTTCGAGTTCCGCAACAAGACCCTGCGCGGCCAGCCGGAAAACCGTCCACGCTGGAACCGCGGCGTGGCCCTGGTCGATGGCTCGCTGGCCGAGGTTCTGGGTCAGGAATATGTCGCCCGCCACTTCCCGGCCTCCAGCAAGGCCCAGATGGAAGAACTGGTCGGCAACCTGATCGCCGAGATGCGCACCCGCCTGCAGAATCTCGAATGGATGACCCCGGCCACCAAGGCCGAGGCCGTGGCCAAGCTGGACAGCTTCCGTCCCAAGATCGGCTATCCGACCAAGTGGCGCTCGTATGACGCCCTTCAGGTGACGGCGGACGACCTGTACGGCAACATCGAGCGCATCGCGGCCTTCGACTGGGATTACACCCGCGCCAAGATCGGCCAGCCGGTCGATCTGGAGGAATGGGGCATGTCGCCGCAAACGGTGAACGCCTATTACCACCCGCTGCGTAACGAGATCGTCTTCCCCGCTGCCATCCTGCAGCCGCCGTTCTTCGATCCGAACGCCGATCCGGCCGTCAACTATGGCGGTATCGGTGCCGTGATCGGTCACGAAATCATGCACGGTTTCGACGACCAGGGCCGCAAGACCGACGCCAAGGGCCAGCTGCGCGACTGGTGGACCGCCGAGGACGCCGCCCGCTTCGAGGTCGAGGCCAAGAAGCTGGGCACCCTCTATGCCGCGCAGGAGCCGATCCCAGGCATCGCCATCAATCCGGAACTGACGATGGGCGAGAACATCGCCGATCTGGGCGGTCTGGTTCTGGCGCACGCCGCCTATAACCGCAGCCTGAACGGCCAGCCCGCTCCGGTGCTGGACGGTGTGACCGGCGAACAGCGCGTCTTCTACGGCTGGGCGCAGGTGTGGCGCGACAAAATCCGTGACGAGACGCTGCGCGAATATCTGGCCACCGACCCGCACTCGCCGGGTTCGGCCCGCGCCGCTACCCCGCCGCGCAACATCGACGCCTGGTACGACGCCTTTGGCGTCACCGCTGACCAGAAGCAGTACCTAAAGCCGGAAGACCGCGTCCGCATCTGGTAAGCCGCCTTCGGTAAAGGATCGGCCCGCAGCGACACCGCTGCGGGCCTTTTCTTTGGGTAATGCCCAAGAAAAAACCCCGCCGGATCGCTCCGGCGGGGCTTTTCAAATCCCTGAGGACTTCAGCGATTAGCCAACGATGTCGGCGTCGGTGAAGAACTGGGCGATTTCGATGCCGGCGTTTTCCAGCGAGTCCGAACCGTGGACCGAGTTTTCGCCGATCGACAGAGCGAACTGCTTGCGGATGGTGCCTTCAGCAGCGTCGTTCGGGTTGGTAGCGCCCATGATTTCGCGGTACTTGGCGACAGCGTTGTCACCTTCCAGCACTTGGACGACGACCGGCTCGGCGGTCATTTGCTCGACCAGCTCGCCGTAGAACGGACGCTCGGCGTGGACAGCGTAGAATTTTTGAGCTTGCTCGGTGGTCAGCTTCACGCGGCGTTGGCCGACGATGCGCAGGCCTGCACCTTCGATCACAGCGTTGATGGCGCCGGTCAGGTTACGACGGGTGGCGTCCGGCTTGATGATCGAGAAAGTACGTTCGGTCATGGTGGTGACTTCTTGTTTGGGAAAAGGTTGCGGGCTTATAGCGTTCCGCGTCCCTATTTCCAACACCCCCTATCAGTTGTCGGTTTTGTTGCGTAACAAGCGGCCCAAACGACACAAACAGCTCAACCGGCCGATATGCTTCAAATTACCAACCTGACCTTTAGCGCCTGGGGCCGCCAGTTTCTGGACAATGCCTCGGTCAGCCTGCCACCGGGCTCCAAGGTCGGTCTGGTGGGCCGGAACGGCATCGGCAAGTCAACCCTGTTCAAGATCATCCTCGGCGGTCTGGCCGCCAACGGTGACGAGGTTTCGATCCCGAAGAACGCCCGCGTGGCCTCGGTGGATCAGGAACACCCCGCCACGCCCGTCAGCGTGCTGGACACGATTCTGGAGGCCGACAAGGAGCGCCACGAGCTTCTGACGCGACTCGAAACCGCCGAGCCCGAAGAGATGGGCGAGATCTGGGGCCGTCTGATCGAGATCGACGCCGACAGCGCCCCGTCGCGCGCGTCGGAAATCCTGATCGGTCTGGGCTTCTCGCAGGAGGACATCCAGCGTCCGATGTCGCACTTCTCGGGCGGCTGGAGAATGCGTGTGGCGCTGGCCGCGGCCCTGTTCGCGGAGCCGGACCTGCTGCTGCTGGATGAGCCGACCAACTACCTCGACCTTGAAGGCGTGGTCTGGCTGGAAGCGCGCCTGAAGCGCTATCCGCACACGGCGCTGATCATCTCGCACGACCGCGACCTGCTGAACTCGGTCTGTACGCACATCCTGCACCTGTCGAACCGCAAGCTGGACCTGTACACCGGCAACTACGACACGTTTGAAAAGACCCGCGCCGAAAAACTGCGCCTGATGCAGGCCAATCAGGCCAAGCAGGAAGCCGAGCGCGCCCACCTGCAAAAATTCATCGACCGCTTCAAAGCCAAGGCATCCAAGGCCACGCAGGCCCAGTCGCGCGTGAAGAAGCTGGAGAAGATGCAGCGCATCGAGCTGCCGCCGGAAGAGCGCGTGGCTCCCTTCATCCTGCCGTCGCCGGAACGCCCCCTGCCTCCGCCCCTGATCCGATTGGAAAAGGCCAATGTGGGCTATGAGCCGGGCAAGCCGATCCTGAAGAACCTGAACCTGCGCATGGACCTTGATGACCGGATCGGTCTGCTGGGCGTGAACGGCGCGGGTAAGTCCACCTTTGCCAAGCTGATCGCCAAGGCGCTGGATATCGAGACGGGCGAGTTCCACCGCGACGGCAAGATGCGCGTGGGTTGGTTCCACCAGCACCAGATCGAGGCGATGGACCCCGAGGACACGCCGCTGCAGATCATCCTGCGCGCCATGCCCGAAGCGTCCGAGAACAGCCGCCGCTCGCGTCTGGCCCAATGGGGCCTGCCCTTCGAGAAACAGGACACCAAGGTCGGTGCCCTGTCAGGCGGCGAGCGCGCGCGCCTGCTGCTGAACCTGGTGGCCATGGATGCGCCGCACATCCTTATACTCGATGAACCGACCAACCACCTTGATATCGACAGCCGCCGCGCCCTTCTGGACGCGCTGAATGAATATACCGGTGCGGTGATCCTGATCACCCACGACCGCTCGCTGATGGAGCTGGTGGCCGACCGTCTGTGGCTGGCCGCCGACGGCACGGTGAAGCCGTTCGAAGGCGATATGGACGACTATACCAAGTTCGTCCTTGAACGCGCCAAACAGGGCATGAAGCCCTCGCAGGTGAAAAAGGAAGAACCCGCACAGGCTCCTCGGACCGAAAACGCCACGTGCACGAACGATAGCGGCAAGGCCAAGAAAAAAGGCAAGTCGCCCTCGACCCTGCGCCATGCGGTGAAGAAGGCAGAGGAAGCGATGAACACCATCTCTGCCGATCTGGCCAAGATCGACGAGAAAATGGCCATCGCCGCCGCCAATGACCCGAAAAAGTTTGAAACCCTGAGCCGCAAACGGGCCCAGCTTCAGACCGATCTGGAAAACGCCGAAGCGGCATGGGTCGCTGCCGAAGAAGAACTGGCCGAGGTAAGCTGATGGCGAACAAACCGCTCCTTTCGCCTGAACAGCGTGACGAAGCCGCCCACAAGATCCGTGAGTGGCTTCAAAGCGAACAGGATGTGGAACTGGGGCGGTTGCCTGCCGAAATGCTGGTCGAGTTCATCGAACAGCAGGTGGGGCGGCACTATTACAATCAGGGTCTTCGCGATGCCGAGACCCTGATCCGCGCCAAGGTCGAAGATATCTCCGATGGCCTCTACGGCATGGAACGCTGAATACTTAAAAAGGCCGCCCCGACAGGAGCGGCCTTTTCCCTTGCCATCAACCGCATGAAGCGCGGGTGATGATGTCCTTGTCGTCGTAGTGGAAGCTGACGCGATCCGTGCGGTAATCCATCGTCGCCATGCAATCCTTGCACAGGAAACGGAAGATCAGGCCCGTAGGCGCTTCCGGTACGGACTGGCGCGGCTTGCCGACATAACGCTGCCAGTCCTCGTTGCGGCACTGCCCCCCTTCACCGACATCAATGATGGCAGGATTGTCCGGAGTGGGTGCCGGCGGATTGGCCGAGGTCTGGGCACAGGCCCCCACAGCCAGCAACATCATGGCCGCCAGCGAAGAAACGTGTTTAAACATTTACGCCATCCCTTTGTATTTATTATATTTAACCGCAGCGCACAGACTGTATGCGTCCGGTTTGGCGGTCATAGAAGATATTCAGGCGATAAGGCACATGGTCTTCGGTAATCGCGCATTGGGTGCAGGTTACACGACGGCGCGACACATCCACCGGAACAGGAATTTCGGTGCGCAGGCGCCCGATCAACCATTGCAGATCAAGGGCACCGCACTGGTCGCCCGGTGTCGCATTGGCGGGCGGCGACGATGGAAGATGCGATTGCTGGTACGGACGTCCCTGATACGGACGCCCCTGGGGTGCGGGATCGTTCGCATAATAGGGCCGCTCGGTCGATGATGGCGCAGGCTGGCTGTTGGCCGGATTGGAATAGGCCGGAGACGTCGCCGTCGGCACCGGTCGCGTGGACATGGGTTCGGGACTGGAGCCACAGCTCCACAACCCGACAGCCAGTATCAGGCTGCCCGCGCCCAGCGCCCTTCTTCGTCCTGTTTCCAGTACTGGAGCTCGGCCTTGCCGCCGTCCTTCAGCGTACGCCAGCGGTTGCGGGCATGCTGTACAGAACTCTCGTTGCGACCGTCGAAAATGATGAAACACCGCGCAAAATCCTCTGTGTCCCCCAGTTCTGTCTCATCGACGATGAATAGCGTCTGAGCAGAGTTCAGATTCTCACCCGATTCGGTGAGTAACACAGGTTGGCGATTGGCATGTTCTGCATCGGCGCGGCCATGAGGCAGAAAACTCTCGGCCCTATAGGTCCAGAGAAGCTCGTCGATTTCATCGACATTGTCGGGTGTCACCCGCACAAGGGCGCGCCAGCCCTTCTGGAGGGTTTTCTCCAGAAGGCCCGGCAGCACCTGTTCGAGCGTTGAACGCTCGAGGTGGTAGAACCAGATTTCCGTTTTTGCGTCGGACACCTAGGCCCTACCCCCGATTTGAAGCGATTTAGGCTTCGTACTTGTCCGCGACCATCTGGTCGAGCAGACGCACGCCGTAACCGACAGCACCATCCGGCACGGTCGGGTTGGTCGAACCCTTGACCCATGCGGTCGAGGCAATGTCGATGTGCGCCCACGGCACGCCGTTGGTGTGGCGTTGCAGGAACAGGGCGGCGGTGATCGAACCACCGGCGCGGCCATTGCCCATGTTCTTCATGTCGGCAATCGGGCTGTCGATGTGGCGGTCATATTCCGCCGGAATCGGCATGCGCCACGACTTCTCACCGACCTTCGGACCGGCAGCGGCGATGTTCTCGGCCAGCTCGTCCGAATTGGTGAACACGCCGGCGTATTCATTGCCCAGCGAGATGATGATCGCGCCGGTCAGGGTGGCCAGATCGATCATGAACTTCGGATTGAAGCGGTCTTGGGTATACCAGAGCGCATCGGCCAGAACGAGGCGGCCTTCGGCGTCGGTGTTCAGCACTTCGATGGTCTGACCCGACATCGAGGTGACCACGTCACCCGGACGCTGGGCGTTGCCGTCAGGCATGTTTTCCACGAGGCCCAGGACGCCGACAGCGTTCACCTTCGCCTTGCGGCCAGCCAGTGCGTGCATGAGGCCGGCCACGGCAGCGGCGCCGCCCATGTCCCACTTCATCTCTTCCATGCCCTCGGCAGGCTTCAGGCTGATGCCGCCGGTGTCGAAGCAGACGCCCTTGCCGACGAAGGCGATCGGCTGTTCGCCTTCCTTGCCGCCGTTCCACTGGATGACGGCCAGCTGGCTTTCACGGACCGAGCCTTGGCCCACGCCCAGCAGCGAGCCCATGCCCAGCTTTTCCATCTCGGCTTCGCCGAGGATCTCGACCTTGGCACCCAGCTTTTCCAGTTCCTTCACGCGACGCGCGAACTCGGCCGGATACAGGATGTTGGCAGGCTCCGAGACCAGATCGCGCGAGAAGTAGACGGCGTCGGCCACAGCCGACAGCGGGCCAAAGGCTTCTTCGGCGGCGACCGGATTTTCGGTCACGACGCGCACCGTCTTGATCGACGGCACCTTCTCCGGCTTCTGCTTGGTCAGGTATTTGTCGAAACGGTAGGCGGCCAGACGGGCGGCGAATGCCGCACGCGCAGCCTGTTCCGGCGTCAGATGGGTGGTGTCGATGGTCAGGGTTTCGGCACCCGACAGCTTCACGGCCGCATAGGCTGCACCGGCATAGGTTTCGACAGCCAGATCGTCGAACTTGTCGGCACTGCCTGCACCGACCAGCAGCACGACGTCGGCATCGACACCCGCAGGGGCGACCACGTTCAGGGTGGAGTTCGCACCGCCCTTGAACCGGCCCGAGGCCATCGCCTTGACCAGCGCGCCGGACGCCTTGGCATCCAGATCAACAGCCAGGCCTTTAAGTTGGCGTTCTTCCTGAACCATCACAGCGAGAATCTGCGATTGTTCGGCGGAAGCTACGAACTGAATTTGCATTAAACCTCTCCGGCCGGAGAATTGCTTCCCCGGTGGCGTTTGATTTCAAGATGAGCGCGCCAGCGGTTCCACCGTCGCACTCGGACGTGTATTACATGGGCCGCATCGTCTTTGCCTGCAACACAACAGGCACCCCTAACGCGCAAAATTTCACTGTATGACCCTTATTCAACGGTATCTGTTCCGCCAGATCGGGCTGCCAATTCTGGCGGCCATCGGAGCGCTGGTCGGAATTGGCTTGCTGAGCCAGAGCCTCGAACAACTTGAGGTTATTGTTCAGCGTGGCCAAAGCCTCTGGGTCATGACCAAGCTGACAGTGCTGGCGCTGCCGCAACTGCTGGCCGTAATCCTGCCGATCGGGCTTTTTGTAGGCGCTCTGATCGCCCTTACCCGACTGCAACGCGATCAGGAACTGACCGCGGCCTATGCGGCGGGTATGGGCCGTTTTGCCCTGATCCGGCCCGCTATGGCTCTGGCGCTGATCGTTACGGTTATCGGCCTGCTGACAACCACCGTGCTGCAACCGTGGGGCCAGCAGGAAAGCCGCCGTCAGGCCTTTGCCATCCGTACCGATCTGGCGGCCTTGCTGGTCGAGGAAGGACGCTTTGTTCAGGGCCCCGACGGTCTGGCCGTCTATGTCCAGAGCATCGAGCAGAATGGTCTGATGCGGAACCTGTTCGTCTATATCGACGACGGGAAGACCGTGACCAGCTGGGATGCCGAGACCGCCCGCTTCACCCGCATCGACGGCACCCCCGTGCTGACCATGCAGAACGGGTCGATGCAGCGTTATTCATCGCGCGATGTCCTGAACCATCTGTCCTTCGACAACTATGCCATCGACTTGACGCCCTATGCGCGCGGCACCGACCAGAAAATCCGTTTCAAGGCGTCGGATCTGTGGCTGACCGACCTGTTCAACCCCGGTGACGATGTCATCGCGATGGCGGGCACGCGCGGCGAACTGGCTGCCGAGGGTCACAGCCGTATCACCTCACCGCTTTATGCACTGGTGGGGATGGGCTTTGCCCTGTCGGCCATTCTGGGCGGAGCGTTCAGCCGCACCGGCTATACGGGGCGCATCGCCCGTGCAGCGGGCCTGTTCCTGGTGGTGCGTGTCATCGGCTACGGTCTGGTCGCTGCGGCGGCCTGGAATGGCTGGTTGAACATCCTGCAATACCTGCTGCCGCTGGGTGCGACCGTACTGGCCGTGCGCCATCTCTTCCGCGCGCTGAAGCCGCGCCGCCACGGCCTGCTGGGCCGTCTGAAGTTGAGGGCCGCGTGATGCGCCTGGGCCGTATTGAGCGTTATGTACTGGGCCAGCAGCTCAAGTCGCTGGGCGTCGCTCTGGCGATTATTGCCGCGCTGGTGATGCTGATCGACTTTGTCGAGGTTTCGCGCGGGCTGAACTCCGATGGCGAATTGTCGGGTCTTAAAGTCCTGTCCCTGATCGGGGTGAAATCTCCCGCGGTCATTGTGCAGCTTTTGCCGTTCGTCTTCCTGTTCGGCACGCTGGGGGCCTTTGTCAGCCTGAACCGCCGTAGCGAGCTGATCGCCATGCGTGCCGCAGGTGTGTCGGCGTGGCGCTTTGTGCTGCCTGCTGCGGCCTGCGCCTTTGTTCTTGGCATTCTGACGATTACGGCGCTGGGCCCACTGGCGGCGGCGGGCGATGCCCATTGGCAGGCTGAACGCAAACGGATCAGCGGTGGCAATGCCACCAGCACCGAGGCCGTCCCGGTCTGGTTGCGCGAAGGCGACGACAACCGCCAGATGATCATCCGTGGCGAGCGCCAGGACCGCAGCACCGGCCAACTGCTGGATGCCACCTTCTTCATCTACTCCATCACTCCGGACGGCCAGCGCCGCTTTACCGAACGTATCGATGCCGAGACGGCCCGCCTGACCTCGGGCCGCTGGCGTCTGACAAACGTATTGGGCGGTCAGGGCGGCCAGCAGGCCGTTCGCTATGCCACCCTGGACCTGCCTTCGACCCTGGCCGACGAAGAGGCATTCCAGCAGTTCGAGCGTCCGCAATCGCTGTCGGTCTGGTCGCTGCCGGGACAGACGCGCCAGATCGAGAATGCGGGCTTTGCCTCCACGGCCTATTCGCTGCGCTTCCAGCAACTTCTGGCCACGCCGCTGATGTTTGCGGCCATGTCCATTCTGGCCGCAGCGTTTTCGCTGCGCCTGATGCGACTGGGCGACATGGCCAGAATGGCCGTGTCTGCGGTGGTGCTGGGCTTTGCCTTCTTCTTCATCAACCAATTTTCGTCAGCGATGGGATCGGCAGAGGTTATTCCGCCGTTCCTCGCCGCATGGTTGCCTGCCATATTGACGGCCCTCGCCGCTCTTACCTTGCTGTTCTATACCGAAGACGGCTAATCGACAGATCGGTATTCCCCTGATCTTGCTGCCCCCCCGAATGGATGACCGTATGCGTGAACGCCATCACCCCAAAACAGGAGCCCTGCGCCTGAGGCTGATGGCCGGTGCGGCGCTGTGCGCCCTGCCTGCCTGGGGTCTGGCGAATCTGGCCCATGCCCAGACGCAACCGGTCCAGCAGTTGAGCGCCCCTGTACCCGCCGACGACGGACTGGGTTCGCGCGGCCTTTATGTCGAGGCAGACCGCGCCGAGCGTCAGGGCGATGTGGTGTCGGCCAATGGCGGCAAGGACGCCGACCGCGTATTCTCGCGCTATCAGGATTACACCCTGCGCGCCGAAGACGTTCAGTATGATCTGAATACCGGCATCTCCCGCGCGGCAGGTCAGGTGGAACTGATCGCGCCGGATGGCACGGTCGTTCATGCCAGCGAGCTTCAACTCACAAACGATATGAAGACGGGTATCGCCGTCGATCTGGCGACCCGTACGCCACAGGGCGCAACCCTGATGGCGGCCACGGCGGTGCGCCGCTCGGACACGGTATCGGAGCTGAACCGCGTCTATTTCCTGCCCTGCCCGGTTTGCGAGAACACGCCTGACGCCAAACCCGGCCTCAGCCTTCAGGCCGAGAAAGCCGTGCAGGACGAGCGACTGCGCGCCATCACCTACCGCAATGTGCTGATCCGCTTCGGTGATGTGCCGGTCTTCTATACGCCCTATCTGGCGCACCCCGACCCCAGTGTAGATCGCGCATCCGGCTTTTTGATCCCGCGTATCGACTATGACCGTGCCCGTGGCCTGTCGGTCGAGGTACCCTATCTGCATGTGGTCTCGCCGTCCGAGGACTGGCTGTTTACCCCGCGCGTGAACACCAGTGTGCCGCCCTTCCTCAATGCCCAATGGCGCCGCCGTTTCAACAACGGCACCGTGGTTGTGCGTGGCGGCTATACCTATGCCCAGAATTTCGGCGACTTCGATCTGGATGGAGACGGAAAGTCCGAGTCCAACGTCAACTTCGGCGACCGTACCAGCAGATCCTATGTGCTGGCCCACGGCGAGTTCGACCTTCCCGGCCCGTGGCGCTGGGGTTTCACCGCAGAGCGTGTTTCGGACAAGACCCTGTTCGACCGATATGAGGTGCGTGACCCCTATCAGGACAACGGCCTCTACTACGGGGACCGCCGCCGCCTGATTTCCCAGATATATGCAGAGCGCCAGACGGATCGCTCGTACCTGTCGGTTGCGGCGTTCAGCATGCAAAGTCTGCGCGTGTCGGAGTTCAGCTCCATCACACCGGCGCTGAACCAGTTCGAATCCGACAACTCCCTGCCGCTGGTCGCCCCGATCATCGATGCACGATGGGAGCCGGACAGACCGATTCTGGGTGGCCGCCTGCGCCTGCGTGCCTCGGCCGTGGCCCTCACGCGTGAAGCCTATGTCGGCTATCCCACCCTGCGCCCCGAGGTGGTTCCGCCCGTAGTCACCCCCGATATGCCCGGCGTGGACAGCCGCCGCACGTCCGGACATCTGGATTGGCGACGCGTCATCATCACCGATCCGGGCGTCCGTATCGAGCCGTTCGTCGATCTGCGCATCGACGCCTATTCGATTTCGGGCCTCCCGCCGTTCCTCAACAAAGGCGACCAGTTCATCACGCGTGGCCGCACTTCGGCTGGTGTAGATGTGTCCTATCCGCTGTATCGCCCGTTCGCCGGCAGCGGCTCCATCGTGCTTGAGCCGATGGCCCAGCTCTCCATCTCGAACAAGGCCGACCTCGATCCGCTGATTCCGATCGAGGACAGCCAGACCGTCGAACTGGACCACATCAACCTGTTCAATACCGACCGCTTCCCCGGCTATGACCTGCTGGAGGGCGGCCTGCGCTTTACCGCCGGTGGACGGGCCACGCTCAACTGGGGTGATGAACTGTCGGCCAGCCTGTTCGTGGGCCGCTCCTACCGCGACACGGATATGAACGCCTTTTTGGTGCCGATTCCGGATTCGCCCACCCGCCTGTACGACCCGTCTGGGCTGGCCCGCCGCTATTCGGACTGGGTGGTTCAGGGCACCTTTGACCCGTCCGACCGTCTGCGCGGCTGGTTCCATGCCGTTCTGGACGACGAAGGCAACATGCGACGCGCCGAAGCCACCATCAGCGGCAACTGGGGCAGCCGCAATTCAGGTGCGCTCAGCTATATTGTCGACCGCTCCAACCCGCTGGCTGGCCCGCTGAACCGTAACTACGAGTTCGTGCAACTGGCCGCGCAACAGTTCGTCTATCGCAACTGGGGCGTGACCGTGCGCGGTATCGCCGATATGGAGCGCAACATCATCACGCGCTCCGAGGTGGGCCTGTTGTACGACGATGACTGCTTCCGTCTGGAAATCGGCTGGCGCAGCGATAACACCCGCGTCCGTCCGACCGGACCTAGCGAAAGCATTTTCGTACGCCTAAACCTCGTCACATTTGGCGGTAACGGATATGATCACACTGAATTACGGTAGGGATATCGCGTGAACCGACCGCATGCGATACACACCCACAGGTCACAGTTCGTGATCGGGACGACCGACCGCTTTAGAGAATCAGGACTCACGATGGGTTTCAAGCGTTTCACTACGGGTACGGCAATTGCCGCCCTTCTGACGTCCGCCACCTTGGCACCGGCAGTGGCACAGACTGCGCCGGCACAAACGCCACAGGCTGCGGGCACGCTGAACCCGGCGGCTGAAGAAGCCCCAGTACGTCCCGCGCAGGAAGCGCGCTTCCAAATGTCCGACGGTGTCGTCGCCACCGTCAATGACCGCATCATCACCGGCTTCGATCTGCGTCAGCGCATGCTGCTGACCATCATCATGTCGCAGGTCCAGCCGACGCCGGAGACACTGCCTGCCCTTCAGCAGCAGGCTCTGAACGACCTGATCGACGAGCGTCTTCAAGCCCAGGAACTGGCCAAGTTCGAACAGCTGAAGATCACCGACGAAGAGATCGACCGCGAGATCGTAACCTTGGCCCGCGAGGTTGGCCTGTCGCCGGAAGACTATCTGCGCTTCCTGCAACAGGGCGGTATCCAGCTGGCCTCTTTCCGTGAGGGTCTGCGCGTGCGTCTGGGCTGGAGCGATCTGACCGTGGGTCGTTTCCGCGACCGCGCCAAGGTCAGCCAATCCCAGGTGGATCAAGCCCTGCGCCAGATCACCGAATCGGCCACCAAGCCCCAGTACCTCATCGGCGAGATCTATCTGGACGCGGCCCGCGTGGGCGGCATGCAGGAAGCCATCAACGGCGCCCGCCAACTGATTGCCCAGATGGTGCAGGGCGCGCCGTTCCAGGCCGTTGCACGCCAATTCTCCTCGGCACCCTCAGCGGCCCGCAACGGTGACGCAGGCTGGATCGTACAGGGCACCGTCCAACCCGCCCTGCAGGCCGCATTCGACGTGCTCGAAGTGGGTCAGCTCTCGACGCCCATCGTCGTCGAAGGCGGTGTTTATATCGTCTATATGCGTGACAAACGCGCCGGTGCCGCGACCAGCCACGTTTCGATGAAGCAGATCATGATCGAACTGCCGGAAACCGCTTCGGAGGCCGAGGTTTCGGCTGCTGCGGCGCGACTGAACGCCATCCGCGGCGATCTGACCTGCGACAACATTCTGGAACGCGCCCGTTCGGAACAGGGCATGCTTGGCTCCGATCTGGGCGAGGCCGACATTTCCAACCTGCTGCCGCAGTTCCAGCAGGTGGCCCGTTCGGCCACCGTCGGCTCGGTCAGCGATCCGGTGCGCTCGCCGCTGGGCCTGCACCTGCTGGCCGTCTGCGACCGCCGCGTCGGCGGGCCGGAAGTGCCCTCGCGCCAACAGATCGAAAACCGCCTTCAGGGCCAGAACTTCGCCATGCTGGGTCGCCGCTACCTGCGCGACCTGCGTGAAGATGCGCTGATCGAAATCAAGCAATGATGGATGAACCGATGATGGGGGCCCGGCCTACGGGTCCCCTCATTGTCAGTATGGGCGACCCTGCCGGTGTCGGCCCCGAAGTGATCGCCCGCGGATGGGACACACTGCGCCAGCAGCGTCAGTCCGTACTGAAACCGGCTCCCCTTCCCTTTGTTGTATTGGGCGATGCAGCCGTATTGGCGCGTCAGGGCTTTCCTGTCGAAGCCGTCTACTCTCCCCACGAGGCGTTTCAGGTCTTCAACCGCGCCATACCGGTCATCGACCTTCCGGCCCCTGCACCTGTGGTCGCGGGCCAGCCCGATCCGGCCAATGCCGGTGCCGTCGCCGACTGGATCGAACGCGCCGTCGACATGATCCTGTCGGGCGAAGGCTCCGGTCTGGTGACCGCGCCCATCGCCAAGGCCCCCATGTATGCGGCGGGCTTCCGCTTCCCCGGCCATACCGAATTCATCGCCGAACTGACCGCCGACATGCCGTTCACCGGCACGCGCGGTCCGGTGATGATGCTGACGGCGCAGGACCTGCGGGCCTGTCTGGTCACCATCCACGTGCCCATCGACCAACTGCCCGAACTGATTACCGCGGAGCGCGTGACCCGCATCGCCCGCGTGGTGCATGAGTCGATGAAGCGCGATTTCGGCATCGCCAAGCCGCGTCTGGCCATGGCGGGCCTGAACCCCCATGCGGGCGAAGGCGGCTCTATCGGGCTTCAGGAAACCACCATCCTTCGTCCCGCCGCCGAACAGTTGCGCGGCGAAGGTATCGACATCACCGATCCCCGGCCCGCCGATACCCTGTTCCACGAAGAGGCCCGCAAGCGTTACGACGCCCACATCTGCCTCTATCACGATCAGGCGCTTATCCCTGTGAAAACGCTGGACTTCTGGGGCGGCGTCAATGCCACGCTGGGCCTGCCCATCGTGCGCACCTCGCCCGATCACGGCACAGGGTTCGATATCGCAGGCAAGGGCATCGCCCGCGCCGACAGCTTTATTGCGGCGGTAAAACTGGCATCAGACATGGCGGCCAAGCGCGCAACGCGCTAACACCTGCCTCGTGACCGACCACCTGCCCTCCCTCCGCGAAACGCTCGACGCCCACGGCCTGTCGGCGAAGAAGAGCTTTGGCCAGCATTTCCTGCTGGACCTGAATGTTACCCGCAAGATCGTGCGCTATGCCGGCCCGTTCGAAGGCCGCAATGTCATCGAGGTCGGACCCGGCCCCGGTGGCCTGACCCGCGCCCTGATCGAGAGCGACGCGGGCAAGGTCATTCTGGTCGAGAAGGATCCGCGCTTCATCCCGCTTCTGTCGGAACTGGACGACGGCTCTGGCCGCCTGACCATCCACGAGGCCGACGCCCTCAAGGTCAAGGAAGCCGACCTGTCGGAAGGTCCGACCCATCTGGTGTCGAACCTGCCGTACAATGTCGGCACGCCGCTGCTGATCAAATGGCTGACCGGCCCGTGGCTGCCGCACGCCCTGACGCTGATGTTCCAGAAGGAAGTCGCCGAGCGCGTGGTCGCCCAGCCGAACGACGACGCCTATGGCCGTCTGGCCGTGATCTCTCAGGCCGTGTGCGAGGCGCGCATCGTCATGCACCTGCCCGCCGCCGCCTTTACACCGCCGCCCAAGGTGGCCTCTGCCGTGGTTCATCTGGTGCCGCTGGCCGAGCGCCCTTCGCCTGAGCGCCTCAAGAAACTGGAACGCGTGACGGCGGCCGCCTTTGGCCAGCGTCGCAAGATGCTGCGTTCCTCCCTCAAACAACTCGGTGGTGCCGCCCTGTGCGAAGCCGCCGGAATCTCCCCCGAAGCCCGCGCCGAAACGATCGACGTTGCCGGTTTCCTGCGTTTGGCTGATGCCCTGTAAATGACTGTCCAGATCGATCCCTTCCGCGCCATCAACATCTCCCGCATCGCCCACGAGCTGAAGGCTCAGGGCCGTTCGGTGATCCACATGGAGTTCGGCCAACCGTCTACGGGCGCCCCGCCCAAGGCGATTGCCGAAGCTCACGCGCGGCTGGATTCCGAAGCGGGCGGCTATTGGGAAGATCCCAAGCTGCGCGAGCGCATCACCCGGCTTTACGCCGACCGTTACGGCGTGACGGTCGATCCGGAATGCGTGATCCTGACGGCGGGGGCCTCGCCCGCGCTGGTGGTGGCGCTGTCGGTCATGTTCAATCCGGGCGACCGGATTGCCACCGCCCGCCCCGGCTATGTCGCCTATCGCAATACGCTGAAGGCGATGCACATGGAGTGCATCGAGATCGATTGCGGCCCCGAGGTCAGCTATCAGATGACCGGCGCGGCGCTGGATGCCATCGAGCCCGTCCCTCAGGGCGTCATTCTGGCCAGCCCCGCCAACCCGACCGGCTCGCTGATCCCCGAGGCCGAGCTGAAGGCCATCGCCGAGGTCTGTGCCCGCAAGAACATCCAGATCATCTCAGACGAGATCTATCACGGCCTGATCTATGAGGGCCGCGCCCCGTCCATGCTGGAATACACCCCGCAGGCGACGGTGGTGAACAGCTTTTCCAAATACTGGTCCATGCCGGGCTGGCGTCTGGGCTGGGTCATTCTGCCCGCAGAGATGGTCGAACAGGCCCGCGCCCGCATGGGCAATATGTTCCTGACGCCTGCGACGCTCAGCCAGCGTGCCGCGCTGGTGGCGATGGACTGCGACGACGTGTTGGAATCCTACGTGGATGTTTACCGCGAGAACCGCCGTCTTATGCTGGAGGCCTTGCCGGAGCTGGGTTTGGCCACCATCGCCCCGCCGGACGGTGCCTTCTACATCTATGCCGACATCAGTCACCTGACCGACGACAGCATCGCCTTCTGCGAGGCCCTGCTGCGCGAAACGGGCGTCGCCACCGCGCCGGGGATGGATTTCGACCCGGTTAACGGCAACCGTTTCATCCGTTTCAGCTTCGCCGTCTCCACCGCACAGGTCGTAGACGCCCTCAGACGGATCAAACCTTTTTTCAACCGTTGACGTATCAATAGTATGCCAGAGCTTTAGTCACGCCCATCAGTGCGCGTGGCGAGTCGTTGGAGCATACTTTGGGTCACAGCCACGATACGGTCTTTGTTGCGCTGTCGCTGGGCGTTGCCATTCTGGCGTCATGGACTGCGCTCGGTCTGCTGGAGAGGGTTCGCGCCAATCTTGAAGGGCGACGTATCATCTGGCTTGCCGCGACTGCAGGCGCGATGGGCGGCGGCATTTGGTCGATGCATTTCATCGCCATGCAGGGCTTCGACCCCGGCGTGCCCTTCACCTATGATGTCGGCCTGACAATCCTGTCGTTGGGCCTGGCGTTTGCAGGGACGTTCGCGGCCTTCTGGATGGCTGCCAAGCCCCAGGCGCGTCTAGAATTCATCGTCACATCCGGCGCTGCGATGGGGATTGCCATTGCCCTGATGCACTACGTCGGCATGGCCGCCATCCGAAGTGCAGCAGACCTGAGCTTTCACCCCGGCTTTGTGGCTGCATCCCTAGCCGTGGCGGTCATGGCCTCGTTCTGGGCAATGGTCTTGGTCCGCTCGGACCTTTCCATCCGCCAGAAAGTCATCGGTTCGGTGGTGCTGGCGCTGGCGGTCGTCGCCATGCACTACACGGCCATGATGGGAACCGTGGTCGAGATCGGCGACAACGCCGTCTCATCGGGCCATGAGACCAGCGGCCTGACACTGGCGACCATTACGGCGCTGGTTACCGTCGTTCTGCTGATCGCCTCTGCGGTGATCGCCCATCTGGACCGTCGCATCAAACTGCTGACGGTGCTGGATGCCGGTGACATCGGCTATTGGGAGGTAAGGCTGCCCAGCCGTCAGGTCTGGTTGTCCCCACACGCCCGCAAGCTGCTGTTCCGGCCGGTAGAGATGGACGGCAAAACCATCCTACAGGACCACACACCGGCCCTGATCGATGCGGCCATCGCAATGGCGAAGCTGGCCATACGTACGGCCAACACCACACACAGCAAGGAAATGGAAATCCAGCTGGGCAATCGCTGGGTGGCTGTGCGCGGGCGTATGCTGATGATGCGCCGCCAGCACCATATCAAAATGGCCGGCATACTGATCGACATCACCGAGGCGCATAATGTGCGCACCGCGCTGGAGTTCAGTGACGCCCGCCAGAAGCTTCTGCTGAACGAACTGAACCACCGGCTGAAGAACAATTTCGCCAGCATTCAATCCATCGCCGCGCTGACAGCCCGTGGCAGCGCCGACCTGCCGAGCTTTATCGAGACTTTCCAGTCGCGGCTGATGGCTCTGTCGAACACCCAGACCCTCCTGACCAATACAGGCTGGGAAAGCGCGGACATTGCCGCCATATTCGAGCAGGAACTGCACCCCTATACGCAGCAAGCCGTCATAGAGGGGCCGACCCTGCTGCTCGATCCCAAACGGGCACTGGCGATGGGGTTGATCGCGCACGAACTGACGACCAATGCAGCCAAACATGGCGCGCTCAGCCGTCCCAACGGCGTGATCAAGGTGCGCTGGACCCAACCGGACCGGAACGGAAAAGTTCGACTGGAATGGCGCGAGACAGGCGGTCCGCCCGCTGTGCCGCCTGCGCGCAAGGGATTTGGATCACGCCTGATCCGCAACAGCATAGAGGGGGCTTTGGGCGGTTCGGCCAATCTGGAATATCTACAGACCGGCCTGAAAGTCAGCCTTCAGTTCACCACCGCCGACGCTCCGCCGGCGGTGAAAACCGCGCCCAAGGTCAAGGTGATCAAGCCCGTAGACTAGACGGGCCTCAGACGACCTCGTTCAGCAGCGCCTTCTTGTAGTCGGCAACCCACAGGTTGCGCTTACGGCAGCTGCGCTCCGCATGATAGATGTGCGCCAGCTCGGCGTACGAGCGGTCGAAATCCTCGTTGACCAGCACATAGTCGAACTCGTCACAGTGATCGATCTCGCCCTTGGCGTTGGCGACGCGGCGCTCGATCACATCTTCGGCGTCCTGCGAGCGGGTCACCAGACGGCGGCGCAGCTCTGCGAGACTGGGCGGCAGGATAAAGACACGAACGGCATCACCGGGGCATTTCTCGGCCACGTCGCGGGCCCCCTGCCAGTCGATATCGAACAGTACATCGCGGCCCTCGGCCAGTGCCCGTTCAACCGGCGCGCGCGGGGTGCCGTACAGATTGCCGTGAACATCCGCCCACTCGAGGAAAGCGTCGGCGGCGATCAGTCGCTCAAACTCGTCGCGGGTCACGAAATTATAGTCACGCCCATCAACCTCGCCCGGACGGATACCGCGGGTGGTCATGGAAACAGACAGTTCCAACCCCTTGTGGTCCGACATCAGGCGGCGGCACAGGCTGGTTTTGCCTGCGCCCGAAGGGCTGGCGACGATGAGGAGAACACCCCGGCGAGGGGTACGCGCGTTCGTCATGACTGGCTTTCAACGACTCGATAGGAAGCGTGGGTGCATAAAACTGCCTGCCACCCACCGCAAGGTTTCTGGCCGTTTTAGACCACTCTCCATTCGTCGTGTGACTTATTCGACGTTCTGTACCTGCTCGCGCAGCTGCTCGATCACGGCCTTCAGCTCAAGCCCGATGGCGGTCAGCTCGGTCGTGGCCGACTTGGAGCACAAGGTATTGGCCTCACGCATGAATTCCTGCATCAGGAAGTCCAGCTTGCGACCCGCGGGGGCAGATGCCAGCAGGCCCCGCGCCGAGGCAATATGGGCCGTGAGACGGTCCAGTTCCTCGCGCACATCGGCCTTTGTCGCCAATGCAGCGGCTTCCAGAAAAATTCGCTCTTCCAGACCTTCGGCCTCGGGGGCCAGTTCGCGGATACGGCGATTGAAGCGGTCGCGGATCGTCTGGACCTGCGCCTCTGCCTCGTCGCCGGCCTTGATCACCAGCGCTTCGATCTGATCCACAAAACCGGAAACCACAGGAAATAGCTGGGCGCCCTCGTGCTGGCGCGAAGCCTTCAAAGCGTCCAGCGCGGCCTCGATGGACAAGGCCATTGCCGCCTCCACCTCTGCTCTCGCATCGGCGTCCTCGGCTTCCTCGCTGGCTTCGATCACCCCGCGCAGGGCCAGAATACCGTCCGCCGTCGCCGCAGCCATGCCCTGGGCCATGAGGTCCCTGGCCAGTACGGTATAGCGGCCAAGGATATCGGTGTTGATCTTGATCGCCCCCTCGCCTGCACCGTCACGTCGCGCTTGCAGACCCAGCGTGACCTGTCCGCGATGCAGTCGAGACTGGGCTGCCGTCTTGGCTGCGCGTTCCAGCGTTTCAAAGCCCTGCGGGCCACGATAGCGAACTTCCAGACTACGGCCATTGACCGAGCGGGCCTCTACGGTCCAGCTCCAGCCGTGCAGGGCACCGTCGGCACGGCCAAAGCCGGTCATTCCGGATATGGCCGCCATCAGCGTGCAGCCTCGGGGACGCGGATCACCTGCGCCCCGGCAGGGATCTGCTCGGGGGTCAGAATGCGCGGACCCTCATCCCCCAGCGCCGAGGGCAAGGTGTCCGGATCGATTTCGCCACGCTCGATTGCAGCGGTGCGACGCTCGATCTCCCTCCAGCGGGCGACATTCAGCAGGTGCTCCTGATAGGTGCTGGCAAAGACATGGCCACCCGTGCCATCGGCCACAAAGAACAGATAGTCCGACTTGGGCGGGTTCAACACGGCCTTGATCGCCTCTTCGCCCGGATTGGCGATCGGGGTCGGCGGCAGACCGCGGATGACATAGGTATTCCACGGCGTCTCAGCACGGATTTCCGACAAGCGGATCGGACGTCCCAGCGGCTTGCCCTTGGTGATGCCGTAGATGATGGTCGGATCGCTTTCCAGACGCATGCCCAGACGGATACGGTTGGAGAAGGCCGCAGCCACCTGCGGACGTTCCGAGGCAATGCCGGTTTCCTTCTCGACAATCGAAGCCAGAATCAAAGCCTCCTTGGGGGTGCGCACCACCGAGTTCGGGCCGCGCGTCGGCCACAGGGCATCCATTTTCTGCTGGGCCATACGCTGCATGCGGGCGATCACGGCCTGACGGGTCTCGCCGCGCGTGACCTCGTAGGTTTCCGGCCACAGGGAGCCTTCCTCAGGCACTTCTGTGATTTCCCCGACCAGCACCGGCTGGCGCATCAGGATTTCGACCGCCTGCGCCGAGGAGCGCCCTTCGGGTAGGGTCACGAAATGGCGCACGCCTTTGCCGTTGGCCAGCATATGCACGATCTTTGACAGTGAGGCGCGTGACGGCACCTCATACTCCCCGGCCCGCACCTTGCGGTCCGCACCACTGAGGCTCATGGCCGCGCGGAATATGTCGGTCGAGCGGATGACACCCTCTCGCTTCATCGTCGCGGCGATGGCAGGCACGCCCATTCCGCTCTGGACCGTCACGATAGTGTATTCACCGTTGGCCGCCTTGGGCCCCGGCCCCCAATAGATCGCCCACAAGGCAATCAGGGCCGCGGTCAGGAACAGTCCCAATGTTCCGCCCGCTGTCAGCAGGCCAATACCAAGGCTCGAACGCGCCCCCTTCGGGCCGTTGGAGCGTGAGGGCTTTTTAGCCGCTGGGCGGCGCGTCGGAGCCTTGGCCAAGTCAGTCGACCTTCTTGAAGATCACGGCCGCATTGGTGCCGCCAAAGCCGAACGAGTTCGACATGGCGACATCGACCTTCTTGTCCTTGCCCTTGTGCGGGACAAGGTCGATCGGGGTCTCGTGCTCCGGATCATCGAGGTTGATCGTCGGCGGCACCTTCTGGTCACGGATGGCCAGAACCGAGAAAACAGCCTCGATGGCACCGGCGGCACCCAGAAGATGGCCCGTCATCGACTTGGTGGACGACACGGCCACATCCTTGGCGTGGTCACCGACCAGTCGCTCGATAGCCTTCAATTCGATCCAGTCGGCCATCGTCGAGGTGCCGTGGGCGTTCACATAGTCGATGTCCGACGGTTGCAGACCGGCGCGCTTCAACGCGGCCTTCATGGCGCGCAGACCACCGTCGCCGTCTTCCGACGGGGCGGTGATGTGATAGGCGTCGCCGCTCATGCCGTAGCCGACGACCTCGGCATAGATTTTCGCGCCGCGGGCCTTGGCGTGTTCGTATTCTTCCAGAACCATGATGCCCGCGCCCTCGCCCATGATGAAGCCGGCGTGGCCACGGTCATAGGGACGCGATGCCTTTTCAGGCGTGTCGTTATAGGCGGTGCACAGCGCCTTACAGGCGAGGAAGCCCGCGATGCCAATCGGCACGATCGAGCTTTCGGCACCACCGGCCACCATGACCTCGGCATCGCCCAGCGCGATCATGCGAGCGGCGTCACCGATGGCGTGTGCGCCCGTAGCGCAGGCGGTAACGACCGAGTGGTTCGGGCCTTTCAGGCCGTGGCGGATCGAAATCTGGCCCGACGCCAGATTGATCAGGGCCGACGGGATGAAGAAGGGGCTGATGCGACGCGGGCCCTGTTCCTTCAGGATGATGGCCGTGTCGGCAATGGGGCCAAGGCCACCGATGCCCGCACCGACCATGACGCCGGTGTATTCTTTTTCTTCGTCGGTTTCCGGCTTCCAGTTCGCATCGGCCAGCGCTTCGTCGGCAGCGGCCATGGCGAAGACGATGAAATCGTCCACGCGCTTGCGTTCCTTGGGCGAGAGAACCTTGTCGAAATCAAAAACGCCCGGTTGATCCGGCGCACCACCGCCACGGCCATCAACCCCAGGGACTTCACCCGCGATGGTGCAGCCATAGCCTTCGGTATCGAAGGTGGTGATCGGGCCGATGCCGGACTTGCCGTCCAGGATATTGCTCCAGACGTGCTCGACGCCAGTGCCCAACGGAGTGACTAGGCCGAGGCCCGTGATAACAACGCGGCGCATGGTTCGCGCTCCTTAATCTGACAGTGCAATGGCTTCGACAGCCTGTCGTGCCCCCGTAAGCGGGCCGACACAGAGGATGTGAATCAGACGATTCAGATCCAGAAACACTAATGGCCGCCGGACGGTCCCGCTAGGGGTCCGTCACGGCGGCCATGAGCTTGAAGTCTGCGACGATCGCAGGGGCCGGTATTAGGCGCCCAGCTTCTCGTTGATGAACTTCACGGCGTCGCCGACGGTTTGGATGTGCTCAGCAGCATCGTCCGGGATTTCGACGTCGAATTCTTCTTCGAAGGCCATGACCAGCTCGACGGTGTCGAGCGAGTCAGCGCCCAGATCGTCGATGAAGGAAGCCTTTTCGGTGACCTTGTCCGGGTCGGCGTCCAGTTGTTCGATGACGATCTTGCGGACGCGTTCGAGGGTATCGGACATGAGTGTCTCTCTTGCCTGTTTCGTTGTCGCCGTGATGGCGGGGTTTAAGTAGTCGCCGGTTCACGGCAGCCTATGATGCCCGAGTCCGAGGACTCAAAACACCGCGAGCGTTTCCGCCCTTTAGCACAGCATCGGGGTTAGGAAACAGTTTGTTGCGTGCTGTGATCGGATTGTGATCAC
>NZ_DJFS01000090.1:42760-47431 GCF_002432125.1 Brevundimonas sp. UBA5866
AGCCCGGCGCGATGCAGTTCACGGTGATGCCGCGCGAACCGACTTCCTGGGCCAGCGACTTGGAGAAGCCGATCATGCCCGCCTTGGACGCCGAATAGTTGGTCTGGCCCGGATTGCCGGTGACACCCACAACCGAGGTCACGCCGATGATACGCCCCGAACGGCGCTTCATCATGCCCTTCACCGCGGCGCGGGTCAGGCGGAAGTAGGACTCAAGGTTGATCTGGATAACCGACTGGAAATCCTCGTCCTTCATACGCATCAGCAGGCCATCCTTGGTGATGCCCGCATTGGCGACCAGAATGTCCAGCGGATTGCCGGCAGCCGCTTCGGCTGCGGCGACCAGCCCGTCAACCGAGTCCGGATCGGACAGGTTGGCCACGGCAAAGAAGGCGCGCTTGCCCAGCTCGGCCTGAAGCTCGGCCAGAACGGCTTCGCGGGTGCCCGACAGCACCACATTGGCCCCCTGCGCATGCAGGGCGCGCGCGATCGCGCCACCGATGCCGCCGGTTGCGCCGGTTACAAGTGCTGTCTTGCCTTCGAGGTTGAACATCTAAGTCTGCTCCGCCAAATCTCTGGGCTGGTCCTATCTGAACCTGGCCCTCTTCGCCAGAGGAAGGTGCCGCAACGGAAGGTTTCTATGGTCGCTGAACATCCCCACTTCAATCGTCGAACCCTTCTGGCCGGTGCGGGTGCCCTGACGCTCGGCGCTGGGCTGGCATCTTGCCAAGGTACTGGAAAGCAAGAATTTTTTGAAATTCCGGGCATCAATCGCCTGCCAATGACGCAGGATGTATTGAACCGTTATGTCTCGCAGGGCCGCCTGCCCGGACTGTGCGTCGGGGTACACCTTCCCGAGGGTGGAAAGACCTTTCTACAGGCCGGCACCCTTGATTTCGGCAGCTTCACACGGGTGGATCGGGACACAGTTTTTCGAATCTATTCGATGACCAAACTGATTACGGGTGCCGCCGCCGCCCTGCTGATCGAAGATGGAAAACTGTCTCTGGATCAGCCTGTCGCAGAACTGGTGCCAGAGTTCGGGGCCTTGAATGTCGCGACCAATCCAGCGCGCAATCTGAATGCACGCCCGGCTCAGAACACCATGACGGTGCGACACCTGCTGACCCATACCGCAGGCTTCACCTATGCCCACACGGGCGATAATGCCGTCCAGCGGGCCTATGCGAGCAATGGCATCTTCATGGCCACCAGTGCCCGCGGCACTACGCCTCCTGCGTCCTATGACGAACTGATCGCACGATTGGCCGACATCCCTTTGATGTTCGAGCCGGGCACGAAATACGAGTACGGCATCTCCATCGATGTGCTGGCCATCGTTATCGAACGGGCCAGCGGCGTACCGTTCCAGATCTTTGTACAGCGCCGCATCCTGGATCCCCTGTCCATGCAGGACACCGTCTGGCACCTGCGTGAAGGCGATGCCGGGCGGTTGGCGGCCATCTACAATTACGGCGAGAACGGTCGCGGTGTGCGTCAGCCCGTAGCGAGAACGTCGGCTGCGGATCTGATGAAGCCCGTGCCCTTCGCGTTTGCAGGATCGGGCCTGCTTTCAACGGCCTCTGACTATATCGACTTCCTCGGCATGCTTCTGAATGATGGAGCCGCCGGCCGCCGCCGGATCATGAAGCCGGAAACGGCCCGCTTGATGCGTTCGGATATCCTGCCCGCCGACATCGTTGCCGCAGGTGGCGGTCACGGCTTTGGCGGCTGGGTCGCCCGCGAAGGCCACAAACGCGCCGGAGAGTTCGGCTGGAGCGGCAATGCCTCGACCCAAGCGTGGATCGACCCCGCCCACAACTTTGCCGCCGTCCTTATGATGCAGGCCCTACCCTATCGCTCGGTCAATGTCCTTGGCGACCTGCGCACCGCGCTGGATGCCGATCTGGGGATCAGCCGCTAGTCATCCGCAGTTTCGGCCCCGGCATCGATATGCGGTGCCGGAACACCGGCCTCATGAAGCGCACGCGCCAATTTTCTATAAAGATTGGCGTGGCAGCGTTTGCTGCCTTCTGTCGCATTCACCGTTGTCACGAACCATTTGGAGCGTGGCACAGAGAGATGAATGTGCCCCTTATCTTCATCATACCAAGCGCCGACCTGAAGATAGACGGTCTTATCGCCCTTTACGCTCGCCTTAATCCCGTCGCTCATTCATCCCTCCTGCCAAGTTGTTGGCCCTAGAGAACAGTGATGCGTCACACGGCGCAATAAAAAGGGCGGGAGATCATCTCTCCCGCCCTTTCATATTCAGCGATTGCCGCCGCTTAGAGCGACTTGGCGAAAGCTTCGATGTCTTCCGGCGTGTTGAGGGCCAGAGCCTCGGCGTCGGCGGCGATGCGCTTGGCCATGCCGGTCAGCACCTTGCCCGAGCCGACTTCGACGAAGCGGGTCACGCCGCCCTCGGTCGCCATCCACTCCATGCTCTCGCGCCAGCGGACGCGGCCCGTGACCTGTTCGACCAGCAGGCGACGGATGGTTTCCGGATCGGTTTCCGGACGGGCGGTGATGTTAGCAACCACCGGCGCCGACGGAGCCACGATCCTGGCATCAGCCAGAGCGGCAGCCATTTCATCAGCAGCCGGAGCCATCAGCGGGCAGTGGAACGGTGCCGACACGTTCAGCGGAATGGCGCGTGCGCCCAGTTCCTTGGCCTTTTCGATGGCCAGATCGACAGCAGCCTTGTCGCCCGAGATGACGACATTGCCCTTGTTGTTGTCATTGGCCACGACGCAGACGCCCGCCGCGCTGCCCGCCTTGGCGGCTTCCTCGGCCAGAGCCAGATCGGTTTTCGGACCGATCAGCGAGGCCATCGCGCCCTTGCCCACCGGCACGGCGCGCTGCATGGCCTGACCGCGCAGTTTCAGCAGGCGGGCGGTGTCGGCCAGCGAGATGGCACCGGCAGCGGCCAGCGCCGAATATTCACCCAGCGAGTGACCGGCCACAAAGGCGGCGCTGGACACATCGATGCCGAACTCGGCCTTCAGGGCGCGGGCGGTGGCGACCGACACGGCCATCAGCGCAGGCTGGGCGTTTTCCGTCAGGGTTAGATCGGCTTCCGGACCGTCCTTCATCAGAGCCGACAGCTTCTGGTTCAGGGCGTCATCGACCTCGGCAAAGACTTCGCGTGCGCTGGCAAAAGCTTCGGCCAGGGCCACGCCCATGCCGACCGACTGGCTGCCCTGACCGGGGAAAAGAAGCGCGAGGCTCATCAGCGTTTCGTCCGTTTTTCTCGTTGAACTCAAGCCGCGAGGCGTAGGCCAAACCTGCCCCCGCGGCAAGAGAAACGAGGCGGATCAGTCTTTGATTTCCGCCGTGCAGGGACGGTTGTCCGGCCCCTGCGCACCGTCGCAGCGACGCACAGCCAGCAGGCTCTCCGTACTCTCGATCAGGCGTTTCGTACCGTCCGTCTGGCGGCTCAGGGTGAAGGCGTCATACAGCCGCCCCGTCGCCGTATAGGCCCGGAACGACAGGTCGTTCTCCGCCACGTCGATCAACTGATACAGTTCGGTATTCTCGGCGGCGCGAACAGGCTGCGCGTCCGCGCGATCGTTGAGGCCGTACATCTTGGAGCCCGTCACCGAGACCACATAGACGGGCCCCTGCGGACGGCCTGCCCCGGTATTGGCGTGCGACGCCGCCGCTCCCGCCTCGTTCGAGACACGGCCATAGCAGTGGTCATGCCCTTGCAGCACCAGATCGATGTTGCGGGCCTCGAAGATCGGTTTCCACGCGGCCTTCAACTCCTCGGTGTCTTCGGGCCGGGCGCAGGTGAAGATGGGTTGGTGGAAGACGGCGATGTTCCATTTGGCCGTGCTGGACGCCAGCGTCCGGTCCAGCCACGACGTCTGGCTCTCCAGCCCGCCCAGATCAAGCGCCGCGGTGCCGTCCAGAACGATGAAGCGCACGCCCTGGAAATCGACAAAATAGGTCGTGTCTGTCACGCCCTCGGCCCCGTTTTGCGGCAGGGCGAACTGGCGGGTCCAGTGCGGCCCCAGCTGCCGGCTTTCGCTGCCGTCGGGCAGGATATGATCGACGTATTCGTGATTGCCCGTGGCCGGTATCTGCACGGTCATGGCAAAGGCGCGACCACCGGCCTCGGTCCACTCGCCCCACTCGTCGTCGTGGACCTTGACCTCGCGCTGGGCCACCAGATCGCCCGCGTGCAGGACCAGTGTGGCAGGCCCCGCCGCCTTGAAGGCCGAACGGATGACACGCGATCCGATCTCGAGGATGTCGTTCTGGGTATCGCCCAGATAGATGAAGCGGAACGGCGTGAACCCTGCAGCCGCCGTACGGAACGGCAGCCACTCGCTCCAGCTGTCGGCGGCCTTCACGCGATAGACGTAACGGGTGTCGGGCTTCAGGCCGTCAAAGCGCACCTGATGATAGATGGCCTCGCCGTTCTCGTTGCGGATCGGCTGGCTGGTGCCGCGTACGGTCTGGGCATTGTAGCCCAGCAGCGGCCCGTCGATCTCTTCGGCGATCTGCGCCTCGGCGGACGCTTGCGCGGTATTGGTTCTCCACGCGACAGCGGCACCACGCGCTGCGTCGGCGGCGGGGGTCAGAACGATGCGGTCGGCCCAGCCCTTGGCCGCAAAACGCCCGTTCGGCGCGTGAAGCGGCGGCGGCAGGGGATCGGGATCGGGC
>NZ_DJFS01000036.1 GCF_002432125.1 Brevundimonas sp. UBA5866
CTTGCCGATCTCGTGGCTGTCGGGCGGGTGGCGGAAGACGGGCAGGCCAAAGGTCGCCTCGGTGATGAACACATCGCTCGGCACCGGCTCGAACCCCGCACAGGTCGGGTCGCGGCGGCGCTTGTAATCGCCGCTGGCCGTGATGGTGATGCCACCGTGCCGGATGGCGGCCTGTGCCGAGCCTAAAACATGCCCCGCCGGATGCAGCGACACCTCGACCCCGCCCACCTTCACCCGCTCGCCGTATTCAAGGCTCTGGGTGCTGCCCGCGAAATCGGCCCCATAGCGCGTGGCCATGATGGCCAGCGTCTCGGGCGTGGCCAGCACGTGCTTGTGGCCCCAACGGGCGTGGTCGGCATGGCCGTGGGTGATGACGGCGCGCTCCACCGGGCGCGGTGGATCGATGAAAAACCGCCCTTGCGGACACCACAGCCCTTGCGGCGTTGGATGCAGGACGGCGGCAAAGCGTCGGGCCTCGGCGGTGGTGTTCATGCAAAGCTAACGCGGCGCTGGCTTGGCGGTTGCGGACATGAAAAAGGGCGACCGCGACGGGCCGCCCCTTTCACTTTCAGCATCCGGTCATGATGCCTCTTGGCACCGTGTTGCAATGCTCGGTCCACCACACATCGGTCGAGCCGATGGAATGGGCGAACACGGTCCAGCGCCCGTCCACCTTGCGCCAGATGGCCTCGGTGTGCAGGCCGTCGAACGGCCAGTCCGGGTCCCCGCGGTAAAGCGGGGTGTTTGCAGGATTGATCCTGCGACCACCCGGCCACTGGGGCTCGACCTCGGCAAAGGCCCATTGTCCGTTCGAGCGCAGGGTCTTGACCACAAACTCGGCCTGACCGCCCAGTTCGCTGTCCACCTTTGCGCGCAAGGCGTCCATCAGGGCCTTGCGTTCTGCCGTTCCGCTGGCGGGCGTATAGATGTTCCCGGCGGGCGAGGTGGGCGTCGGCGTTTCCGGTTGGAGCGTGTCCGCGACGCGAGCAGCGGGAGCCATAGCATCGTCCGCTGCATTGAACTGCGGGGAGGCGGGGCCTGTCACCAGTCTGCTGGTGTCCACCACGGTGTCGGGCGCATCCTTCGACGGCTTCGATGGATTGCATCCGCCGATGATCAGGGCCGCCAAAGCGAGGGTGGCTGGAACAGTGATGTTGAACCGCAAGGGGCGTCTCCTAGTCCTGCTGTCCGGCATAGTGTTTCGCCAGCAGGACACACTGGCGCATACCCTCGATCTCTTCGGGACTGGGCTGGCTGACAGGCGTGAAGGCCGGAGAGGCATCCATGATGGCACGGGCTTCGGCCACGCTGAGTGTGTTCAGCGGTGGCTTGGCCAACAGCTCGGTCCGGCTGAAAGCTTTGACCGATTTAAGCTCTGCCGCAAGTTCGCTATCGAAGATATGCGAATTGGCCCGGGCTGATACCAGCGGCCCGGCGCAGGACAGACGGGCCATAGCCAGTTCCTGCGGTGACAGGGTGGAAATCAGTGCCAGTGCCTCCGGGAGCAGGGCGGCATCGCCCGTGGTGCCACGGGCCGGATCCAGCATGGGTATGGGCGCAGGCTCGGCATCCGCAGCGGACGACGTGTCATCTGCCCTGGAGCACGCAGCCAATGCTGTGGCGGCTGCCGGCGCCGCCACAACCATCAGCTTGTGGTTCAAGCCTCGGCCTCCTGTTTGGCCTTCTCGACATTGACGATGGCCACGCATTCCTCGGTCTGGGCGATGTATTCGGGCGTTACATCCTCCACGCGCTGCGGCAGGGTGATGATGGCGCGCTGGGCGGTGTTGACCGCACTGGCGTCTGCACCCAGTTCGCGAACGCCACGGACCAGTTTGATGAAATCCAGACGCTCGGCGGCGGCGACCTTTGCCGTCAGTTCCGGCGTGAAGCTGCCTTCCCTGACCCGCTTGGCTGCCGAAATGGCTTCATTGCAGCTGATCTGACGCAGTTTGTAGTCCAGCGGCGAAAGGCTGGCCTCGACACGCGCGGCGACCTGTTCATCGGTTTCGACCGCAGGGGTGGCGGTGTCCTGTGCAGCGTCCTGTGCGGTATCCTGTGCCGGTTCAGCATTGTTGCAGGCTGCAAGCGACAGCACGGCGGCGGCGGCCAGCAGGCCGGTCTTGATCTTCATGGGCGCAGCCCTCCTGATAGATTCCAACTCGCCCTTTCGAGGCTTGGCGCGGATCATAGGGACGGGGCTTTTGCGGCCTAGCGCCATAGATATGGGGTCTCTACAGCAGGCGTGATCCAGCCGATTTAGACAGGCGCCAGAATACAGGCAGGCAAAGGCCGGTGCCGATGGCGATGGCCAGAAATCCGGACAGGCTGACCTGCGAGGGGGGCGCGCCGGCGACACTGGCCGCCGCCATAGCCCCCGCGGCGATCGCGACGCCCAGGGCATGGGACAACTGCTGGGCGATGCTGCTCAGCACACTGGCCGATCCGGCAGATCGGGCGGGCAGGTCTGCATAGCACAAGGTTCCAAAGGTAGTGACCTGCAGGGAGCGGACAAAGCTTCCTGCCACCAGAACACCGGCAATCAACACCAGCGGCCATCGCAGATCGGCAAAGGCCACCAGCAGGAACAGAACCACCGAGGCACCACCCGCCCACAGCAAGGTCGGTCGATAGCCCAGATGTCCGATGATGCGGGCGGTAAAGGGTTTGACCAACAGGGCCCCGGCCCCCGAGGCGGTGATCAGAAGGCCGCTGGTCAGGGCATCCAGCGAAAGACCCGACTGGAAATGATAGGCGAGGACAAAGGGTGTGCCTCCGACCAGAAGCCTGAACAGCAGCCCTCCCCGGAAACAGCGCCGGAATGTGGGATCGGCCAGAACCCTGAAATCGATGAGCGGCGTATCCGATGCCAGATTGCGCCGCACGAACAGCGTGCCCAGCCCCGCGGCCAGGGCGACGAAAGCCGCGCAGATATAAACGGGTGGGCCGTCATCGCGCATGGTCCCCAGACCGGCGACCGCGGCGGTCATGGCCAGTACGCCCATGACCATCGCCACCCAGTCCAGACGCCCGCAATCCTCGCGGCGGGCGTCGGGCGCGATCAGGGCGACGATACCCAGACTGCAGACCGCAAAGGGCACCCCGACCAGAAATATCCCCCGCCATGCCTCGTGCGCCGCCAACAGTCCGCCCAGTGCGGGGCCCAGTGTCTGGCCTGCCATCGCCGGTGCGGTCAGGGCGGTAATGATGCCGAGCAGGGCCTGGGGCGGCGCGGTGCGCACAGCCAGCATCCGCGCTACCGGCATCAGGGTGGCGGCTGCGGCCCCCTGCACAAAACGCGAGGCTGTCAGCCACATCAGGCCGGGGGCCAGCGCACTGGCAATTCCTGCCAGTACGAATACGGCGATGGCGACCAGCAGGACCCTGCGTGCCCCGAAACGGTCCGACGCCCAGCCGATCACCGGCAGACTGGCACCACAGCCGATGAAATAGGCCGCCAGCAGGATGTGCGGGGCCAGTTCCGGTGCCTGAAATGCCTCTGCGATGCGCGGAAGGGCGGGCACGATGGCCGTCGAATCCAGTCCCTGCATGAACAAGGCGCCCCCCAGGGCAAACTGGAGCCGTCGCTGATGGGGTGAGACCAAAGGGCTTGCCGGATAACCGCGAAAAACAGATATAGGTCTTAAATCCGTTTGGCGAACGCTGTAGTCGTTTGCGGAAAATCTATCTGACAGGCGATAGCTTATCGGGCTGCTCTTGTCGGCACTCGCGGTCCTACGCGACCAGTATCCAAAGCGTTATGCACTGTATCCATCTCGACCCGCTCGGCGCGCCTGCGCAGCAGTGCACCCGGCCTTTGGACGAGCGAAACGAGGAGTAGCGGGTTGCCGCGACTATCAATGGCCACCATCGACGGCGTTCCGGTTGCGGACGCTGCTGCGCCCGGAACGGCGGGTCTGCTGCTGAAACGGCGGATGTGCCGGAAACCGGCCTTGCTGGCTCCGGGGGCGTTCGACGCGCTGTCGGCCCTGATGATCGCACAGGCCGGTTTCGAGGCCATGTTCATCTCGGGCAGCGGTATCAGCTACACCCAGCTGGCCCGCCCCGATATCGGTCTGATCTCTCTGGACCAGCTGTGCGCCGTGACGCGCCGTGTGCGCGACCGGCTGGATACGCCCCTGATCGTGGATGCCGACAACGGTTTCGGGGACGCGATCAATGTCGAACATACCGTCCGCCTGCTGGAGCGGGCCGGAGCCTCGGCGGTGCTGATCGATGATCAGGCCTTTCCCAAACGCGCCGGGGCGCTGAGCGGCAAGACCTTTGTCACCCCAGCCACAATGGCCGAGAAAGTCCGCGCCGCCGTGAACGCCCGGCGCGAAGCCAATACGCTTGTGATCGCCCGTACCGATGCCCTGCCACACGAAGGCATGGAGGCGGCCATTGCCCGCGCGCACCTGTATGTCGAAGCCGGTGCCGACGCCCTGTTCGTAGACCAGCCGCGCTCGCTGGAAGACTATCGCCATATCGCGCAGCAGTTTCCGGACACCCCTCTGGTTGCCAATATGATCGAGGGCGGCAGCCCCTCCCTGACGGCGGGCGAGCTGTCAGAGATGGGCTATGGTCTGGTGATTGCATCGGGATCTCTGGTGCGCGGTTTTGCGGCAATGGCCGAGCGGCTTCTGGGTGTGTTGAAACGTGATGGCTCCACGGCGGCCCTGTCGGATGAACTGCTGACGTTCGGGGCACTGAACGAGCGTCTGGGCCTGTCACGGATTGCCGAGCAGGGGCGTCGTTTCGACCCCGCCTTCCGTCTGGAAACGCTGATGGATGCCGAGACGGACGGGGAGGGGAACAGGTGATCGCGCCCGAACACATCCGCTCGCTGGAGAACCGGCTTCAGGACCGCGCCCATTCCAAAGGGATCATGATCTCGGCGGCGGGCTGTTTTGACCATTTCGGTGCGCGGCTGGCGCTTGAGGCGGGCTATGACGCCCTTCTGGTGGGGGGAAGCGCGCTGGCGCTGTCCCGCTATGGCCGCCCGATGGCGCAACTGCTGTCGCCCGAAGCCATCACCGAGGCCCTTTATGTGGTCCGTGATGCAGGCGACATGCCCCTGATCGCCGATGCCGCGGACGGTTTTGGCAATGCGCTGCATGTCGCCGCCACGGTGCGGGCGTTCGAGTTCGCGGGGGCATCGGTGGTGCAGATATCCGACCGCCCCCTGCGTCGCCGCGACCGTGCCGAAGGGCCGCGTTTCGCCGTGGCCGAAATGATCGGAAAGCTGAAAGCCGCGCTGGATGCCCGCCGCTATTGCCTGATCGCCGCGGTGGTTGAAATCGATCCCGAACACACACCGGCCAGCGTTGTGGACCGTGCGGCAGCCTATATCGAAGCCGGTGCCGACCTGATCATCATGCGGTCCGAAGGCGAGCCACTCAACTTGTCTTTGATGGGAGATGGGTCCTTCCTTCCTGCCCCGATCGGATTCGAGTGGGGCCAAAGGCTGAAACCGGAATCCGAGAGTTCGCTTTTGGCGAAATGGTACAATCTCTCGCTCTATCCCTTCCTGTTTCCCCAGATTTTGCACGGTGCCCGCGAAGCTCTGAGGCTGGCGATCAAGACGTATTGAACAAAAAACGTCTCAGTCTCGCTGAACAAGGCTATCCACCTGGCGGATAGCTGTCATATTTGCGCCTTGGTTGATCGAACAAAGGGCGTTCAACCTTCGTATTGCGAAGTTTTGTTCGCGTGCTTGTCGGAGGTAGAGTGATGGAAAAGGGCGTTCCGATCCGCTCTGTTAGCCGTAGTCTGGCTGTGCTGCGGCATCAACCGTCAGGGCTCGATGTCGATGGCCGAGATCGCCCGCATCGCTGCGGTGCCATATCCCACGGCCTGCCGTCTGGTGCAGACCCTCATGCACGAGGAACTGATCGAACGCGAACCGGCCCGCAAACGCTATCGTCCCACCGCCTATGTGCGGGCCCTGTCGGCAGGTTTCCAGGAACACAGCGAACTGGTGGCACTGGCGCGACCGCATCTGGAACAGCTGACGGCGCTGACCCGCTGGCCGGTTCTGCTGTCCACCCGCTATGGGGCGGAAATGATGGTGCGCGACTGCACCGACGCCATGACATCCCAGGTGCTGGACCGCCACTATCCCGGCCATACCTTCTCGCTGCTGGAGACGGCAGGCGGTCGGGCCTATCTGGCCTTTGCCGAGGAACGCGAGCGGGCCGAGATTTTCGAGGCCATTGAGCTGGCGGGCGAAACGCCGATCGATCCGCATACCTTCCTGCTCATCCAGTCGGACGTGATGCTGGAAGAGATCCGCGAGCAGGGCGTGGCTCAGCGCGGTCGCAACCGTTTCAGCCTGACCCCCGGCAAGACATCGTCCATCGGCGCGCCGGTCTTTTCCAACGGTCGCGTCGTGGGGGCCATCGATCTCGTCTATTTCTCCGTCGCCTATAAGTCCGAAGACGCCCTTCGCCGCTACGGCGACGAGGTAAAGCGCTGCGCTGCCGAGATCAGCCGCAGCCTGTCGACCACCACAGCAGGCGATTTCGCTCCGGCCCGTCTTTCCAGCGTCGGCTGAGTTCCCACCAGGTCCCAGCCAGCAAAAACCCCGCATCGCTTCGGCGATGCGGGGTTTTCTATGATCAAAGGCGGGTAGGGGTGGCCGTTAGGCCACCTTCACAGCGCGGGTCACCCACGGATAGCCGTTCGGGCCCAGTGCATAGGCTTCGGCTTCAAAGCCCAGTTTCTGCAGTTCGGTTTCCCACGAGGCCAGGCAGGTTTCGCGGAAATAGGGCTCTTCGCGGTGGTCGTTGTCCCACTCCAGCAGGACGGCGGTGAAGATGTCCACGCCGCGGAACGGTGCCGGATCGGAGATGACGAACTCGCCGCCCATCTTCAGTACGCGGTGCACTTCCTTGAACATCTCGATGTTCACCGGCACCGGCGCTTCGTGGTGGACGGCATAGCTGAACACGGCATCGACGCTTTCGTCTTCCAGACCCGTGGCGCGGGCGTCGGCCTGTTTCAGGTGGAACTGCATGCCGATACGTTCGGCCATGCGGTGGGCTTCCTTCAGGCCGCGACCGTTCAGATCGCAACCGATCAGCTCGGCCTCGGGGAAGACCTTGCGCAGGGCCATCAGGGTGCCGATGCCGCCGCAGCCGATTTCAAGGATGCGTTTGTGGTCACGGCGGCGGAACTGCTCGACCACATCGATACGCTGGCGGGCGATGTTCGAGCCCGGAGGCACAGCGGCAAAGCCACCGTATTTGAACACGCGGCCAATGCCTGCGCCCTTGCCGCCCAGATCGAAGTCATCGATGCCGTGCGGGGCCAGGTGGTAGTGGACGCCGTCGTAGTATTCCGGAATTTCGATGTCGGGGTTCAGCTCCAGCGTACCGCCCGCGCCGTTGACCGGCAGTTCGGCGTCACGCAGGTACTCTTCGCGCTTCTCTTCGACCGAGATGACGTTACGCGCCATCATTTCCTCGGCGACGTAGCGCTGAACAAAGCGCTCCATACGGTAGATATTGCTGCTGAAGGCCAGTTCCTTGGCTTCGTCCACGCGGGCGGCGATCTCTTCGGGGGTGCCCGGCTTTTCGTGGGCGGCCTTCAGGGCCTGCCCCTTGGGAGAGGCCTCGAACTCTTCGCGGGCCGTATCGCGCAGGTCCACCGCGGCATATTTCAGCATTGCGCCCAGAATATCGAGGCTGGCGCGGCTGCGCTGGGTCATACCCACGGCGGTCGGGAACATGGCGGCGGGTTTTACGGTATCGGCTTCAGGCATAGTCGCGCTCCATCGATGCTAGCTGGACAGTACTATGAAATCGCGTGGCGACGAATGTCCGGAACGCTGTTCTCGATGGCCGCTATGCGGATAAAGGACCGATGCGCCTTTCCGCGGGGGGGCGCGACTGGCGACTAGTGCGGGTCCAACCGAAAGACCTGCCAATATGTCGACCGACACTTCGCGCCAGACGCTGACGCTGCTGGCCTTGTTCATGACTGTAGCCATCGGAGCCATCGGCTTTGGCATGGCGATCCCGCTACTGCCCTCCTATGCGCGCGCGTTCCAGATCGACGCATGGCAGGTGGGGCTGATCTTTGCTGTTTTCTCCATAGGCCAGGCGATAGGCGAGGCGGTATGGGGGCGTTTGTCCGACAAGCTGGGGCGAAAGCCGGTGCTGCTCATGACGCTGGCCCTGGGTGTGGTCGGCTATGTCGGCATGGCCTATGCGCCCACCTATGTGACTTGCCTGATCGCCCGTCTGCTGTGCGGCGTGGCTGCGGGCAGCACCGGTGTCGTGCAGGCCCTCATCATAGATATGACCCCGCGTGACAAGCTGACCGGGCGACTGGCCATCATCAGTGCCTGTGCCAGCATCGGCTTTGTCGTCGGACCGGCTGTCGGTGGTCTGCTGGCGTCGCCGGAAGACGGGCTGGCCGGTTTCCGCCTGTGCTTCCTGCTGTCGGCGGGCTTCAGCCTTGCCAGCTTCCTGATCATCGCAGGCGCGGTGCCACACACGAAAAAGGTCGCCGCCGACAGACAAAGTCTGGTCGATGCGCCCTTCCGCCTCAGCCGTGCGGCCCTGTGCCTCATTCTGGTCGGGGTGGGGGTCATGGCGGCTTTTGCCGGTGTGGAATCTGTCTTTGGCCTGTGGACCGAGCGTCTGTTCCAGTGGTCCCCGCGTGAGCTGGGCCTCGCCTTCGCTATGGCAGGTTGCGCCGGTGCGGGCGTGCAGATGCTGGTGACCGCGCGGGCGGTGCGCCGCTTTGGCGATCGCAAGGTTCTGGTCTTTGGTCTGTGTATGACGGCGCTGGCCCTTCTGGGGCAGTCCGCACCGCTGAGCGGCGGCATGATGACAGGTCTGATTGCGCTGGCATCGCTGGGGCTGGCCCTGTCCATGCCGACAGCAGCATCGCTGCTGTCCAAGGAAGCCGCACCGGGGCAGGCCGGTCGCTTGATGGGGGCCAATATGGCGGCGGCGGCGGCATCACGCATTCTGGGCCCCATTATCGCCGGTGCCCTTTATGCCTTTGTCGCGCCGCAGGTGCCCTTCCTGCTGGGGGCGGGACTGGTGCTTGTCTCGGTGGTGCTGGCCTTGGGAATCGACCGCGCCCGCTCGGTCGGGACCGTTACCGGCTAACAGCGATATCCGCCTGTCGGAAACTTCAATGGCTGCATCCGGCAAGGGTGCAGCCATTTCAGTTTGTGCACTGCGCAAATCTATCCATCACGCGAGAAATGCCGATTGAACGGATGCGGACTGTCCGAGCCAAGCCCCCAATACCGCCTGCAAGGAAGAGGGGTTTTCCAAAATGTCCACCAAGACTACGCGTTCAAAACTCTATTTGGCGGCGACGGCGCTCGGGACGGTTCTGCTGTCCAGCGGGCAGGTCTGGGCACAATCCGCCGATGATACCCAGGTCGCTTCGGCGGTGGACGATATCGTGGTGACGGCGCGCCTGCGCAAGGAAACCCTTCAGGAAGTGCCCGCCGCCATCAGCGCCTTCAGCTCGGAGACCATGGCCAAGGCGGGCATCCAGAACCTGGAGACCCTGGCTGCAGCGACCCCGGGTCTGTCATTCCAGAGCATCGGCGGCACCTATCAGGCTCCGGTTATCCGCGGCCTCGCCCAGATCGACCAGACCGCGCCTATCGGCAACGTCGGTGTGTTCGTTGACGGCATCTATCTGAACAACCGCTCGGGTCTGGAGTTCGGCTATCTGGACCTGGCCCGCGTCGAAGTGGTCAAGGGTCCGCAGAGCGCTCTGTACGGCCGCAACACCTTCTCGGGCGCGATCAACTACGTCTCGAAAGAGCCGACCCTGGGCTACTATTCCGGCTCGGTTCAGGCAGAGATCGGTGATTACGGCCGCCGCTCGCTGCAAGGCAGCCTGTCGATCCCCATCGGTGAAATCGCTGCCATTCGCGTCTGGGGTGGTGAAGGCGAGTTCGACGGTACCATCGACAACCGCCGTGACGGTGGTCACCTCGGTGGTTACGACTTGCGCCGCAATCTCGGTGCCTCGCTGCTGTTCCAGCCGACCGACCGCTTCTCGGCGCGCTTCTTCCACATGCGTACCGACACCTTCGAGGATCAGGCTCCGTACGCCTTCGTCGAGACCTACGATAACAACTGCGGCTCGCAGACCACCGGACCGCGCGGCGACCGCATGACCCTGTACTGCGGCAGCCTGCCGTATCCGGAAAGCGTGGACCTGGACACTGAGGCAGCCACCGGCCTGACCGGCTACAGCACCCTGTCGTACGCCACTGCTAGCTATGACATGGATTTCGCGACGGTCACTGCCACCCTGGGCTATACCTATGCGAAGTTCGGTCAGAACAACGACGGCACCGGCCGTGCGGACGCCATCTCCACGCCGCTGGCACCGGGTAGCCAGCTTTCCCAGCAGAGCTACGCCCAGACCGTCGGCGATGCTTCGGACGAGCTGTCTTTCGACCTGAAACTGACGTCGTCGGCAGACCAGCGTCTGCGCTGGATCGTTGGTGTCTATGCCTTTGACGGCAGCATCAGCGACGGCCTGTACAGCTACTATGCCCATCTCAACGACCCGTCGACGCTGACGCTGAATTTCGCGCGCGGCGGTACGATGGAGCTGAGCGGCAAGGCCATCTACGCTTCGGCTGATTACGACTTTACCGACCGCCTGACCCTGTCGGTCGAGGGCCGCTACAGCAGCGAAACCCAGACCTATGAAGGTGCGGCCGCAACGGGCGGTGCCAAGGGCGAGCAGGACTACAACTACTTCACGCCCAAGGCCTCACTGAAGTTCCAGTATTCGCCGGACACCATGTTCTACGCGTCGGCGGCTCACGGCTACAAGATCGGTGGCTTCAACTCGCAGGCCGGTGGCAAGCCGGAGTTCACCTTCGATCCGGAAACCAACTGGTCGTACGAAGCCGGTGTGAAGAGCACCATGTTCGATCGCAAGCTGCAATTCTCGACCTCGATCTTCTACATCGACTGGACGGACATCCAGGTGCAGGGCGCGATCCCGGGCGCTTCGCTGGCCGTGACCCAGAACAACGAGGGTGCGACCTCCTACGGTATCGAGTGGGATTCGACCTATTACTTCACGCCGAACCTGTCGCTGCGCACCAGCTTCGCCCTGATGGACCCGACCTACAAGGACGGCACCGAGGACGCCGAGATCGCTGCTCCGTGCGGTCGCATGATCGGCACGGCCATCACCGAGCCGGGCTGCTCGATCGATGTGGGCGGCAAGCAGCTGTCGCGTACCACCAAGGCCCAGTACTCCATCGGCGGCGAATACACCCTGCCGCAACTGGTCGGTGACTTCGACGGCTATGTCCGCGTCGATTACTCGTGGCAGGAGGCCAAGCCTTCGACCAGCCTGAACTGGGACACCCAGGGCGATCTGGCCCTGACCAACCTTCAGGTCGGTCTGCAGAACGGCCGCATCACCATCGCCGGCTGGGTCCGCAACCTGTTCGACGAGGAATACCTCGCACGCGCCACCTTCACGCCTTCGACGCTCGACGGCGCACCGGTCACCGGTGTCGTTCAGACCCGCGTCTATCCGGGCGAGCGCCGCACCATGGGCCTGCGCGTCAGCTACGCCTTCTGATCGATAGGGAAAACGAAACGATGAAATCCATGACCCGTCTGACGATGGCTGCCGTTGCAGCCATCACCCTGACCGCCGGAGCCCCCGCTATGGCCCAGACCGCCGAGGAAATCGAAGCCGCCAAGAACGAGATCTGGGCGATGGAGCTGTCGATCTACGCCGGTCGCGAGCAGGGCAATATGGACAACTACCGCAACAATGTCGCGGAAGGTTACATGGCCTGGCCGCCGGTCACCGCCACCCCGATGCGCGCCACCAATCTGGGCCGTGCGGGCGACCGCACCGACAACCGCGAACTGATTGCCCTGACCTTCCAGGACTTCTCGATGAACGGTGACACGGCGGTGATCTATTACAAGTCGCACCGTACCCGCCGTGCCGATGGCACCCCCGCCGATGACCGTTTCGACGTCACCCACACCTGGGTGAAGCGGGATGGTCGCTGGGGCGTGTTCGCGGGCATGGCTCGTACCACTCCGGAAAACTGATCGGCCTTGCGGCCAAGGGCGGGACGCTTCGGCGTCCCGCTTATTTTCGTTTCTAGCGAGGACAGCGTTTGACCGCTCTTGCAATAAATCCCCAGCGCAAACTGGCTGCGGGTCCGGTGACGGATAAACAGATCGCTGCCTATTCGGTCGCCGCGTTCGCCATCATGTTCCTGTCGCAACCGGTGACGGCCTTTGTGCCGCAGCTGTATGCGAAGGAGTTCGGCTTCAGCCTTGGCGCACTGGGTATGGTGCTACTGGCTGGCCGTTTTATCGAAGCATTCAACGACCAGCTGTTCGGCTTTCTGTCGGACCGCATGCGCTCCAAGCGTTTCGGACGCAAGCCGTGGATCGCCGCCGGCGCGACCCTGATGGTGCTGGCCGCCTTCTTCCTGTTGAAGCCGCCGCCGGGCATCGGCCTGCTGTACTTCTTCGTCTGGCGTGTCGTCTACGACATGTCGGCCACCATGCAGAACATCAACTACAGCGCATGGGGGGCCGAGCTTTCGGACGATTATCACACCCGCTCGCGGGTGACGGCCTTCCGCGGCTTCTCCTCGCAACTGGGCAGCGTACTGAACGACCTGCTACCGATCCTCGTGGCATGGGCCGGTCTGACCGCTTCGTCTAATTATTCGATGGAGATGATGGGCTATTTCTTCATCGTTGCCCTGATCACCATTCCGCTGATGACGGCCATTTCGCTGATCGGCGCGCCCAAGGGCGTGGCTCCGGTTTCGACCGAGCGTCCGAACGTTCTGGGCCTTTACAAGGCGGTGAAGACCAACCGTCCGTTCTGGGTCTATCTGGGCTGCTTCATCATGACCGGCTTCGGTCTGGGGGCCCTGCAACTGATGTTCACCTTCTATGACGGCTATCTGAAGGTGGGCCAGTGGTATCCGTATATGATGACCGCCTTCTCCATCGTGACGGTGGTGGCCATTCCGTTCTGGACGTGGCTGTCGAAAAAGGTCGGCAAGCACCGCGCCTACAGCTCGTCGATGATCATCGCTTCGCTGGCCATGAACCTGTTCTGGTTCGTGAACCCCAGCACGCTTCCGGTCGAAACCGTCGCCCTGTTCGCCACCGGCGTGGTGGTCATCATGGGCATCGGCGTGGCGGCCAGTATGGTGCTTCCCGCTGCGATCCTTGCCGATGTCATTGACTATGGCACGTGGAAGACGGGCATTGTCCGCACCGGCAGCTATTTCGCCTTCTATCTGCTGACGACCAAGATCGCCTCGGCCATCGGCGCGGCGGCGGGTTTCATGGCACTTGAAGCCTTTGGCTATGACGCCAAGGCCGGGGCCGTGAACGACAGCTTTGCCACCTTCGGCATCATGTTCGTGGTGGTTCTGGTGCCGACGATACTGAAGATCAGCGGCTCGCTGATGCTGTGGAACTTCCCGCTGGACGAGCGCCGCCACGGCATCCTCGCCAAGCGTCTGCGCCAGCGTGTCGAGCGTTCGGCCCGCGAGATGGAGGAGCCGATCGTTGGCTGATCGCAACGCAAAGTCGCTGCGCTCTGAAAAGGCTGTCCGGGCTGTCCGCCCGGGCAGCCTCTTTCTTGATCGCCGCGTGTTTCTCATCGCCACACTGGGGACAGGCATGATCGGTGCCGCAAAGGCCGAGGTCCGTTTGATCACGATTGAGGGTATCGGCACCGCACGTCTGCATCCGGCACAGAACCCGCGTGCGGTCATGGCCGTTGTGCCGGGCTTCGGCTGTGCGGCCCGTCGCTATGACTGGATGGCCGCATTGAACCGGCATGGCGTGACGGTGGTCATTCCCGAACTGGCGGATATCGACGGCCTTAAGGGTATGCAGCACCTCTTTGAGCATCTGCGCCGCTATGGATTGCCCCTTTATCTGGCGGGGCATTCCGCAGGGGGATCCATGTTGCTGGACGCACTGGAAAGCGATCCGTCACGCAATGATCGGATCACCCGACCGTCGGACTATGCCCCGCCGCAGGACGTTCAGGGCGTTGTCGTCATGGGGGCATCGTTGCAGCCGCAACTGCTGACGATACTGTTGCCCTATCGTCAGGAAGACACGCCGCTGACCCGCCCCGCACACACGCGGGTGATGTTTATCAGCGGCACCCACGACACCATCGCCACGCCCCGTCGGGTCGATAAGACCATCGCCCGATATGGCGAACCGTCCGAACATGTGGTGCTGGAGGGCGCGAACCATTACGGCTTTGTCGAAGGGCATGAGCCCACCGACAACGCGGCCTCGGGTCTGGAGGGTGCCATTGACGGCTCCCTGCAGAGGCAGGCCGTTCTGGACCATCTGGTCCGCTTCCTCGGTGTATAAAAAAAGACCCCTTCTCAGGGGTCTTTTCAGCATCAAACGGGGGACGTCGTAGGGATCAGGCGTCGGCCAGACCCGCACGTTTCAGGATCTGCTCGACGTGGTGCTCGCGGGCAGCAATCGGTGCACCGACAACGGCGGCCACCATGCGGTCGCGCACTTTCTCCAGTTCGGCTTCCTGTTCCGGCGTGAAGGAGAAGTCGTCGATAGCCTTGGCATCGACCACGCCCTTGGCATCCAGCATGGCCTCGAGAACCGCCATACGGTCGCGCAGGATCCACACTTCAGACAGAAGCGCGGTCACCATGCGGCCCAGATCATCGACATTGTCCTGGTTCAGATAGATGTTGGCCATTGGGTCCTCCGGTTCGTGCCCTTGTGCGGGCGCATAGGTTCGTCGTCAGTGTGAAGGCTATGACAAGCGTCGCGGCTGCATAGATGGCCTGCGCCGCTTATCCGTCCTGCGATTAGTCAAAGGGTGATGGCGTCGATGGCGGCCAGAAGTTCGGCGTCCAGCGTCCAGTCGGCCGAGGCGGCATTGGCGCGGACCTGATCGCCGCGCGAAGCCCCGGCAATAATGCTGGCGGTTTCCGGACGCGAGGCCAGCCAGCCGAAGGCCAGCTCCACCAAGGTACGGCCACGGCTTTCCGCCAGCGCCTTCAGCGCCTCGGCTTTGGCCAGATTGGTATCGTTCAGCACCTTGGAGGGCAGCCCGCCCATCGTCAGACGGGTACCCGGTGCGGGCGGTGTATCGCGCGTCACCTTGCCGGTCAGCAGGCCGCTGGCCAGCGGGAAATAGGGCAGAAGGCCGACCCCTGCGCGCTGCATGGCGGGCAGGGTGGAGGCCTCGATGCCGCGGGCCAGAAGGTTGTACTCGTTCTGCGAGGAGATGAAGCGCGAAAGCTTGTTCGTTTCGGCAATCCACATGGCATCGACCAACTGCCACCCGGCATAGTTGGAGGCGCCCACATAGCGGATCTTGCCCTGGCGGATCATGTCGTCCAGCGCCCGTAGCGTCTCGTCCAGCGGGGTCAGCGGGTCGGGGGTGTGGATCTGGTACAGGTCGATATAGTCTGTCTTCAGTCGCTTCAGGCTGGCTTCCACCGCCTGCACCAGATAACGGCGCGAGGCCCCCATCGCACGGAAGCTGCCGTCGGTAGCAAAGCCGCCTTTTGTGGCGATGATGATCTGGTCACGATGGCCCTGTGACAGCTCGCCCATAATGGTTTCGGAAACCCCACCCGGACCGCCGTACATGTCGGCCAGATCGAAGAAGTCGATGCCGCAATCGCGCGCCGCGCCATAGACATCGCGGGCCTTCTCCAGGTCGTTGAACCCGTTGCATCCCAGCCCTACCAGCGACACGCGCAGACCCGACCGGCCCAGTGATCTGTGCTCCATCTTCCCCTCCCTGTTTGCGGGGATGAAGCTAGTGCAAGCTGTGGCGCTGTCGGTGGCGCACTGGCGTTCGTCCACCTGACGAACAAATCGGCGGGAGGGGGCGGGGCGGGCATCTCCATAGGGCGAATACTTCTCCGAACCGGCGAGCATCATCGGCGGTGCCGGACGTAGGCTGTGCCCATATTTCAGAGGCTTGGCACCCAGCCGCCTCTTTGCAGACCCGTTGCCGGAGCCGAGTTTTCCATGACCATCCTGCGTGAAGTACCAGAGTTTGACTATGTGATCCCTGTGGTGGTCGTGGGCGCGGGGGCGTGCGGTCTGACGGCGGCGATGGCGGCGGCGGACGGCGGGGCCGAGGTTCTGGTGCTGGAGCACGATCCTACCCCGCTGGGCTCGACCAGCATGTCCACCGGCATGATCCCCGCGCCGGGATCCCCGGAACAGGCGGCTGCCGGTATCGACGACAATCCCGAACTGTTCGTTCAGGACATGGTCAAGAAGACGCAAGGCCGCGTGGATGTGGACCTTGCCCGCCTGCTGGCCAATGAGAGCGTCGAGACGATCCAGTGGCTGCGCGACAGGCACGGGGTACCGTTCGTCCTGATCGACGACTACATCTATCCGGGGCACAGCCGGATGCGGATGTTCGCCACGCCCAAGCGTTCGGGTGCGGAACTTCAGGCCGCACTGGAAGCCGGAGCCAGCAGTTCCGGTGTCAGCATCCTGACCGAAGCCACGGTGCGCCATCTGTTCGTGGGCCAAGGCGAGCGCGTCGTCGGCGTGCGTATCGAACGCCCCGATGGCTCGTTCGAGGATATCGGCTGCGAGACGTTGATCCTCGCCTGCTGCGGATTCGGCGGCAATCCGGATATGGTGCGCCGCTACATCCCCGAACTGGCCGACATTGTTTACCACGGCCATTCGGGCAACCAGGGCGAAGCCATCCTGTGGGGCGAGGAACTGGGCGCGGCGCTGGCGGATATGGACGGCTATCAGGGCCACGGCGGTCTGGCTGCGGGCTATGGCGTGCCGATCCTGTGGCCGCAGATCATGGAAGGCGGCTTCCAGATCAATGCCGAGGGCAAGCGGTTTTCGGATGAAAGCCTGGGCTATTCCGAACAGGCGGCCAAGGTGAACGCCCAGCCGGGCGGCTTTGCATGGACCATCATGGACGAGCGCCTGCACACCCTGATGATGAAGTTCGAGGATTACCGCGACGCGCTGGAAGCGGGCGCGGTACAGACCGCAAACTCCATCGAGGAACTGGCGGCCATCACCTCCCCCCCCGTCGAGGCCCTGCGCGAGACGGTCANNACCCGTGGCGAGATCGAGGACGCGTTCGGCCGCGACTTTACCGGCAAGCCGCCGCTGGTCGCGCCCTATCGCACGGCCAAGGTGGTCGGTGCCCTGTTCCACACCCAGGGCGGTCTGGATATCGACGCCGAGGCCCGCGTGAAGCGCAGGGAGGGCGGCGTATTCCCGAACCTGTTCGCAGGCGGTGGTGCGGCGCGTGGCGTCTCCGGCTCCGGCCCTGCCGGCTATCTGGCGGGCCACGGCCTGCTGACGGCGACGACGCTGGGCAAGCTGGCCGGACGGGCAGCGGCCAAACAGGTTGCGGGCTGATCCGCACAATGTCATGGACCAGCCGAGATTAGGGCTTGTCTTATCTCCAAGACCAATTGATATATAAATAGATCATTTAGTGAGTTGCGGAGGGGCAACGTGCACGCAGATCCCAACCTTTATGACTACTGGCCCTATCAGGACCGTCCCAAGGTCGTGTGGCCGGGCGGCAAGAAGCTGGCCTTCTGGATCGCGCCGAACATCGAATACTACGAGTTCGACCCGCCCAAGAACGACAAGCGCGCGGGCTGGCCCAAGCCGTCGCCCGACGTCGTGGGCTATTCGCAGCGCGACTGGGGCAACCGCGTGGGGCACTGGCGTCTGATGGAGATGCTGGACCGCCACGGCATGCGCGGCTCGATCTCGCTGTCGACGGCCCTGATCGACCACCACCCAGAGATCATCGAGGCCTGCGTGGAGCGGAACTGGGAGTTCTTCTCGCACGGCATCTACAACACCCGTTACTCCTACGGCATGGACGAGGCGCAGGAACGCGCCATGATCCAGGACTCGATCGACACCATCCAGAAGGCGACCGGCCAGCGTATCCGCGGCTATCTGGCTCCGGCCCTGACGCACACCGAGCGCACGCTGGACCTGATCGCGGACATGGACTTCTGGTACACCTGCGACCTGTTCCAGGACGACCAGCCCCAGCCGGTGAAGACCAAGTCCGGCAAGCTGATGTCGATGCCCTATTCGCTGGAAGTGAACGACGTCATCACCTATGGCGCGCAGTCGATGGACCCGTGGCGCTATGCCGACATCCTGAAGCGCCACTTCGACCAGCTGCTGGAAGAGGGCGAAGAGAGCGGCACGGTCATGTGCATCCCGCTGCACGCCTATCTGGTCAGCCAGAGCCATCGCGTGCGTCCGTTCGAAGAAGCGCTGAAACACATCACCAGCCATTCGGACGATGTGTGGATCACCACCGCCGCCGAGATCGCGGGCTATTACCGCGAAACCTACTGGGACCAGACCAAGGCCGATATCGAGCGTCGCGGTCTGGCCACCGGCGGCACGGGCTTTAGCGGGGAGGGTGCGTAAAAATGAGCCTGCCTGAATCCTATCTGACCTATCCGCACCGTTCGTACGGCATGGACCAGTCGCTGTACGGCTGGCGCCAGCAGGCCGAGCGGCCCAAGGTGAACTGGCCGAACGGTCAGGCCGTGGCGGCCGTGGTCGTGGTGCCGATCGAGCATCACACCCTGACCCCGTCGGGCAAGCCTTTCAAACACCCCGGCGCCATGGTCACGCCCTATCCGGACCTGCGTCACTATACGACGCGCGACTATGGCAACCGCGTCGGCGTGTTCCGTATCCTGAAGGCGCTGAAGGCGGCGGGCGTGAAGGCGACCTTCCCCGTCAACGCCAACCAACTGGAGCGCCTCAAGCCGCTGGTGGATGCCATCATCGCCGACGGCCACGAGATCGCGGCCTATGGCCTGTCGACGGACCACATCCATTTCGGTGCGCTGGAACGCGAGACCGAAGAGGCTTGGGTGGCCGAGGTGCGTGCTCGCTTTGACGCCGCCGGCCTGAAGCCGCGCGTGTGGATGAGCCCCGCCCGCCAACAGTCGTTCAATACGCTGGAAATCATCCGCGCCAACGGTTTCGACATCTGCCTCGACTGGGAACAGGACGATGTGCCGGTGGAGATGACGACGCCTGCGGGCGTGGTGCAGGCCGTGCCGCTGTCCAACGAGATCGACGACCGCAACCTGCTGATCGACAAGCGCCAGTCCGAAGACAGCTGGGCCAATCAGGTGCTGGAAGCGGTGGACTATCTGAAGTCCGAGAAGGACCGCTTCGGCGGTCGCTCCATCGGTTTCACGCTGACGCCTTATGTCTCGGGCCTGCCGTTCCGCGCCCATGCGGTGCGCCGCATCCTGAACGCTATCGGCGGTGACGCCGAGGTGTGGTCGGCCACGGCGTCGGAGATCGCCGACGCGGCCAAATAAGGGCTTCCTCCCCTAGCGCCTTGTTCCTCCCAGCTCGGGCGCGAAGAAAAACCCCGACCGGATCGCTCCGGTCGGGGTTTTTTGATGGGGCGGAAGCCGATCAGCCCTGACGGGCGGTCAGCCAGTCCACCACTTCCTGCGCATCGACCACATCGGCATATTTCAGCAGCAGGTCGGTCAGGTTGGCGAAGTGATAGCTCTCGTGCTTGTCGGCCACGCACTGCTCGGGAACGATGGTGCGGAAGCCGTACGACAGGGCATCCACCGCCGTCGCGCGCACGCAGCCCGAGGTCGAACCGCCCGTCACGATCACCGTGTCCACGCCATGCCATTGCAGATAGGAGCGCAGCGGCGTCTCGAAGAACATGCTGGGCATGCGCTTGGTGTACACAAGGTCGATGTCTTCCTTGATGTCGCAGCGCGGGTCGAAGGCGTGGCGCTCCGAGCCGTATTTGATGTTCTGCAGGCTGTCGGGCGTATTGGTGCGGGTGCCCCAGACACCGGCGTCACCGCCATCGGCCTTATAGGCGACGTGCGACCACGCCACCGGCATATTGGCCCCGCGCGCCAGTTCCGAAATGCGGTTCACCCATTTGATTTGGTCGGGGTCCGTCACATAGGCCGAGACGGGGAACAGGTCGGGGCGGGTATAGGCCTGCTGGAAGTCGATGTTCAGCACGGCCAGCTTGTTGCCAAAGCCGAAACGGGCGCGGGTCGGATTGGCCTTGATGCTCTCATAGATCTCGCGCGCGGTGCGGTTTTCCCGAACCATGGTCGGTTCGAAATACAGGTCAGACGTCATCAAAGCCCTCCGTTAACAATCCGGCCAAGCCTCCCCTCAGAGGCGGCCGCAAGATCAAAATGATCTATTCATATATCATTTGGCTTGTGGCAGGATTGCAAGAACGAACTGCGGTCGGTCGCAAAGTTTTCTGCCGATAGATCGCGGTTTCAGTCGTCGGCGAGGGGCCGACGTTCGCGGGTGGTGACGTGGTACTGGAAACGGTCGGAGCGATAGTGCGAGTGGATCAGCTGGACGACGCGCCCGCTGGCATCGCGCATGACCCGCGCCACCTTCAGCAGGGGCGTGCCGACCTCAACATCCAGCGCGGCGGCGACGGCGGGCTCTGCGGCCACGGCCATGATCCACTGATCGGCATCGACGGGTTTGAAACCTGCCCGCTCCAGCAGCACCAGCATGGAGGTGCCCGCCAGATCATCGCGGCTCCAGTTGGCGGCGATGTCGGCGGGAATGTGGTTCACCAGATAGGAAAACGGTTCGCCCTGAAGTTTGCGGCGTCGGATCGAGCGCTGCACGGGCGTGCCCGCCTCCAGCTCCAGCTGGTCGGCAATGGCCCCCTCGGCGCTGACGGTGTCGGCTTCCAGCAGCTCGATCTGGGTTTCCAGCCCCATCAGGGTCAGGCTCTCGACCAGATTGTCGAACGCGCCTTTGACCACGGGCGAGGGGACGGCGCTGGTGACCACGGTGCCGCGCCCGCGCTGGCGGTCCAAAAGGCCATCATCGGCCAGTTCGCTCAGCGCCCGCTTCACCGTGATGCGCGACACATTGAAGATTTTCGCCAGATGCAGCTCGCCCGGCAGCATGGAACCGGGCGGGATGTCGCCCGACCGGATCTGGGCGCGGATGGCCAGATACATCTGGTGATAGAGCGGCGTCGGCAGCGCCGGATCGAGGTGCAGCGGGACCGGAAACGGCCAGATCGCCTCTTCGCTCAAAACTCTTCTCCCCGATCCAATCAAGGTGCCGCGCGGCACCGGACCTTATTGCTTCAAGGACATTGTGTATGACAACGCCTAATGCGGCACCCAGCAGCCTCTTCGACAAACTCTGGGCGCAGCACCTGATCCAGATGAGTGACGCAGGCGCAGGGCTGATCGCCATCGACCGCGTCTTCCTGCATGAACGCACGGGCGGCATCGCGCTCAAGAGCCTGCGGGCGGCTGGCCGTCAGGTGGCCGATCCGGCCCGCGTGTTCGGCACGATGGACCACATCGTCGACACCCATGTCGGCCGCAATGACGACACCCGCATGCCGGGGGGCCGCGAGTTCATCGTCCAGACCCGCGAGGCAGCCCGCGCCGAGGGCATCACCATTTTCGACATCGGTGACAAGCGTCAGGGCATCGTCCACGTCGTCTCGCCCGAACAGGGCATTGTCCTGCCGGGCCTGACGGTGGTCTGCCCCGACAGCCACACCTGCACCCAAGGCGCGATGGGCGCTTTGGCGTGGGGTATCGGCTCGACCGAGGCCGAGCATGCGCTGGCCACCCGTACGCTTCGTATCAACCGCCCCAAGACCATGCGGATCACCGTGAACGGTGTGCTGGGTGCGGGCGTAACCGCCAAGGACTTGGCTCTGACCCTGTTGGCGCGTCACGGCTCGCGCGGCGGGCAGGGGCATATCGTCGAGTTCGCTGGCACCGCCATCGAGGCGCTGGAGATCGAGGCCCGCCTGACGCTGTGCAACATGGGCGCGGAACTGGGTTGTTTCAGCACCATCATCGCGCCCGATGAAAAGACCTTCGCCTATCTGGAAGGCCGCCCTTATGCGCCGAAGGGCGAGTTGTGGGATCAGGCCGTCGCCTATTGGCGCACGCTGAAAACCGATGAGGGCGCGACCTTCGACAAGGAGATCGTGCTGGACGCCGCCGAAATCGGCCCGATGATTACCTGGGGCACCAGCCCGCAACAGGCCATCAGCATCGACGGCATCGTGCCTCACGCCGATGAGGCCAGCGCCGAAATCCACCAACGCGCCGTCACCTATATGGACGTGACGCCGGGCCAGCCGGTCGAGGGGCTGAAGATCGGCTCGGCCTTCATCGGCTCCTGCACCAACAGCCGCCTGTCGGACCTGCGCCGCGCCGCCGCCATCCTGAAGGGCCGCAAGGTGGCAGACGGCGTGCGCGCCATCTGCGTTCCGGGTTCGGGTCTGGTGAAGGAAGCGGCGGAAGCGGAAGGCTTGGACAAGGTCTTTATCGAAGCGGGCTTTGAATGGCGCGAGCCGGGCTGCTCCATGTGCTTCTTCGCCGGTGGTGAGAGCTTTGGCGCGAAAGAGCGCGTCGTCTCCTCGACCAACCGCAATTTCGAGAGCCGTCAGGGGCCGGAAACCCGCACCCACATCTCCAGCCCCGAGGTGGTGGCCGCGTCCGCCATTGCGGGCTGCCTCGCCGATCCGCGCAAACTGGCCGCATAAGGATAAAGATCATGGAAGCTTTCGTTCGCATGACCGCCGTGGCCGCCCCTCTGGTGCGGGCCAATATCGATACCGACATCATCATTCCGTCGCGCGAGATGAAGTCCGTCTCCAAGACGGGTCTGAAAGACGGCCTGTTCGCGGGCTGGCGCTATACCGCCGTGGGCGGGCGCGACCTCAAGCCCGATTTCGTGCTGAACCAGCCGGAATATGAGGGTGTCGGCATCCTGTTGGCGGGGGAAAATGTCGGCTGCGGCTCCAGCCGTGAACACGCCGTCTGGGCGCTGCACGAATACGGTTTCCGCGCCGTGATCGCGCCCAGCTTCAATCCGATCTTCTACAACAACTGCGTCCGCAACGGCCTGTGCCCCGTCATCCTGCCCGCCGATGTGGTCGCCACGATCGCCGCACAGGTCGAAGCCGACCCCGCCAACGCCAAGGTCACCGTCGATCTGGAAGCCCAAAAAGTCACCGCCCCCGACGGCAGCGAATACGGCTTCACCCTCAATAATGAAGAGGACCGCATCGCCCTGCTCAACGGCTACGACGCCGTCGACCTGACCCTGCTCCATAAGGAGGCCATCGAAGCTTTTATCGCGGGCGATCGGGGTAAGAGGCCGTGGGTTTATTTGTAACCGTTAGGAACCTGAAAGGGGAAGCTCCTGTGCGGTGTAGAGGTGAGGAGGTAGGCTAACCAACCCTGACTTTTGAGGAGCAGGTTCATGGCAGGTGAGTCCTCTCGACCATTGACCAAGCAAAAAGCCGATGAAGAAAGAGAGTTTTTCCTCGAATGGCGATCTCTTGAGGAAGTCAGGACAAAGCTAGCGAAACTGCACAAGTCCGTTAGGAGTCATTTTCTCGACGACCCGCATCTGAAATGGATGAAGGAAGCCTGCGTAGCAGTACAGTACGGGCAGGCGCATGGCTCGATAGCAATCCGAATTCTGAGGGACGATCCGCCAGACTTTGAGGCAAGGTCAAATACGGGCTTGGTGGAACGTTGCGAAGTCGTTGAGGTGATGAAGCCGGGAAGGCGAAGGGGCGACGAGTTACGTCTGGAGCGCCAAAGCCCTCCGATAGAGGCCCCAGTTCAACAAGATAACTGGTGGATTAGCGTCGAAGATGCCCTTCAGGCTGTAGACGCTCAGATCGAGAAGAAAGCGACAAAGCTATACACTGAGCGCTTTGTTCTGGTGGTCTATGTCAACGTAGGCTTTCTAGAGGATGATGACGATGCGACTTTTCGTCGGGAACTCAATGATCGCCAGATGCGAGGACATCCCAAATTCGAGCGCGTGTACTTCGTCTACAGCGGTGGCGAATAGCTGGCCTTGGACTAGGAGCCGTTCGAAGAAATCAAACATAAAAAAAGGGGGCCGCTTCCGGCCCCCTTTGACGTTTTAGAACCCGCGCCAGCCCTTGGGCGGACCTGCTTCTGACAGGAAGCCGTAGAACTCTTCGTCCGGCAGCATGGCGGCGACTTCCTTGCGCAGCTCGATCATCTTTTCGATGTCGACGCCGGTGTCGTAGCCCATAGCTTCCAGCATGAAGACGAGGTCCTCGGTGACGATGTTGCCGCTGGCACCCGGCGCGAAGGGGCAGCCGCCGACGCCGCCCAGCGAGGAGTCCAGCGTGGTGATGCCCAGTTCCAGACCCGCCATCGCATTGGCGAGGCCAAGACCGCGCGTATTGTGCAGGTGCAGGCCCGTCAGGTTCTCGTCACCCACGGCGGCGCGGACGGCCTTGATCAGCTGTTTGACCTGAACCGGATGGGCATAGCCGGAGGTATCCGACAGGCCCACCTCGTCGCAGCCCGCCTTCATCAGGCGCTCGGCCAGTTCGACCACCTTGGCTTCCGGCACCTCGCCTTCAATCGTGCAGCCAAAGGCGGTGGACAGTGCGCCCTCGAAATGCGGGCGGTTGCCCTCGGGCTGGGCCTTGATCAGTTCGGCAATGGTGGTGGCCGCCTCGATCATCTGTTCGTGGGTGCGACGCACATTCTTCAGGCTGTGCGTCTCGCTGCACGACAGGGGCAGGGAAATCTTGTGTGCGCCCGCGGCGATGGCGGCCTCGGCCCCCTTCACGTTCGGCACCAGAACCGCGACCGTCAGGCCCTCGATCTGGCGGGCGTATTCCACGATCTCTGCGGTGTCGGCCAGTTGCGGCAGGATGTGCGCGGGCACGAACGAGCCGACCTCGATTTCCTTGAAGCCCGCCGCGACCTGTAGGTCGATCCAGCGCTTTTTCTGCTCGGTCGGCAGGATGGATTTGATGCTTTGCAGACCGTCGCGCGGGCCGACTTCGCTGACAAGAATGGGGGTCCCCACCACTTACTCCCTCAAATGATCTATTATTATATCATTAGATCGTTTATCGCTGTCGGTCTAGGACAGTTATGGCCCGCTGGGCCGATGCTTTTGAGGGGTAAGCGTCATGACACAAGCCGTTCGCCAAGGTCCGCTCGCAGGACTGAAGGTCATCGAGTTCACCCACATGGTCATGGGTCCGGCGGCGGGTGTGATCCTCGCCGATCTGGGTGCCGATGTGATCAAGGTCGAGCCCGCCAATGGCGACGCGACCCGCGACCTGAAGGGTTCGGGCGCGGGCTATTTCGTCATGTACAACCGCAACAAACGCTCCATCCGTCTGGACATGAAGTCCGAGGACGGGCTGGCCACGGCCAAGGCCCTGTGCGCGGGCGCGGACGTCATTATCGAGAACTTCCGTGCGGGGGCGCTGGACCGTCTGGGCCTGTCCTATGAGGAACTGTCCAAGATCAATCCCGGCCTGATCTACTGCTCGGAAAAAGGCTTCCTGCCGGGGCCGTATGAGCAGCGCACGGCTCTGGACGAAGTGGCCCAGATGATGGGAGGTCTGGCCTATATGACGGGTCCGGCGGGGCGTCCGTTGCGGGCAGGGGCCTCGGTCATCGACGTGACGGGCGGTATGTTCGGCGTCATCGGCATTCTGGCCGCGCTGGAAGAGCGCCGCCGTACGGGCCGAGGCCAACTGGTCAAGAGCGCCCTTTATGAGACGACCGCCTTCCTCGTCGGCCAGCACATGGCGCAGAAAGCTGTCACTGGAACCGCTGCCCGCCCGATGCCGGAGCGTATCTCGGCATGGTCTATCTATGACGTCTTCCAGACCAAGGACGGTGAGGGCGTGTTCATCGGCGTGGTGACCGACAAGCTGTGGCTGGTGTTCTGCGACCTGTTCGGCCTGACGGAGCTGAAGGCGAACGAGGCTTATGCCCTGAACAATGCCCGCGTGGCGGCGCGTGACCAGATCCTGCCCGTCGTGCGCGAGGTGGTTGGCCAATACACCCGCGAGGAGCTGATCGACATGCTGTCGCCCAGCGGCTTGCCGTTCGCGCCGATTGCTCGACCGGAGGACCTGTTCGACGATCCCCACCTGAACACGGGCGGTCTGATCGACGTGACCATGCCGAACGACGAGGTGGTTCGCCTGCCGTCCCTGCCCATCGAGATGGATGGCCGCCGCTTCAACGAACCCGCCGCCGCCCCCAAGTCCGGCGAGCATCAGGACGAAGTTCTGGCCGAACTGGCCAAGGGCTGAGCCCGATCACACCCCTTGAATGGCCCCGTCAGCGACGGGGCCATTTCGTTACAAGAAACAAGGGATCAGATGCGATCCAGCCACTGTCTGACCAATGCAACGCGCGACCGCGCGACGGTGGCGCATAGGTCTGTATGCAGGTGAAGGGTCAGATTGCGCCCCTTGGCCTCGGCGGTCCTGACCATATCCTTTGCGACCCACCACGACCGATGAATACTCATGCCCTCGACAGGGCGTGTCTCGGCAATCGCATCGGCCATCCGCATCAGCACCAGATGACTGCCATAGTCGGTATGGACGCGCACATAATGATCCTCGCCTTCGAGAGCGACCAGCTGTGACAATGGCCAAGGCGTTCGGGCCAGAATGGCCGGTCTGGCTGCGGGGGAAACCGCTGGGGATGGCGCGGCCGAAGACCGGGGGCGCGAAGCCGCCTTCAGGTCCTCGATGAACCACAGGCACAGGGCGATCAGGCTGCTGATCAACAACACCTGACCCGCCGTATCGGCCCACAGGGCTTCGCTTGGAAATGCGCGTCCGGGATCGATGCGCGGACCGAAATACCAGAGCCACAGCGACATCGACACGCAGGCAAGGATCAGGCCTGCTATCCAACCGGCCCATTCCGGCAGTCCGGCCCGTAAGGCCAGCCTTGCGCCCAGCCAGAGCAAGGGGCGGTGCAACAGATAACCGACCCCCACGGATCGCGCCCAATAGAACAGGCGCGTTCCCACCGTCTGCTCGCCCAGAATGCCGAGCGGCTGTAGCAAGGCCAGAACCACAACCGCACCCGCAACACACATCAGTTCCAGCGCAAGACGTCGGCTGTCCAGACGCGCACGCATGACATTTGACGTTTCGTGAACGGGCATAATCCAGCCTTGGGGCGGGTTGGCGAATGGCTAAGCCTGTTTGACGTAAAACAACTGTTGTTCGCTGAGAAGACCCCTACGGACCACCCTTCGAAAACCGAGGGAGGGTGCTGCGTGAAAACCGTCATGAAAACAAAGTGGGCATTGCTCGGGCTGTGGTTCCTTGGCTGTGGGTTCGCCATGCATATGGTGGGCAATGCCATGTGGGTCGCCGCGCCTTGGATGGCCCTGCTGCTGATGCTGCGTTTCGTGCGCGATACCCCCGCGAAAATAGGTTTGCCACTGGGGGCTGCTGGATGGGCGCTGGCCCATTATGCGGGCTGGCAGGGCGTATTGCCGTTGGGGGGATGGATGCAGTGGGCACTGCCCGCTGCGGTCGGTGCGATGGCCTTCATGCCCTTTGCAATCGACAGGCTTTTGGGCGGCTATGTTCCGCAGGGCACGCGTTGGCTGGTACTGCCGCTGGGCTGGGTTGTGACCGAGGCTGCAATCCGTTTGCTGGGCTTCGGAACATGGGGCGCTTTGGCCTATTCCCAGCATGGGCAGCTGGCCTTGTTGCAAGGCATGGCCGTGCTGGGCCTGGCGTGGCCTGCGCTGGTGATCGGCGCTTTTGCCAGTATTGCCAATGGTCTGTGGGAACAGCCGCGACGTACGTTGGGGCTCGCGGTTGCGTACGGGCTTGTGCTGGCGATCACGGTGATCGCCGGTCTGGCCCGATTGCACCCAAGCGAACCGCAAGACCAGGGCGTGCGGATCGCTGGCGTGGTGGTCGATAACCGTGAGGCGTTCAGGGCGACTTGGGGGCCGTTGAACAATGGCCGGGTCCTGGATGCCGATGCGTTGGAGCAGGTCCGCCCGACAGCGAAGGCCCTGTTCGCCAACCTTATGGAGCACACTCGATCGGCCGTGGCTCAAGGGGCCGGGATTGTGGTGTGGAGCGAGGGAAATGCCCTGGTCCCGGCAATGGATGAGGCGCAGCTCCTTTCTCAGGCCCGCCAATTGGCGCGCGAGGAAAGGGTGTGGCTGTTCATCGCAATGGCGGTGATGGAGCCGGGACTGAACAAGGCGAAGAATACAGTTGTCGTCATTGATGACAGGGGAACGGTCGTGGACCGCTATCTGAAGTCACACCCGACCCCCAGTGAAGCCTCTGTGAAGGGCGATGGCTTGATGCGGATTATCGAAACGCCGCATGGACGAATCGCCTTGGCGATCTGTTATGACTTTGATTATCCGGAATTGATTGCACAGGCCGGGCGTGCGGGTGCGGACGTGTTGCTGGACCCGTCGTGGGACAGTCCCGGCATGACGCCTCTGCACTCACACATGGCGGTCGCACGCAGTATCGAGACGGGCGCGGCACTGTTCCGTCCGGTCAATGATGGGCTGAGCATTGCGACCGACGGCAAGGGAAGAACCGTGTCGAGCCTGAGTGTCACCTATGGGCAAAGCGTTGTGTGGACGGTGCAAATGCCGATGAAACGCCAATGGGCGGTATATCCCTGGGTCGAGCCTTTTGTCGGTGCTGTCGCTGCCGGAATGATGGCCGCATTGCTGGCTTGCGGCATGCTTCTGGCCCCAAGACGGAGGGCATCCGTATGAGCCAGATTTCCATCCGTATCTTCGAGGACAGGGATGATGCGGTCTGTCGCCAGATCGCCGCCGATGCCGCAATGACTTCCTATGGCGCGTCAATGCCGGAACTGCGTGCGGTTTTTGACGCAAGACATCCGCTGGATGATGTCGGGCTTCGTTTGGTGGCCACGTTTGACGACTGTCCCGTGGCCTTCATCGAGCTCAATGGCAACCACATCGAAAACCTGTTTGTCCGTGCGGCCTGGCAGGGCAAGGGGGTAGGGACGGCGCTTCTGGAAGAAGCGGAACAGATGCGCGCGGGTGACATGACCCTCAGCGTATTCCACGCCAATCCCAGGGCGCGCTCACTTTATGAACGGCACGGGTACCGCGTGGTCGAAGACCGCGAAATCAACTACCACGGCAGCCGCCAAAGCGTGTGGTTCATGCGCAAGACTCGTCAATCGATGCCACGCCACAAGGCTGTAATCTTCGACTTCGACGGCGTGTTGGTGGACAGCCGCGAATGGATGGTGAAGACCCTGATCCAGCTGTCTGATGAGTTCGGCCTTCAGCCATTGAACGAGCAGGCTGTCGAGAAAATGCGGGGCATGTCCAACCGCGAAATCCTGGGGCAAATGAAAGTACCCCTGTGGAAACTGCCGGCCATGATGAAACGCGGACGGAAACTGGCTGCCTTGGCAGGCAATGATATCCACCTGGTCCCGGGTGCCGAACCCGCTCTCAGGGCTTTGCAGAAGAGTGGGTTCAAGCTGGGACTTGTCACGTCAAACAGCCGGACACGGGTTGAGCAGACGCTTGGCCACGACATCATGGCGCTGTTCCATCACATCGAATGCGGGGCGTCTTTGTTCGGTAAAGCTCGGCGTTTGACCCGGACTTGCCGTTTCATGGATGTGAAGCCCAGTGAAGCCGTCTATGTGGGGGACGAAAGCCGCGACGTCGAAGCCGCCCTGACGGCAGGCCTAACGCCTGTGTCTGTCGCGTGGGGTTATGCCCACGCTGATATTCTGATCCAAGCTGGCACCAGCGAAGTGATCCCATGCTGGGATGCACTCCAACAAAGCGTGTAGCCTTCTTGCCGTAAGACACGCTCTCAACACTGTGGCGGACAGAGAGGGATTCGAACCCTCGATAGAGTTGCCCCTATACACGCGTTCCAGGCGTGCGCCTTCAACCACTCGGCCACCTGTCCTAATCCACCGTGTATCCGGATGCGTCCGGAGCGGATTCGCCGGGAGCGGTCCGGCGAGAGGGCGCTGATTAAATCAAACATGAAGGATGGGCAAGCGCCCTTGGCGTTCCCATATGATATTCTGCAAAAGAATCTGGAGTCCGCCCATGTTGTTGAAAAAAGCCGATACCTTGCCGACCCAAGCCGAAGCCCTGCCGGGACGTTCGGAGCCGTTGGCGACCGACACGACCCATTATGTGTTGGGCACGCCGCTGAAAGGTCCGTGGCCACAGGGTATGCAGGTCGCTGTTTTCGGTATGGGCTGTTTCTGGGGCGTAGAGCGTGTGTTCTGGCAGCAGGAGGGCGTCTATACGTCGGCGGCCGGTTATGCGGGCGGCATCACGCCGAACCCGACCTATGAAGAGGTGTGCTCGGGCAAGACAGGCCACACCGAGGTGGTGCAGGTCGTCTTCGATCCGGCCAAGCTGCCGTATGAAGAGCTGTTGAAAGTGTTCTGGGAAAATCACGACCCGACGCAGGGCATGCGTCAGGGGAACGACATCGGCACCCAGTACCGCTCGGCCATCTATTACGCCGATGAGGCCCAGCGCGATGCGGCGCTGGCATCAAAGGCCGCCTATCAGGAAGCGCTGAGCGCAGCGGGCCGTGGCGAGATCACCACGGAAATCCTGCCGTTGGGCGAGTTCTACTACGCCGAGGACTATCATCAGGGCTATCTGGCCAAGAACCCGGCCGGCTATTGCGGAATTGGCGGCACGGGTGTCGTCTGCCCGATCGGTCTGGGTGTGAATGCCTGAATGAACTGAAGGGGCGAGCGATGCAGGCAGCGGAAGTCGAGGCATTTTGTCTGTCGCGCACGGCAGCCACGGTCGAGCGCCCCTTTGGACCCGACGTTCAGACCTTCAAGGTCGGCGGCAAGATCTTCGCCATGCTGGAGGATCGCGGCGGGCTTTGTTTCAAGGGCTCGGAAATCGCCTATGAGCTTTTGCGCGAACAGGGTAGGGCCGAACGTGCGCCCTATCTGCCCCGCGGCGGTTGGCTGAGAGTGGCCCGTGTCGAAGACTGGGATGTGCAGGAATTGTCGGATCTGATCGCCCATTCCCACACTCTGGTGGCGCGGGGTCTGACCCGTAAGGTCAGGCAGTCCCTTGGGCTTGAGTAGATACCGAAAGGGGCGGTTCCGATGGGCCGCCCCTTTTCTGCTATCGCTTGCAGTCAGCCATAAAACGGCTGGCGCTGGCCCCGGACGTACGATCGCCGACCAGACCGACCCAGCCATCCGCCCCCGCCATCGCCAGCCAGCCATTGACGCCAAAGGCCTGCATCACAGGGTCGGACGGCGTCGTTTGCGCCACGATATCATAGCCGTCAAAGACCGTGGCGGCCTGCGCGCGTGCCGGATAGCTGGCCATCCGCCCCCCTGACGTCAGGGTCATGCTGCGCATGCTGCGATCTTCGCTGGGGGTCGAAATGGTGATGCGGCTGGTGCCGCGCTTGCAGCTCAGCCCCAGCGGAATATCGTCTGACTGTTCCAGACCATAGAACAGCTGCACCTCGTCGTCCTCATGGTCCAGGAACCATCGGTAATTACCGTTGCGGGCCGGTGGATCGTTCAGCGCCATCAGGCCCGAAGCCGCGGAAGGCGCGCCGGAAGAGGTGGCGCAGGCCGTGGTCAGCAGCAAAAGTGACAGGCTGGCGAATACGGGCAGGCGAGAGATACGCGCGGTAAAAATCGACATGATGGGGGCTCGTGTCATCTGCCTGTGGGATCAGGTCGCACAGGCGCGGGCAAAACGGTTCAGTTTGGACAGATTGGCCGATCCGACGGAAATGGTGGCGGTCTGGTCGCTGGCCGAAATTTCCAATCGGCCATCGGCCTGGAAGGCGTTGAATACCGGATGGTCGACCTGAAGCGTGGCAATGCGGCGTGTGCCGCGGCTTTCGATCTGCGCAGGGCTCTGGTGGTTGCCTGCCCTGATGATGGCAGGACCTTCGGGCAGGGCCTCGTTTTCATACATGGAGATGCGCACAAGGGACGAATGGCTTTCGCACTCCAGCGTGGTTTTCAGACGCGGCGTGTCGGGGATTTCCAGCGCCAGAACCACGGGATTGCTGTCATCATACAGCGTCCAGATCCAGCGCTGTGCCTGTGACTGTGTGTGGGCGGGACTGCTGGCGATGATCAGGGCCGATGCCGTGGCCATAAGCGTCATTGCACGCATGGGCCGTGCGGCCAATCGCTGTCTCGGGTCGCGCATGAAGGCGTTTCCTCCGGCTGTGGACTGCGAGTTTGGTATCGTTGGTCGATAATCACAACTGCAAACATTAAAATCAAAACCCCGTCCGTTAACGTTCGCGGACGGGGTTCGATGCCGGATTATTTGAGACGCACCTGAAATCAGAGGCTTAGAACGGGCTGAACCGCTCCATCAGGTTCTGGCCCGCAGGGGCGGCCTGCATGCGGCTGATGTCGCCACGGCCGCCGTAGGAGATGCGGGCCTCCGCGATTTGGGTGTGGCGGATGGTGTTGGCACTGGAGATATCCTCAGGCCGGACGATACCGGCCACGGTCAGTTCGCGCACCTCGCGGTTGGTGCGCACTTCTTGCCTACCCTGGATGACCAGATTGCCGTTGGGCATGACGCCGGTGATGATGGCCGCCACCGTCAGGTTCACCCGTTCGGAGCGGTTCACGCTGCCCGAGCCGCTGTGGCTGATATCGCCTTCCGCCCCGACCATGTTCGACGGATCGAACGCGCCGGGCAGGACCTTGCCGATGCTGCTTTCCAGGCCGAACAGGTTGCTGACGCCGCCCGAGACGCTGTTGCTGCGGGTGCGGTTCGTGGTGTTCTGGGTTTGGGCGCGGTCGTTGATGTCGATGCTGACGGTCAGGATGTCGCCGACGCGGCGGGCGCGCTGGTCACCGAAAAAGCTTCGCGCGCCGGTACGCCACAGGCTGTTGGCGCTGGCAGGGGTGGATTCCGGCAGATAGGCCTGTTCCATCGGGGCCAGTTGGGCCGGATAGCCGACAGGGGCCAGTTCGGGGCCGCGCAGCGCCTCGGTGGCGGTCGAGCAGGCGGCGAGGGGGATGCAGGCGGCGGCGAGGATCAGAAACTTGCGCATGGGACGGTCTTTCTGGCTCAACGAGCGGCAAACTGGAGTGAACGGGCGGACGGGGTGCGCATCGCCTGCGCGGCGGGACCGGCAAGGGCGCGGCCCGGCGCGACGGCGACGGCTTCGATGGTGCGGTTGGATTGCAGGTTCATAACCTGGACCACTTCGCCGACCGCGGCCTGACGCTGGGCGCGGCCGGTGAT
>NZ_DJFS01000044.1 GCF_002432125.1 Brevundimonas sp. UBA5866
AAAAGGAACCTCCCCGCCCGCCGCGCCCGTGCGCTGGCCCTGACGGCCATCCGCGAGACGTTCGAGGAAACGGGCCTGATCCTTGGCCGCAGCGCCCCTGCGGCCTCGGTGGTCGGGCCGTGGCGCGAATACCGTCAGGCCGGTGCCCTGCCCGACCTGTCAGCCGTGACCTATATCGCCCGCGCCATCACGCCGCCGGGCCGCACGCGCCGTTTCGACGCGCGTTTCTTCACGGCCCCTATCGAAGCCCTGCGTGATCCCGACAATATCGTCAGTTCCGGCGAGTTGGACGAAATCGCATGGCTGCCCATTGAGCAGGCCATAAAACTGGAGTTGCCCTCCATCACCCGTTTCGTTCTGGGCGAGGCCCTGGAGCGGATGGAGAACCCGAACCGGCCCATCCCCTTCGTGCGGATGCTGCACGGCCAGCACCGGATCGAGCGGCGCGACTGACGCCATTGAAAAAGCCGCCGGATCATCTCCGGCGGCTTTTCATTGATCGGCTGTGACTGCGGCCTATTCGACCACCGGCTTGGTCAGGTCGAACTCGACACGGAAGTGGCGGCCGGTCGGGCGGCGCAGTTCATAGACATAGGTCTGGGTCGGGTGGACCTCGACGGCCCAGATGTTGGTGTTGGACGCCGAGGAGTTGTTCGCCGTGAACAGGTCGATCGATTCCTGATCCACCGGAAACTCCTGACGCTTGGGCGAGCCGTTGTTGGCCGTCTCGCCGCCGTACCAGTGCAGGGTGTGGGCGGTGCCGTCGGGATCGCGGTGGTCGTGCTTCAGGCGCAGGCCGTTGTCCGTGCGGGTAATGAACCATGTGCGCGAATGGTCATCGCCGACCCAGAAGGGGATGCGAATCTCGTTCGTCTCGCAGTCACGCACATGCATCAGCAGGCGTTTGCCGGCAAAATCACCGTCCGTCGGCCCGGGATTGATCACCTTGCCCTCGAATCGTTGGCCGCACAGGGTCGCCAGATTCGCAAAAAAGGCGTCCTGCTCCGGCGCCGATTCCATAGCAGCGATCGGTGAAGCGGCGGCTAAAACGCTGAAAACAGCGGCAGAAATGGCGAAAGCGGGTGCATTTTTGGTCATTTTCATGCTAAAAGCGTAGCTCATTACGGCGAGTGCTCAACGTGGCATTCCGCCCGTTGACTTTGGCGCGTGGCGGAGTATGTTCCGCGCCTTCCATTTCAAGCGGCTTTCGCCGTCGCAGAGGTTTATTCCGATGGCCAAACCGGCTTCGATCAAGATCCGTCTGAACTCCACCGCCGACACCGGCTTCTTCTACGTCACCAAGAAGAACGCCCGTACCATGACCGAAAAAATGGTCGTGAAGAAGTACGATCCGGTCGTGCGCAAGCACGTCGAGTTCAAAGAAGGCAAGATCAAGTAAGACCCTGCCCTGCGTGATGCAGGGCGGCTCTTTCAGCCTATAAAAAACGCCCGACTTTTCATTCAGTCGGGCGTTTTTCCATGCCTGCCATCCTGCGCGCCCTTCATGGCAACGGGCCAAGCGGTATCAGGCGACGCGGATCACCACCTGATCGCGCCCCTTGGCCTTGGCCTCATAGACCCCCTGATCGGCGCGCTTCAGCAATGTCTCGGGGGTATCCCCGGGTACAGAGGCCGCCACCCCCACCGATACAGTCACCATCAGTCCCTCGCCCATCCCCTTGGCGCGGAAGGGCTCGCGGCTGACATCGCGGCGGATGCGCTGGGCGATCCGCTCCGCATCTTCCAGAGATGTGCCCGGCATGATGACGACGAACTCCTCGCCGCCCAGACGGCACGGCAGATCGACAGCCCGCACATTGGTGGCCAGACGCACCGCAAACTCGCGTAGCACCTCATCGCCCGCATCGTGGCCAAAGCTGTCGTTGATCTGCTTGAAGTGATCCAGATCAAGGATCAGGGCCGCAATCGTATCCCCGCCGTGGTTGGCCCGTGCCACCATCGACTGGAGCTGGCTGGTCATATAGCGGCGGTTATGAAGCCCCGTCAGCACGTCGGTGACGGCGGCCTCCAGATTTCGCTCCAGCCGCTCGCGCAGGAAGTCGGTGTAACGCTTGCGTTTCACCTGGGTGAAGGTGCGCACCGAAAGTTCGTCCGGATCGACAGGCAGGGCGACAATATCGTTGGCCCCCAGTTCCAGCGCCTTAACCAGACGGGGCCGGTCCTCCATATCCACTATGGTCAGGACGGGCAGGTTCCGGGTCGCTTCGCGCGCACGAAGGTGCGCCAGCAGGCGCAGACCGTCGAACCCCTTTGTCGCTGCGTTGATGATCAACAGATCGACGCCGGTCATGGGCGAGCCCAGCTCGCTGCCATTGCTGCCCACACGCATGGGGCGGTGCACCTTGCCCAGTTCCGCCAGCAGACGCTCGGCCTGAACGTCGTTGTCATCCACCAGAAGGATACGGCCACCCGTTCCGTGCAGACGCTCGACCGACGAATCGCCGATACCGATCCGGCGCACGCTCTCCTCGCGTTCGCGCAGTTCGTCGGTGACGATTTTCAGGCGCGACAGGCTGCGCACGCGCGCCATCAGCACCACATCGTCGAGCGGCTTGCTGAGGAAATCGTCGGCACCGGCTTCCAGCCCGCGAATACGGTCCTCGCGGCCATCCAGAGCCGTGACCAGCACCACCGGAATGTGCCGCGTGGCCGGATCGTCCTTCAGCTTACGGCAGGTCTCGAAGCCGTCCATGTTCGGCATCATGACGTCCAGCAGGATCAGGTCCGGCTGTTCGGTACGGGCGATTTCCAGCGCAGACGAGCCATCCCGGCAGGTCAGGACATCATAATATTCGATGGTCAGCTTGGCTTCGAGCAGACGGACATTGGTATCAACGTCGTCCACCACCAGAATGCGGGCGCTCATGCGCTAGCCTTCCAAGTGCTGCCTGACAGTATCGAGGAAGGTGGTGACCGAGATAGGTTTGGAAATATAAGCTTCACAGCCGCCCTGTCTGATGCGCTCTTCATCACCCTTCATAGCAAAGGCTGTGACTGCAATTACAGGGATATTGCTAAGCTCTTCGTCTTCTTTGATCCATTTTGTCACTTCCAGTCCCGAAATCTCGGGCAATTGGATATCCATAAGGATCAAATCGGGGCGATGCGCGCGGGCAAGTTGAAGCGCCTGCATTCCCTCGCGGGTCTGCAGGGTTTCGTAGCCCTGAGATTCGAGCAGATCATGAAAGAGTTTCATGTTCAGCTCGTTATCCTCGACGATGAGGACTTTCTTGGACATCCGACACCTTGTCGCTTCGGTGAAAGCCTGCCGCAAATAGGCTATAAGGCTCTTCGAAACCGAACTTGCCCTGCTCAGTCTTAAGCTGACGTGAAGGCGAAACCCTCCGGAGCATGAATCTGTCCATCCAGAGTCTCTGTCGTGATTGCCTGAAGACAGGAGAGACGCCACAGCGCCGCTGCCCGTCATGCGGTTCTCCACGCCTGATCAATCATGCGGAACTGGGGCAGCTGACGATGGCGCATCTGGACTGTGACGCCTTCTATGCCTCGGTGGAAAAGCGCGATCGCCCCGAACTGCGCGACAAGCCGGTCATCATCGGCGGGGGCAAGCGTGGGGTCGTCTCCACCGCCTGCTACGTCGCCCGCCTTTATGGCGTCGGCAGCGCCATGCCCATGTTCAAGGCGCTGAAAGCCTGTCCCGAAGCGGTCGTCATCAAGCCCGACTTCGCCAAATACCAGCATGAAAGCGCCCGCATTTTCGGCGCGGTCGCAAAGCTGACCCCTCTGGTACAGACCCTGTCGCTGGACGAGGCGTGGATCGACCTGTCCGGGACCGAGCGGCTGAACGGCGGCTCGGCGGCATGGCAGTTGGCCCGCCTGCAGAAATGGATCGAGGACGAGGTTGGCCTGACGGTTTCCATCGGCCTCGCTCCCAACCGCTTTCTGGCGAAAATCGCGTCCGAACTGGACAAGCCGCGCGGTTTCTCGGTCATCGGCAATGCCGAGGCCAAGGCGCTGCTGGCCCCGCGTCCTGTTAAAATCCTTCCCGGCGTCGGGCCGGTGTTCAGCCAGCAGCTACGCTCCGACGGCTTTGCCACCGTGGGTGATCTGGCCAATGCCGATGTGAAGGACCTGATCCGCCGCTATGGCGAAAGCGGCCTTCGCCTGCACGAGCTTAGCCACGCCCGCGACAGCCGCCCCGTGAACCCAGAGCATGACCGCAAGGGCATGAGTGCCGAGACCACCTTCAACGAGGACCTGACAACGCAGGAGGCGCTGGAAGCAGAGCTGTGGCCCCTGTGCGAAAAGCTGGCAAGCAAGGCCCGCCGCGATGGCGTGTCCAGCCGCGTGATCGTGCTGAAACTGCGCCGCACGGACTTCAAGCACATCACCCGCCGCATCACCCTGCCCGATCCGGTGCAGACGGCGCGGGCACTGTTCAATGCGGGGCGCGACCTGCTGAAACCCGAACTGGGCATCCCCTATCGCCTGATCGGTATCGGCATGGCCGATGTGGTCGATGCCCATGACGCACCCGCGGGTCTGTTCCAGACCGAAGAAACCCGCGCCCTGAAAACCGAAACCGCCATCGACGCGCTCAGGGCCAAATTCGGCTCCAACGCCGTGATCGCCGGACGTGCGCTGAAGAAACCCTGATCGATTTCGATCAACTCGGGTGACGTAGGGGCAGACAGACACCCTGCCCCGCGCTACATCCCTGTCCGACCCCATTATCTGGAGATTGATATGAGCATCGAAGCCCGCCTTACCGAACTCGGCATCACCCTGCCGGAGCCCGCCAAGCCGGTTGCCTCCTATGTCTCCTATGTCCGCTCGGGCAACACCCTGACCATCTCGGGTCAGCTGTCGAACGATGCCAATGGCGGCATCAAGGGTACTGTCGGCGTCGACGTCACGCCGGAAGAGGCCCAGAAGGCCGCCCGCCTGTGCGGTCTGAACCTGATCGCCCAGATCAAGGCCGCTCTGGATGGCGATCTGGATCGCGTGGTCCGCATCGTGAAACTGGGCGGCTTCGTGCAAGCCGGTCCGGACTTCGAAGCCATTCCGGGCGTCATCAACGGCACCTCGGACCTGATGGTCGAAGTGTTCGGCGATGCCGGCAAACACGCCCGCTCGGCTGTTGGCGTATACAAGCTGCCGCTGGGCTTCGCCGTCGAAGTGGACGCCATCGTCGAGGTGAAGTGAGCCTGAAGCTTCAGGTTCACGGCGGGGTCGCCAGTGTCGGGCGCGAGACTTGGGACAGTCTCGCAGCTCCGACGGGCGACCCTTTCGTCACATATGATTTTCTGGATGCCTGCGAGGCGTCCGGCAGTGCCGTGCCCGAACAGGGATGGGCACCGCGCCACCTGACCCTGCACGCCGAAGACGGCACCGTTGTCGGGGCCATGCCCCTCTATCTGAAGGGGCACAGTCAGGGCGAATATGTTTTCGACCATTCATGGGCCGACGCCTATCAGCGGGCCGGTGGTCGTTATTACCCCAAACTGCTCTGCGCCATTCCCTTCACCCCCGCCACAGGGCCGCGACTGTTGGTGACGCAGGGGGCCGATGCCGACACCGTCCGTCAGGGGCTGATCCAGGGTGCGGTCATGCTGTGCGAGCAGATGGGCCTGTCATCCCTGCATGTAAACTTTCCCACCGAGGCCGAATGGTCGCTGATGGGCCAGCACAGGCTGCTGCAACGTCAGGACATCCAATACATCTGGCGCAATCAGGACTGGGCGACATTCGATGACTTCCTCGGCGCCCTGTCGGCCAGTCGCCGCAAGACCATCCGCCGCGAACGGCGCGAGGCGCAGGACGGGCTGGATATCCGCATCCTGACGGGGGCCGAGATCACCGAGGCCCACTTGGATGCCTTCTTCGCCTTCTATATGGATACCGGCGACCGCAAATGGGGCCGCCCCTATCTGACGCGCGACTTCTTCACGCGCGTCGGACGCACGATGGCCGACAGGATCGCGCTGGTCATGGCTTTCGACGATGACAGGCCGGTCGCGGGGGCGATCAACTTTATCGGACGCGATGCCCTTTACGGTCGGCAGTGGGGCACCTTGATCGACAAGCCCTTCCTGCATTTCGAGCTTTGCTACTATCAGGCCATAGAGTTCGCGCTGAAACACGGCCTGTCGCGGGTCGAGGCGGGCGCGCAGGGCGAGCACAAGATCGCGCGCGGTTACCTGCCCTCACCGGTCTATTCGGCCCATTTTATTTCTGATACGGCACTGGCCGATCCGGTCGCGCGCTACCTGCAACAGGAAGGCCCCGCCGTCGCCGCCGAGCGCGACGCCATGACGCGGGAATTATCGCCCTTCAAACAGATCTAGAACGTTAACAAATCGGAACTCTTGGCTCTCGCATACGCTTGTAAGCGTGGAACCCCTTTCTCCTCACAAAAGGATATCGAGCCATGACCGACCAACGTATCGAAGGCACTATCGACCAAGTCGAAGGCAAGGTGAAAAGCGGCCTGGGCAACCTGACCGGCGACACCAAGCTTAAGGTTGAAGGCGCCGCCAAAGAAGCTGGCGGTCGTGCCAAGGCTGCCTATGGCCGCGTCATCGACGGTCTGGACGGTATCGCCGACAAGGCTCCGGCCGACCTGCGCGAGCCGGCCAAGAAGGGCCTTGAGTTCGCCCGCAACAAGCCGCTTCTAACCACCGGCATCGTGGCGGGTCTGGCTGTCCTGCTCAGCGGTATCGGCCGCAAGCGCTAAGCCAGAACGCCCCTAAAGAGAAAGGCCCGCATCGGATGATGCGGGCCTTTTTATTTGCCGAAGAGGCGACCGATCAGGCCGTCTCTTCTTCCTCTTCCTTGGAGGGGGTGCCGCCGCCAGCGGTGATGTCGAAGGCGATCTTGCCGTCCTTCAGCTCCACCTTGACGTGACCACCCCGGCTGAGGTCGCCGAACAGGATGTCGTTGGCCAGCGGCTTCTTGATGTGTTCCTGGATGACACGGGCCAGCGGACGTGCGCCATACAGTTCATCAAAGCCGTTCTTGGCCAGCCAATCCGCCGCATCGTCCGAAAGCTCGATGGTGATGTTGCGGTCCGCCAGTTGGGCCTCCAGTTCGATGACGAACTTGTTGACCACCGAACGGATGGTGTCCGAAGCCAGCGGCTTGAACGCCACCACGGCATCCAGACGGTTGCGGAACTCGGGCGTGAACAGGCGCTGGATGGCCTTTTCGTCCTCGCCCTCGACCTTGGAGCGGCCAAAGCCGATGGCGTTGCGGGCATTGTCCGCCGCACCGGCGTTGGTCGTCATGATCAGGATGACATTGCGGAAGTCGACCTTCTTGCCCACTGCATCCGTCAGCGAACCATTGTCCATGACCTGCAGCAGGATGTTGTAGATGTCGGGGTGTGCCTTCTCGATCTCGTCGAGCAGCACGACCGAGTGCGGGTGCTGGTCCACGGCATCGGTCAGCAGACCGCCCTGATCGTGACCGACATAGCCCGGAGGCGCGCCGATCAGACGGCTGACCGTGTGGCGCTCCATATATTCGGACATGTCGAAGCGCTGCATCTCGATGCCGAGCGTGGCGGCGAGCTGCTTGGCGACTTCGGTCTTGCCGACGCCGGTCGGGCCACTGAACAGGAAGGAGCCGATCGGCTTGTTCGGATCACGCAGACCCGCACGCGCCAGCTTCATCGCCGCCGAGACCTGTTCGATGGCGTCCTCCTGACCATAGACCACGCGCTTCAGATCGGCTTCCAGCTCACGCAGGGCCTCGGTGTCGGACTTGGACACCGACTTGGGCGGGATGCGGGCCATCTTGGCGATGACGGCCTCGATCTCCTTGGTGCCCAAGGTCTTCTTGCGCTTGTTCTCCGGCAGCAGCATCTGCGAGGCACCGGCCTCGTCGATCACGTCAATCGCCTTGTCCGGCAGCTTGCGGTCGGTGATGTAGCGCGCCGACAGGTCCACCGCCGCGCGGATGGCCGCATCGGTGAACTTCAGCTTGTGGTGCTCCTCATAGGTCGATTTCAGACCCTTGAGGATTTTCACCGTGTCTTCGAGGGTCGGCTCGTTGACGTCGATCTTCTGGAAGCGACGGACCAGAGCGCGGTCCTTTTCGAAGTGCTGGCGATATTCTTTGTAGGTGGTCGAACCCATGCAGCGCAGCGTGCCCGACGCCAGCGCCGGTTTCAGCAGGTTGGACGCATCCATCGCCCCGCCCGACGTCGCACCCGCACCGATGACGGTGTGGATCTCGTCGATGAACAGGATGGCGTTCTCATGGTTTTCCAACTCCTTGACCACCTGTTTCAGGCGCTCTTCGAAGTCACCGCGATAACGCGTACCCGCCAGAAGCGAGCCCATGTCGAGCGAGAAGATGGTCGCGCCCTTCAGCACGTCCGGCACTTCGTCGGCTTCGATCTTGCGGGCCAGACCCTCCGCGATGGCCGTCTTGCCGACGCCGGGATCGCCGACCAGCAACGGGTTGTTCTTGGTGCGGCGGCACAGGATCTGGATCGAGCGGTCCACCTCGGCCTGACGCCCGATCAGCGGATCGATCCGGCCTTCGCGCGCCTTTTCGTTCAGGTTGACGCAATAGGCCTCCAGCGCCTCGCCGCCCTGTTTGACGACCGCACCGTCTTCGGTTTCCTCAAGGCTGGCGCCACGCGTCGGTCGCGTCTCGCTGGCGCCCGGCTTCTTGGCGATGCCGTGGGCAATGAAGTTGACCGCGTCATAGCGGGTCATGTCCTGCTGTTGCAGGAAATAGGCCGCGTGGCTTTCACGTTCGGAGAAGATGGCCACGAGCACATTGGCTCCGGTCACTTCCTCGCGGCCCGAGGACTGGACATGGATGACCGCCCGCTGGATGACGCGCTGGAAGCCCGCCGTGGGCTTTGCATCGTCACCATCCGCCGTCGCCAGCGCCGCCAGGTCATTATCGACATAGTGGGACAGCGAACTGCGTAGCGTGGTCAAATCGACGTTGCACGCCTCCATCACGGCGGCCGCGTCGCGGTCGTCGATCAGGGCCCAGAGCAGATGCTCCAGCGTGGCATATTCATGCCGGCGCTGGTTTGCATAGGTCACTGCGCGGTGGAGCGTCTCTTCGAGAGGACGGGAAAATGACGGCATGAAAGGCTCCTCTCAGTCCTTTTCCATGGTGCATTGCAACGGGTGTTGATGACGACGCGCGGTCTCCGTCACCTGGGCGACCTTGGTTTCGGCCACCTCGTATGTGTAGACCCCGCACACCCCGACCCCGAACTGATGGACGTGCATCATGATCCGGGTCGCGTCTTCACGGCTCTTCTGGAAGAACCGCTCAAGGACATAGACGACGAATTCCATCGGCGTGTAGTCGTCGTTCAGGATCAGCACCCGATAGAGCGAGGGCCGCTGAACTTTCGGCTTTGTCTCGGTGACGACCGCCGCGCCTGCACCACCGGCTGCGCCTTGGCCCTGTTCACCTGACCGCTTGATTGGCATTCGAAGTCCGTCTGTTTAGTCGTTGCTACTCAAAGATAGGGAATGATGCCCTGAATTGAAGGTTCGTCCAGTCAACGATGATGTGACCAAGCGTACTCTGGATATGTTACTGCTCTGCTTAATCCGCATAACAACGTTAGGTTTCAAATATAGCCACGCTAAGTCCCGCCTCCCCGCCCCGGCTGTGACAAAGAAAAAGCCCCGGCGCAGGCACCGGGGCTCTTCTTTTAGTCAGTCGCTATGGGAGGTTAGCGAACCGACTGGAAGCTTTCGACAACGGCGCTGACGCGCGAGTTGATCGGCTGGAAGCTGTCCTTGACCGAGGCGGTCAGGGTTTCGGTCGTCTGGTTCAGGTGAGCCAGATAGGCTTCGGCCGACGACTTGGCCCAAGCCGATTGCAGTTCAACCAGCTCTTGCAGCGAACGGGCCTGAGCCAGCGATTGAGCAGCCTGGACGTTGTCTTCCCAGGTCTTCTTGCCATAGGCCAGAACCTGCTGCGACAGGGCCTCGGCGCCCTTCTGGGCGGCGGCGGCGCTTTCGACCACAGCTTCAAGGTTCTTCTTGCCGTGGGCGTTCAGCTCGGTGAACGAGCTGATCGAGCGGTCAACGCCTTCCTTGAAGGCCTTGGTGCTGGCATTGTGAACAGCTTCGGCCTGAGCCTTGGCTTTGGCAGCGGTCTGCTCAACGGTTTTCTTTACAGTCTCGGTCGCGTCAGTCATCGCATAGGCTCCAAATGCGTTGTGGAGGGGGCGCAAAGCGCAGGCATGCCTCGCCCGCAGAGAACAATGATTTCTATTTCGCACTTGCGAAGAGAAAAATCAAGGGTCTTTGTTGCAGTGCAACATGACAATAATGGGTCATGCCGCAGCGATCCGACGGCAAGCGTCACCATTATTTGAAGGCGAACAATCGGTTGTCATCCCGCTCAAGCCACAATCACGGGTTCACGAAGACAGTGTTTTCAAGTTAAAGATTACGGCTCAGGCAATGATTGACGCAGCATTAACTGTGTCGAAACACCTGTCCGGTCATGGTGTAACCTTATCCGGCGTATTGGCTTCACCTCCAATGCTCCACAGTGAAAAGGCTTAGTAGCTGCTGATGAACGCCTCCATTCTCCGCAAGCCACTCCTGCTCAGCGCCCTTCTGGTGGGCAGCTCTCTGGTGCCGACGGTTGGCCAGACGCCCCCCGTGGCCCAGTCGGGTGACAACACCAAATATGCGTCTGTCGTGCTCGATGCGGCTTCCGGCGAGGTTCTGTTCTCGCGCTTTGCCGACGAGCGCCGCTATCCGGCATCCATCACCAAGGTCATGACACTGTATCTGGTGTTCGAGGCCCTGGAGGACGGTCGCGTCAAACTGACGGACCAATTGACGGTATCGCCTCGCGCCGCGGCCCAGCCGCCCTCGAAATTGGGCCTTGCCGCCGGTCAGACCATCAGCCTCGATGATGCCATGCGCGCCACCGCCGTGCGCAGCGCCAACGACATGGCTGTCGTTCTGGCCGAAGCCGTCGCCGGCAATGAATCCGAATTCACCTCTCGCATGACCGCCAAGGCCCGCGAGCTGGGTATGCACCACACCCGCTTCACCACGGCGAACGGCCTGCCCGACACCCGTCAGGCCACCACCGCCAATGATCTGGCGATCCTGAGCCGGGCCGTGATGCGCGACTACCCGCAGTACTACCGCTATCTCGGCATCAAGGACTGGTACTACAACGGTCGCGACTACCGTAACACCAACGGCCTGCTGGCGGTGGGCAATGGCTATGACGGCATCAAGACCGGCTTCACCAATGCCTCGGGCTACAACCTGTCCGCCTCGGCGGTGCGCGACAACAAACGTCTGATCACCATCGTCATGGGTGGCCGCTCGACCGCCAGCCGCAACGCCCACGTCGCCGAGCTGATGGATACCGGCTTCGAGCTTCAGCAGCGTCGCGAGCGCGGTGAGCGTATTGCCTCGACCCAGGGCTTCTTCGAACAGCGCGGCTATGGCATTTCGGCCGCTCCGGTTGCCTATGCCTCTGCGACCACCGAGGGCGAAGGCCGCCCCTATCTGGCCGAAAGCAATGACGTGGCGCTTGTCTCCGCA
>NZ_DJFS01000021.1:0-5981 GCF_002432125.1 Brevundimonas sp. UBA5866
GATCTCGCTGGACGGTAAGGGCGAAACCGCCCTGGCCAAGCCGACCGCCGATGGCGTTCGCGAGCCGCTGAACCGTCGCGCGACCATCGACATCAACTTCTAATCTGGAGGGAAGGGGACTTCGGTCTCCTTCCCGACAGTTTCGAAGTGTCGAAAGATTGAGGACGATTGACCTAAAGGTCAGTCGTCCTTTTTGTTTTTGTCGTACAACCGTGCGATGCGCTGGCGTCCAAGAGGCTCAGCCGCTATTCCAGTTGAGTCTGCAGTGAATAAGGGAACCGCTTATGCGCGTCGCCATGATCGGCACTGGTTACGTCGGCCTCGTTTCGGGTGCCTGTTTTGCAGACTTCGGTCACGTCGTGACCTGTGTCGACAAAGACGAGCTGAAGATCGAACGGCTTCGGCAGAACATCATTCCGATATTCGAGCCGGGCCTTGATGATCTTGTGGCCACCAATGCGCGCGATGGCCGCCTGAAGTTCGCCGTCGATGGTGCCCAGGCCATCCGCGAAGCCGATGCCGTCTTTATTGCTGTCGGTACCCCGTCTCGTCGCGGTGATGGCCATGCGGACCTGTCATACGTCTATGCCGCGGCCGAAGAGATCGCCGGTCTTATCGAGGGCTTTACGGTCATCGTCACCAAATCCACCGTGCCGGTGGGCACGGGCGACGAAATCGAGCGTATCATTCGCGAGCGCCGCCCCGATGCTGACTTTGCCGTAGTCTCCAACCCGGAATTCCTGCGTGAGGGCGCGGCGATTGACGACTTCAAGCGACCCGACCGCGTCGTTGTGGGCACCGACAGTGAACGCGCGCGTCTGGTTATGGCTGAACTTTATCGTCCCCTGAACCTGAACGAGACGCCTATCCTTTTCACCGGCCGCCGCACGTCCGAGTTGATCAAATATGCGGCCAATGCCTTCCTCGCCATGAAGATCACCTTCATCAACGAGATGGCCGATCTGTGCGAGACGCTGGGCGCGGATGTGCAGCAGGTCGCCCGTGGTATCGGTCTGGACAACCGTATCGGCTCCAGATTCCTTCATGCCGGTCCCGGTTACGGGGGGTCGTGCTTCCCGAAGGATACGCTGGCCCTGGTCCGCACGGCGACCGACGCCGGATCGCCGGTGCGCTTGATCGAGACGACCGTTGCGGTGAACGATGCCCGAAAGAAGGCGATGGCCAACCGGGTGGCCGATGCGCTGGGCGGCAGTGTTGCGGGCAAGACGGTGGGTGTTCTTGGCCTGACGTTCAAACCCAACACCGATGACATGCGCGATGCGCCCTCGCTGGATATCGTCCCCGAGCTTTTGAAGGGGGGCGCTACCGTCAAGGCCTTCGACCCGGAGGGTATGAAGGAGGCGGCCACCCTTCTGCCCGATATCCAATACTGCGACGGCCCCTATGACGCCGTCGCCGGTGCGGATGTGGTGCTTATCCTGACTGAGTGGGACCAGTTCCGAGCCCTGGATCTGGATCGGGTGAAGCTGCTGATGAATGCGCCGGTCATGGTTGATCTGCGAAACATCTATTCCGCACCGGATATGAAGGTGCGCGGCTTCAGCTACTCGTCCATCGGGCGTCCATCCGAAAGTTGAACAAAGAAAAAGGGCGGTCCCTGACGGGCCGCCCTTAGTCATTTCAAATCCGTGAACCGATCAGCCGGTGAACGGGCGGATCACGATCTCCACGCGACGGTTCTGGGCCTTGCCTTCCGCAGTGGCGTTGGATGCAACCGGGTTGCGGGCGCTGTTGCCGGCCACGAACATACGTTCACGGATCACGCCGCGGTTGATCAGATAGTTGGCAACCGACAGGGCGCGGTTTTCCGAAAGCGGCTGGTTGATGTGATCGCCACCCGAAGAATCGGTATGGCCCACAATGTCCACAACCGAACGGTCGTACTCGTTCAGCACGCGGGCCACGTCATCGAGCACCGGCAGGAAGCGAGAATCGATGCTGGACTGGTTGGTGGCAAAGGTCACATCCGACGGCATGCGCAGGACCAGATTGTCACCCTGACGGGCGACGCCCACACCGGTACCGGACAGTTCGGCTTCCAGAGCGCGCTGCTGGCGGTCCATGTACTGGCCCACGCCTGCACCGGCCAGAGCGCCGATGCCCGCACCGATGAGCGCGTTCTTACGGCCCTGCTCGGAGTTGTTGGTGTTGGTCAGGTAGCCCAGAACAGCGCCGCCCAGAGCGCCTGCAATAGCGCCTGTGCCGGTGTTGTTGCGGCGCGGGGCCGAGCTGTACGGGTCAGTGGTGGTGCATGCAGCCGCGCCGAGCATGGCGGCGATGCTGACGCCGATAACGGCAATCTTGGTGCGCATGGTGTTCAGTCCCCTTGCAAGAATTAGACGTTCAACGTCCTAACAACGGATTTCAGCTTTGCGGGTTGCCGCCTGTACGGAGAATGAACGGCCTGCGACTTCGGCAACTGAATATGTGACTTATTGAAAAGCGGCTCACCATTCCCACCTATAGGGGATGGCGCACCGGGGCCTGTTGGCACGGTCCGTTGAAAGGTTGCTGGTTCCAGGACCTCAGGAGTTAAGACATGAGCCGATCCCATTCCCTGATAGATGCCCCATTCCTGTTGGGTTTTGATCAGACACGGGCCTTGATCGACCGCGCCCAGCGGGCCGCAGCAGATTCCTATCCGCCGTATAATGTGGAGCGGATCGGCGACGAGGTGCGCATTACGCTGGCTGTGGCCGGTTTCACGCCCGATGAGCTGAACGTTACCGTCGAGGGACGTCAGTTGACCCTTACAGGCAAGCGTGACGAGGCGGGCCGCCCGGAAGGCCAGTACCTGCACCGGGGCATCGCGTCGCGCGGCTTCGTGCGCACCTTTGTTCTGGCCGACGGACTGGAAGTGAAAGGATCGCGACTGCAGCACGGCCTGCTGCACGTGGACCTGTTCCAGCCCGATCAACAGAAAGCCACACGCAACATCCCGATTTCCACGGAGTGATCGGATTCGTTCCACAGGGACGGCATACGCAGCCGAACCGCTCGCGTATCCGTCAGCCTTAGCTTTAAGGAGGCGTTCCGCATGATGCCTGTGATGACCAAACAGGACTTTACCGCATTGGGTGCGCCCGATCTGGTCTATGTCCGCGAGATTCTGGCCAAGGATATCCTGAACGATATCGAGGACATCGATGTCGAGCTCGCACCGGATCAGGTCCTTTATGCGCTGCACGGTGCCGACGGCGAGCGTCTGGCGGTTATGCTGGACCGTGAAACCGCCTTTGCCGCCGCACAGGCCAATGACATGGCCCCTGTCTCGGTACATTGACCGCAAAAAAAACGGGGCCCGCAAGGGCCCCGTTTCGTAATCAGTACTTACTTGCGGCTGTTACGCAGCCGCAGCGCTGCCCGTCTGTACGAACAGGGCCTGTACCCCGTCCACGGTCTGGGCCTGGCGCAGGCGCTCGCGCAGTTCAGGCGAACGCATGGCGCGCGAAACCACAGCCAGAGCGCGCAGATGCTCTGCCCCCGCCGACGGCGGAGCGAACAGAGCGAACAAAAGATCGACAGGACGATCGTCCAGCGACTCATAGGCCACAGGCGCTTCCAGGCGCACAAAGGCACCACAGACGCGATCAAGGCCCTCTACACGGGCGTGGGGCACGGCAACGCCATAGCCCAGCCCGGTAGATCCCAGAGCTTCACGCTCCAGCAGGGCTTCCAGCACCTTGGCAGAGTCGAGGTTGAAGGCGTTGGCCGCTACGTCGGCCACGACCCCAAGCGCCTGGCGCTTGGAAGACACAGCCCCGCGCAGGACCACGCCGTCAGGTGACAGCAAATCTGCGATATCCATCTCGGTTCCGATCAACGGCCCATAGAGAACAGGGCGCTGCCTTTTAAAGGCTTTGCCCACATTACAAAAGACACCACGACATATTCCCTGAAAAAGGGAATTTTATGCCTTGCGCGCCGTTCTTTCAGGATCGATCCAGCCGACATTCCCGTCAGGACGACGGTAAACAACAGCCAGACCGCCATGAGCGGCATTGCGGAACACCACGACCGGATAGCCGGTCATGTCCAATTCCGCCACGGCACGGCCTACGGTGAGGGTACGGATTTCGGCTTCGGTCTCGGCAATGACCATGCCCACGGGGGGCGGTTCATTGGCGTTGGCGACATCGCCGAACTCGGACTCATCCTCAACCTTGTCCGGGTTTTTGAAGATCGTCAGCTGCGCGACCTCGCGGGCGGCATCCTCTGTCTTCTCGGGCGACAGGCCTTTGGGGCCTGCATAGTGGTCTTTCAGGCGGCGCTTGTAGCGACGGACACGTTTCTCAAGCTTGTCGAGGCTGTCGGAGAAGGCCGCGTGGGCATCTCCACCGAAACCTGTCGTGACGAGCGGTTGGCCAGAAGCGAGACGTACCCAACAATCTACGCGGAAGCCGTAGCCGTCCTTGGAAACTACGACTTCGGCATCCTGGGCGCCGCGAGCAAAATACTTGCCGACTCCATTCTCAAGTTCCTCCGAGATGCGCGAGCCTAGCGCTTCGCCAACATCCACTTGCTTGCCGGTTACCTGAACTTGCATAGCCATGAACATAGAACGCGGCTCTTCCGACTTGGTGTCAACGCCGATCACCGAAATGTGGTGAGTTTTAACCTTGGCAGTAAGGGGTTCTACGCGGCCTTGCGCATGCGGCGGCGTTCGACGGAAGACGGAATTCGCAAGGCTTCCCGATACTTGGCCACAGTGCGGCGGGCGATGTCGATGCCCGATTCCTGCAGGATCTCGACGATGCGGTCGTCGCTCAGGATCTCGCCTGTAACATCTTCGGCATCGATCATCGCCTTGATGCGATGACGGACAGCTTCGGCCGAATGGGTGGCTCCGCCGTCGCTGGACTGGATGGCGGCGGTGAAGAAGAATTTGAGTTCGAACACCCCGCGCGGCGTGGCGATATATTTGTTCGAGGTCACGCGGCTGACGGTCGATTCGTGCATCTCGATGGCCTCGGCGACCATTTTGAGCGTCAGCGGCCGCAGGAACTCCACGCCAAAGGCCATGAAGGCATCCTGCTGGCGTACGATCTCGCTGGCGACCTTGAGAATGGTCCGGGCGCGCTGGTCCAGCGACTTCACCAGCCAGCTGGCCTGGGCGGCGCAGTCGGCGACAAAGGTTTTGTCCAAATCCGAACGTGCGCTGGCCGAAACTTCGGCGTGATAGCGTTTGTCCATCAGCAGACGGGGCAGGGTGTCGCTGTTCAACTCGACCTTCCAGCCACCGGCAGGGTCAGGACGCACAAAGACGTCGGGAATGATGGTCTGGGCCGGTTCGCTGCCAAATCCAGCACCCGGACGGGGTGTCAGGCCCTGGATCTCGGCGATCATCTCGGCCAGGTCTTCCTGATCGACACCGCAGACCTTGCGCAGCGCGGTCAGATCGCGCCGGGCCAGCAGGTCCAGATTGTCCAGCAGGGCCGCCATAGCCGGATCAAAGCGGTTGCGGTCGATCAGCTGCAGCTTGAGGCATTCCGGCACAGAGCGCGCCATAACGCCCGCTGGCTCGAACCCCTGACAGCGGTGCAATACCTGCTCCAGACGCTCCAGGGTGATGTTCAGCCGCTCGGCCATTTCATCCAGGTCGGCGCGCAGATATCCGCCCTCGTCGACACTGTCGATCAGAGACAGGGCGACAGCGTGCTCGGCAGGCGTAAAGCCCGCCAGAAGCGCCTGGGCCTGAAGGTGCTCGACCAGCGTCAGCTCGTGCTCGTCGGGACGCTCGTAATCATCGTGCTCAAAGCTGCCGCCCTTGCCGGCGCGCGACCAGTCGCCGATGCCCGGCTGGTTGTCGGCCTGGACCTCGTTCCGCTCGCCGGGGGCGGCGTCATAGAGGGCATCGCCTGGAGCATCGAGCGCGGCTGCGGACCGGCTATCGCTGCTGTCGGCAAAGCTGAGCTCGGCCTCGGGGGGCGGTGCGGCTTCGGATGTTTCGGCGGGCGCTT
>NZ_DJFS01000021.1:6072-6375 GCF_002432125.1 Brevundimonas sp. UBA5866
GCAGTTTGATAGCCTGCTGGAGCTGGGGGGTGATGACCAACCCCTGCCCCTGCCGGACCTCAAGCCTTTGCCCGATCACGCGCACATTCCCCCGAAGGCAACCCAAACCCACCCAAGCGCCGGACGATGGCCCGGAACTTGCTTATAGCTTGACTGTGGAGGACAGCCGTTAACGTCCGGTGAGCGTAACGGTCAAGTTTCGGCTTAAAGCTGTGCGCCTAGCTGTACATCTCGCCAAGATAGGCGCGGCGGACTTCGTCACTCTCGACAGCTTCCTGTGCCGTGCCTTCAAACAGTACCGCA
>NZ_DJFS01000082.1 GCF_002432125.1 Brevundimonas sp. UBA5866
TCCACGCCCTGCTCGGCCTGCTCAATCAGCGTGTCGCGGAACACCTCCCACGTCAGGTCCTCGGCAATGCCGTTCACCTTTTCCAGCGCTTGATAGAGCGGCACCGTACCGATCGGCACAGGGGCGTTGCGGATGATCCATTCGCGGATGTTGTGGATGTTGCGGCCCGTGGACAGGTCCATCACCGTGTCCGCGCCCCAGCGGATGGCCCAGACCATCTTGTCCACCTCCTCGGCCATCGATGAGGTGACCGCCGAGTTGCCGATATTGGCGTTGATCTTCACCAGGAAGTTTCGGCCAATCGCCATCGGCTCCAGTTCGGGGTGGTTGATGTTGGCCGGAATAATGGCGCGGCCACGGGCGATCTCGTCGCGCACGAACTCGGGCGTGACGAAATCGGGAATGGCGGCACCGAAGCTTTCACCATCCCGCACCATCTGCTCGCGCATCTGCTGGCGACCGAGGTTTTCGCGGATGGCGACAAACTCCATCTCGGGTGTGATGATACCGGCGCGGGCATAGGCCAACTGCGTCACCGCCCTGCCCGCCGTGGCGCGGCGCGGCGCGTTTCGCACCGGAAACTCCGGTGTCATCCTTTCGGGTGAGACGAATCCGTTGTCTGCGGGCTGGATGGTCCGGCCCTCATAGATCTCGGTATCGCCCCGTGCGGAGATCCAGCTTTCACGCAACCGCTCCAGGCCCTGTTCGATGCGGATCGTCTTGGCCGGATCGGTATAGGGGCCGCTGGAATCATAGACGGTGACGGGCGGCTCGTTGGCGCTGGGGTGCAGCGCGATCTCACGCAATGGCACGCGGATATCGGGGTGCAGTACGCCCGATCTGAAAATCTTGGTCGATGCGGGAAGCGATCCCGTGGTGACGGTAAGGTCAGGGGTAGAAGTCATGTCAGGCTCCTTGCTCGCAAGCATTGGAGACCCAGACACGGACGGAAGGGGGAATGGGCGTATCGGGGCGCAACCATCGCCGGAAACCAGCCGGACCAGTCGCGCCAAATGGCACCCGCACCGTCCCTACGCCAGTGTGAACTGGATCAGGTTCATAGGGTCCCTGCGCTGCCGGATGGCGTAGCAGTATCTCAGCCCCTTGTCGGGACACCCCTGGTGAGACCTGATGTGTGGGATGGATTACCCGCCGTGTCAACGCGGGTATGCGAGTGGCGTTCGCTCAGGTGACGCGGCGTTTTTCCAGTTTGCGGGCCAGCGTGCGGCGGTGCATGCCGAGGCGGCGGGCGGCCTCGGAGATGTTGAAGTCGGTTTCCACGAGGGTTTCGTGGATGCGCTCCCACTCCAGCGTCTTGATCGAGGTGGGGCGGGCGGTCAGCGGGGCCGAGGCATCGCCGCTTTCCTTAGAGAAGGCCGCCTCGATTTCATCGGTACCGGCGGGCTTGGCCAGATAGTGACGCGCGCCCAGCTTGATGGCCTCGACCGCCGTGGCGATGCTGGCGAACCCCGTCAGGACGACGATCACCATCTCCGGATCGAAGGCATGCAGTTCCTGCACGCAGGTCAGGCCCGAGGACGTGCCCAGTTTAAGATCCACCACGGCATACTGCGGGCGCTGGTTGGCCAGCACCAGCCGCATGTCCTCTGGGCTGCGGGCCGACAGCACCTGATAGCCACGCCGCTCGAACGAACGGCGCAGGGTGCGTGCGAACGACTCGTCGTCCTCGACGATCAGCAGGCTGCGGGCATCATCGGTCATGGTGCTCATTTCGGGGCCAATGCCTCGGTCGGCAAGCGGAGCTGCACACTAGCACCGCCCTCGCGACGGTTCGAGGCGACAACTTCGCCCCCCAGGGTACGCATGGTGTTGACCAGAAGGAACAGGCCCAGCCCCGCTCCCGCCCTGCCCTTGGTGCTCTGATAGGGCTGGCCCAGACGCGAAAGGATCTGCTGCGGGATTCCCGGACCGTCATCCAGGAAGGTCAGAATGATCTGCTCGCCATCCGCAACGGCATTGAGGACCAGCGATCCGGCCTCGGCCTCGGCGGCGTTGTCAATCAGGGCGCTTAGAACCTGACGCAGGGCTTCGTCGGCGATGATGAACGGGTCATGCGGACTGGGGCCGATCTGCTCGACCTTCAACGCCGTGCTGCCGCGCTCGTGCCACTCCTGCACCACTTCGCCAAGGAAGGACGACAGGCGCATCACCCGCGGCGATTGTCCGCGTGCGGCACCGGCAGCCATCAGAATATTGGTGACAATCGATTTGCAGCGATCCACCTCGGACTGCATCTGCTCGACATCGGCCAAAAGCTCTGGATCATCCTTGATGGCCGCGATGTGCCGCCAGTCGCCCAACAGCACACTGATGGACGCCAGGGGCGTGCCCAGTTCGTGCGCCGCGCCCGATGCCAACAGCCCCATACGGACGATGTGTTCATGCTCGGCCGCTTGCTGGCGGCTCTCGGCCATCCAGGCGTCGCGGGCGCGGACGTTGCGGATGGTGCGGCTGACAAAAGCAGCCAGCAGTACCGCGATCAGCATGAAGTTGATGATCGCGCCCTGCATCAGCAGGCCCAGCCGTTCGTCCGCCCCTTCAGGCAGGAGCAGCGGCCTGTGCATCAGGGCCAGTGCCGCCATGATGGCACTGGTGCCCAATACGAAAATCCACACATAGCGACGGCGCAGCAGCACCGCCGCCAGCACGATCTGCATCACGAACAGGGCCGAGAAGGGATTGCTGGCCCCGCCGCTGAAATAGAGCAGCCACGTCAGGGCCCCTGCGTCGATGCACAGGGCGGTGAAAATCTCGCCGTCCGTAATCGCCAGCCGCCGGCGAACCAACGGAAGGCTGACAAGGTTCAGAACCACCAGAACCGTTGGGGCCAGCAACAGCCATCCCAGTGGCAGCGGGATGCCATAGCCCCAGTGGACAACAGCAATGGTCAGGGCCTGCCCCACCACGGCGAACCAGCGCAACTGGATCAGCAGCAACATGTTGCGCCGCCCTGCCGCGCCCGGCGGAAGCGGGGCTCCGTCGGTCTGTCCGGTCAGGAGGTCAAACAGGGACCCGATTTTCAATGCCTTGCCATCTCCTTGCGGCGGCGCTCTCGCAGGAAGAGGACCATGCCCACCAGAGAGCCCGCTGCCAAGCCGAACCAGGTCAGGGCATAGACTAGGTGGCTGTTGGCGAACTTGATCACCGTCATACCCGCACGCGGAAAGGCCGCAGGGTCAGCCCCCTCGATGGTCTGTGCATCGATGAAATAGGGCGCCGCTTTCAGGCCCTTGGCGGCTGCGATGGCGTCGACATCGCGCGAGAACCAGTTGTCGAGGTTCGCATCGTTTTCACGCAGGAAACCGCCCTTGGGCTCACTCAGGCGCAACAGGCCGACGACCTCGCCGTCCTGCGGACCCTCCGGAAGGTCGGCCTTCATGTCCTGTGGCACGAACCCGCGATTGACCAGAACGGTAAAGCCGGAGCGCGTTTCCAAAGGCGTCAGGACCCACCAGCCGCCGCCCAGTTCGGTCACGGCCTTGACCGCAACCTGTGCGTCATAGCGGAAGCGGCCCGAGGCCTTCACACGAAGGTACTCGTGGTCGTCGCGGGTAATGGTGACATCCGGTGCCGGTGCCTCGACGGGGGCGGCATGTACCCGTGTCTCGACCCGCTCGATCAGGGCCAGTTTCCAGCCCAGACGCTGTACCTGCCAGATGCCCAGCGCCATGAACCCCGCGAACAGGATCAGGAATAGCGTCACCACCAATATGCGCCAAAGGCGGCCACCCGTGGGGTGACCGCCTTCAAAACGCACGGACGGAGGATTTTGTCCGTCAGTCATCTCATGCCTCAACCAAAGCTCGGCATGGTGTGGACCGGCATCATGTTCGCGTTCAGATGCCACATGACCCAGATCGAACCGGCGACCGCAATCACCACAACGATCAGGGTGAAGATGAAGGCCAGCATGTTCCAGCCACCTTCCGACTTCGGATGCATGTGCAGGAAGTAGATCATATGAACCACCATCTGCACGGCGGCGAAAGCCACGATGATGATGGCGGTCGCCTGTTTGGGCAGCAGCCCCATCATGACCAGTGCGAACGGGATGGCCGTCAGGACAACCGAGGCGACGAAGCCGATGAAGTAGTCACGGTACGAGCCGTGGTACTCGACCTCGTCGTGATGGTCGTCGTGGTGGGCTTGGTGCGTGTCGTGTGCGCTCATCACAGGGACCCCATCAGATAGACAAAGGTGAAGACGCCGATCCAGATCACGTCAAGGAAGTGCCAGAACATCGACAGGCACATCAGGCGACGTTTGTTGGCCGGGATCAGGCCCTTCATTTTCACCTGCACCATCAGCGTCACCAGCCAGATGATGCCAAAGGTCACGTGCAGGCCGTGGGTGCCGACAAGGATGAAGAAGGCCGACAGGAAGCCGCTGCGTTGCGGGGTCGCGCCCAGGTGGATCAGGTGCTGGAACTCGTAGAGCTCGATACCCAGGAAGGCCAGGCCGAACAGGCCGGTGACGGCCAGCCAGGTCAGGGTCTGGCCGACCTTGCCCTTCATCATCGCCAGCATGGCGAAGCCGTAGGTAATCGACGAGAACAGCAGCATGGCCGTGTTCACCGCGATCAGGTTCAGGTCGAACAGGTCTTTGGGCGACGGACCCGCCGCATAGTTGCCACCCAGCACGGCATAGACCGCAAACAGGATCGCAAAGATGAGGCAGTCGCTCATCAGATACATCCAGAAGCCCAGCATGGTGCTGGAGCCTTCCGGATGGTGCGGCTCGGTTTCAGGGTGCCACAGCGGGGCACCCTTTTCATCGACGTAGTCGGGATTGATGGGAGCTTGTGCAGCGCTCATCGGATCACCCCTTTACCTGCAGTTGGGCCAGGGCGTTGGTCCGAGCATCCTCGGTCGCCACAACCTCTTCCACCGGGATGTAGTAGTCGCGGCGGTAGTTGAACGTATGGGCGATAGCCACGACGATGATCGCGAGGAACGACGCCGCAGCCAGCCACCAGATGTACCAGATCAGGGCCAGGCCACAGATCATGCTAAGCGCCGACAGGATCACACCCGTGCCGGTGTTCGAAGGCATGTGAATGGCTTCGAAACCCTTGGTCGGACGGACGTAGCCGCGCGACTTCATATCGGCCCAGCTGTCCGAGTCATGGATGATCGGGGTCTTGGCAAAGTTGTAGGCCGGCGGCGGCGACGAGGTCGCCCATTCCAGCGTACGGCCATCCCACGGATCGCCCGATTCATCGCGCAGCTTGTCGCGGTTGATGATCGACACGGCGAACTGGATCAGCATGGCCAGGATACCGCAGGCGATGATCGCAACACCCACGGCGGCGATGATGAACCAGATCTGGTAGGCCGGATCGTCAAAGACGCGCATGCGACGGGTCACGCCCATGAAGCCCAGCACATAGAGCGGGGTGAAGGCGACCCAGAAGCCGACCACCCAGCACCAGAAGCTGACGAGGCCCCACTTCTTGTCCAGCTTATAGCCGAAGGCTTTCGGCCACCAGTAGTTGATAGCGGCGAACAGGCCGAACAGCACACCGCCGATGATGACGTTGTGGAAGTGGGCGATCAGGAACAGCGAGTTGTGCAGCACGAAGTCAGCCGGCGGAACGGCCAGCATCACGCCGGTCATGCCACCGATGACGAAGGTCAGCATGAAGGCCACCAGCCACATCATCGGCAGCTCGAAACGGATGCGGCCGCGGTACATGGTGAAGAGCCAGTTGAAGATCTTCGCCCCGGTCGGGATCGAGATGATCATGGTGGTGATGCCGAAGAACGAGTTCACCGACGCACCCGAGCCCATCGTGAAGAAGTGGTGCAGCCACACCAGATACGACAGGATGGTGATGCAGACGGTCGCGTAGACCATCGATGTGTAACCGAACAGGCGCTTGCCCGAGAAGGTCGAGGCGACTTCCGAGAACACGCCGAACAGCGGCAGGATCAGGATGTAGACCTCGGGGTGACCCCAGATCCAGATCAGGTTCACGTACATCATCGGGTTGCCGCCGAAGTCGTTCGTGAAGAAGTTGGTGCCGACGTAACGGTCAAGCGACAGCAGGACCAGGGTGGCGGTCAGGATCGGGAAGGAAGCCACGATCAGGATGTTGGCGCACAGGGAGGTCCAGGTGAACACCGGCATCTTCATCATGCCCATGCCCGGAGCGCGCATCTTGATGATGGTCGCGATCAGGTTGATGCCGGACAGGGTTGTGCCCACCCCCGCGACCTGAAGCGCCCAGATATAGTAATCGACCCCCACGCCCGGGCTGTAGGCAATGCCCGACAGCGGCGGATAGGCCAGCCAGCCGGTACGTGCGAACTCGCCCACGAACAGCGAGGCCATGACCATGATGGCACCCGCCGTCGTCATCCAGAACGAGAAGTTGTTCAGGAAGGGGAACGACACGTCGCGCGCACCGATCTGCAGCGGGACCAGATAGTTCATCAGGCCCGTGATCATCGGCATGGCCACGAAGAAGATCATGATCACGCCGTGGGCGGTGAAGATCTGGTCATAGTGGTGCGCGTTCAGATAGCCCTCGGAACCCCCGAAGGCGATCGCTTGCTGGATACGCATCATGACCGCATCGGCAAAGCCGCGCAGGAACATGACCAGACCCAGGATCATGTACATGATCCCGATCTTCTTGTGGTCGACCGTGGTGAACCACTCTTTCCAGAGATAGCCCCACAGCTTGTATTTGGTCAGGAGCGCCAGCACACCCAGACCGCCAAGAACAACCACGGCAAAGGTGACGTGGACGATCGGGTCGGAAGGGATGGCGTCCCAGTTCAGTCGCCCTAGCAGGGGCGAGAAGCTTGTTGTTTCTTCAGCAGCCATGACGGCACTCAGGATTGCGAGACAGGCGCGGACGCCGTCTCGACAGGAAGGGTTTGGACGCCAACCCGCTCGGCCTTGATAGCCGAGGTTTCAATCGGGGCCGGCTTGGAGCCCGGAACTGCGAGCGCAGCACCGGTCAGGCGGTTGAACGGATCGGCTTGTTGCAGGGCCTGGGCAGTCTGTGCGCGGCGCATATTGGCCTCGACAGCGGCGCGTTCGGCCTCGAGCGGGGTGCAGACCTGCATCACATAGCTTTCGCCATCGCCGAACACAGCCTGACCGCGACGACGGTATTTGTCGTAAACCAGCGGCAGGGTGTTCTTGACGGCATCAAGACCCAGACCGCCCTTGCGGTCGATGTCCATCATCTCGCCCATGCACATCTTGCCGGGCTGGACGCACATGTTGACGATGGCGTTGAACAGGTGATCGTCAACACCGCCGTAATAGGTCACCGGCACCTTCTCGCTGGGGCGTTCCAGCTCGAGGTAGGAATCGCGGTCAAGACCCTGACCGCCGGCGCGGACCTTGGCCACCCACTGGTCGAAGTCGCCCTCTTCCATACCGTGGAAGGCAAAGCGCATGTTCGAGAAACCGTCGCCCGAATAGTTGGCCGAGAAACCGGTGTAGCTGCCCGGACGGTTGATCACGGCATGCAGCTTGGTCTCCATGCCCGGCATGGCGTAGATCTGGCCGGCCAGAGCCGGAATGTAGAAGCTGTTCATCACGCCCGAAGCGGTGATGTGGAAGCGGATCGGACGATCCACCGGCGCGGCCAGCTCGTTAACGGTCGCAATGCCGTATTGCGGATAGATGAACAGCCATTTCCAGTCGAGAGCCACGACCTCGACCTGAAGGACTTCATGGTCGGCGGTGATCGCCTGCGCCTTATCGATACGGTCCAGCGGGCGATACGGGTCGAGCAGGTGGGTACCGGCCCAAGTCACGGCACCCAGGCAGATGATGATCAGCAGCGGAACGGCCCAGATCACCAGCTCGAGATGGGTCGAGTGGTCCCAGTCGGGAGAATAGTCCTTCTCGACCTTCTTGTTCGAGGCGCGGTACTTCCAGGCGAAATACACCGTCAGCGCCATGACAGGCACGATGACGATGAGCATCAGAAGCACCGACACCACCAGAAGGTCGCGTTGCTGCATGGCGATATCACCGGCCGGAGCCAGGACGATCGCCTCGCAGCCCGACAGGGCGGCCATTAATGGCGCAAGGGCGAGCGGCCGCAGCAGACGCGATCTCAGCGCGCGGCGGACCGGATTGGCGGGGGTTGCGGGCAAGGTTTCGGTCATTGCCACGGCCCCGTAGACCCAAGGACAAACATCGGACATTGGACAATCCGTCCTATCCCGCGCGCAGGCTGCGCGGAGCAAAGGAGCGGCTCATTCATTCTATCAATATGGGCGCATTGACGCCCGGTCGCAGAGAACGGCATCTGTCATGAACGCTTCAGGCGCGCCTTCTTCCGAGTCCCTTGAACGGGACGCCAGCCAGATCAACGCGCGACATGGCAAAATCGACGCGGGTGAAATTGCTGTTGGCGTAATTATTGGCCGTACGTCGGAGTTTTTCGACTTCTTCGTCTATGCCATCGCCTCGGTCGTTGTCTTCCCGCAGTTGATCTTCCCGTACGCGGGTCCGCTGGGCGGAACTCTTCTTTCGTTTGCCGTTTTCGCGCTGGCTTTCCTCGCCCGCCCGATCGGCTCCTCGCTGTTTATTGCTGTGGACCGCAAGTTCGGTCGCGGCACCAAACTGACCATCGCCCTGTTCCTGCTGGGCATTTCGACCGTCTGCCTGGGCTTCCTGCCCAGCTATGAGACGGCCGGCCACTGGGCCGCTGTGATGCTGATCGTTCTGCGACTGGGTCAGGGCGTGGCCCTGGGCGGTACATGGGATGGCCTGGCCTCGCTGCTGGCCGTGTCGGCGCCGGCGAACAAAAAGGGCTGGTACGCTATGGTGCCCCAGCTGGGCGCACCGTTCGGCCTGATCGTGGCCAGCG
>NZ_DJFS01000054.1 GCF_002432125.1 Brevundimonas sp. UBA5866
GGAGGTCCACCGGCCCCCGGACCACGGCCACCCGGCGCACCGGCACCCGGACCACCGGGACGGCCTTCACCGCGCTGGCGGGCCATTGCGGCCATGTCTGGCTTGCCGAAGGCGGTCGAGAAGTTCAGACCCCAGCGGATTTCTTCCTTTAGGCTGTTCTCGAAGTTCAGCGGACGGGCGTCGATCTGGATCAGGTTGCCCGCGGCATCACGGGTGAAGCGTTCCGGCAGGGCGGCTTCGAGGTCCGGCGTGATGGTCGGGAAGGAGGCGATGACGCCGTCCGTCTCGGTGCGGGTGTAGTTGGCCGTGAGGCGCAGGTCCTTTTCCTTCAGCGGCGTCCAGTTCAAGCCCAGGCGCAGGACCGACTTGTCCTCTGCCGACAGCCCTTGGTTGCCGCCTTCCAGACGGTTGACGATCACGCTCTGGCCGGTGGCAAAGTCATAGACCGGCACGTTGGGGGTGATCAGGGTGGGATCGTTCAGCTGGGCCATCGACGGGGCCGACTGTTCATCCGCATAGGAGGCGGTGAAGGTCAGGGCGTCGATCGGCGAATAATTGAGGCCGACGGTCCATTTGTTCAGGCCGCCAAAGTCCGACAGGTCTTCCAGCTGGACGTTCAGGTTGGCCGACAGTTCGCCCAGCTTGCCGATGCCTTCCATGTCACGGTTGAACAGCGGCAAGTTGAAATTGCCCGACGCGCTGAAGCGGTCACGCGACAGGCTGCGGTCGGTAAACACACCGCTGCGCAGGTTTTCGGCTTCCTGTTTCTGTGTATCGAAACCGGCCTTGAAGGTGGTGTTCAGCGCGCCCGCGGGGCCTTGCCACAGGGCACCGTTGATCACGCCCTCGACATTGGCCGAGGTGTTGATCGACTTGGACACATCGTCCGGATTGAAGGGCAGAACCGACAGGTCGCCGAACGGATCAACCGTACCGTCACGCACGCCGGCGCTGAAGGCGGTGCTGTTCAGCCCGCGCATGGTGGTGGTCTCGGTCTCGCTGCGCTTGACGCCGCCGCTGACCGTCCAGCGCCAGTCACCGACATAGCCGTCGGCCAGGGCATTGATGTTCGCCGTCAGGCTGTCGCTGTCACGCGACAGGGGACCTGCCGATCCGAGGAAGCGCTGGACGCGCACATCGTCGGCATAGGGCGAGAAGGGGCTGGAAGCAGGCAGGGTGACCGTAACGCCCGGCAGGCCCAGATAGGACAGGCGGTTGTTCTGCTGCACATTGCCGCTGATCGTCAGGCCGATGCCGTTTTCTAGATCGCGCTTGTAAGAGCCGCTGACCTCATAGCCGCGGCGGCGCGGGTTCATCGTCTGATAGGCCACCAGTTCTTCGGGGGTAGCGCCAATTCCGCCGACTTCGCGCACGATGTCGCGCTCGGTTTCATACAGCGGACTGTCGGCCTGATATTCGAGGTCCAGCGTCCAGCGCTGGGTGCCGCCGATGCGCACGATATTGGTCTCAAGCTCGCTTTGGGTGCGGCCGCCTTCGAACGGGCGCTTGGTCTGTGCCTGGACCGCGACCGAGCGGAAGTTTTCCTTCAGCACGAAGTTCACCACGCGCTGGTCGGCGGTATAGCCGTACGACAGGGCGGTTTCTTCCGGCAGGATTTCGGTGCGCTCGATGGCTTCGGGCGGGATGCCGCGGATTTCCTGGAAGCCCGAAATGCGGCGACCGTTGACGAGGAACACAGGCGAGCCACCGCGCGACGAACGGGTCAGCGGCTCCAGCAGGGTCATCAGTTCTTCGATGGTGCCTGCGCCATAGGCCTTGAGCTGTTCGGCGTCCAGAACCGCTTCGGGTTCATAGCCGCCCAGAGCCGCGCCGCGACGCGAGGTGGTCACAGCCTCCAGCGTCCCGAGGTCGAAGGCATCATCATCGACGCTCTGGGATGATTGCTGGACGGGAGCGTGCGCGGGCGTCGGCGTTTGCTGCGTGGCAGTAGGTGCAATCGCGGCAGAAGCGGTGGCTTCCGGCGAAATCGAGGCCAAGGCTAGCAGAAGGGTTACGGGCGACATAGCAGTCCTGAAGGTTTCCGAAGCACAGGGGAGGCGAACGGTCTAATGGTTGATCCGTGCCTAGAAGTGCGACGGTGAACGTGACCTGAACCACGTTCATGATGTGGGCTGTTGTTATATGTTCGGCACGCGCATGGAGTTCATGTGAATGCCGTTTTCAGGCCTTTGAACGCCAGAAGGGGCGAAATCCGTCGATTTCGCCCCTTCTTTTTCGTCAATCCGACAGTGGGTGTGACTTTAGAAACGCACCCTCACGCCAGCGGTGACACCACGCCCACGCATGGGCGCGCGGTCACCGAGGAAGGAGGCGTGGCTCCAGGCTTTTTCGTCCAGCAGGTTGGTGCCGCGCAGATAGATTTCGGCGTCGGTCGTATCGCCGAGTTCGAAACCATAGGCCACGGTCGCGCTCAGCAGGTCGTAACTGGGTGTTTTGGCCTCGTAGTCGGCGATCTTTGTTTGCTCGAAGACATGGGTGTAATCCAGCTTACCCGACCACGGGCCCTTGAAGCCGGACAGGCGCGCCCCGAGACGACCCGCCGGAATGCGCGGCAGGTTGCCGCCATCATCCAGCTTGGCACGGACATAATCACCATAGACGGTCGCCTTCAGACCCGGAGCCAGCTGCGCGCTCAGCTCGGCATCGATGCCGGTGAATTTGGCATCGGCCTGTTCGTAGCGGATCAGGCGGAAGTCTTCGTAGCGGTCCAGCGTATTGGCGAAGATGTAGTCCTGATAGTCGTAGTGATAGACGCTGATCAGACCCGTCACCGGACCTTCCAGCTTGCGCAGTGTCAGCTCGGCCGAGTGGACCGTTTCGAGATCGAGATTGGCCGTGCCGATCTCATAGGTGTTGGTGGCCAGGTGAACACCGCGCGCGAACAGTTCCTGTGACGTCGGGGCGCGCTGCGAGCGGGCCAGTGACAGACCCAGCGTCCACTGCGGCTGGAAATGCCACAGTGCAGAGGCCGAAACCGAGAGCGGGTCGTGATCGACCGAGGTGCCACCGATGCGGGCGGTTTCCACCCATTCCTTGCGGATGGCCGCTTCGAGGTGCCACAGGCCGGTCTCGTACTCTTCCATCAGGAACAGGCCGGTGGCCTGGGTCTCGGTCGGGCTCAGATAGGATTCCACGCCAACAGCACCGAAATCGGACTTGCTGACCTGAACGCCCGCCACGCCGCGCAGGCCCATCCATTCGCTGTGCTGGACCTCGAGGCGACCGTCGTAGCCTTTATTGCTGAAGGTGGTCAGGACAGAGCCTTCTTCCACCTCCTTGTGTTCGTAATCCGTATAGCCCGCACGCAGGCGGACGCGCTCGATACCCTGGATCGGGTTGCGCCATTCACCGCGCACATCGACACGCTGGCTCAGCAGGCGGACCTGCGGCGCGGCATGGTCGTGGTCGTGATCATGGTCGTGACCGTGGTCATCGTCGTCGTCATGGTCGTGACCGTGGCCTCCACAATGCAGGCTGGTGCCGTGCGGGTGGCACGAGGCGAATTCCTCGCTGTGGCCCGCAAGACCATAGGTGCTTTTCTGCTGGGTGAAGGCGGCGCCGAGATACCCGTTCTCGCCGATCCACGAGGCACCGACCGTGCCGGTGAAGGTGTTGTTATAGCTGCCGTCGAGGCGCTTTTCGTCGCTGTCGGGAATGCGGTAGTCGTCCGTGCGGCGACCCACGGCCTCAAGCCGGAAGGCCAGCTGGCCCGCACCGACCGTCACGCCGACAACGCCGGCGTCCTCGTTATCGACGCTGCCGTGGCGGTATTCGATGACGCCTTCACCGCCATTTTCGGGGATACGGGTCGGGATCTTCTTGTCCAGCAGGTTGACGGCACCGCCGATGGCACCGCCGCCGTACAGCAGGGCCGACGGACCGCGCAGGATTTCCACGCCTTCCATCAACAGGGGATCACCCGAAACCGCGTGATCCGGCGACACTTCCGAGGCGTCGATCAGGCCTGCGCCTTCGCTCAGCACCTTCACGCGCGGGCTGGTCTGGCCCCGGATGACCGGACGGCTGGCACCGCCGCCAAAGGCATCGGAGTTGACGCCCGGCAGGCTGCTGAGGCTGTCGCCCAGGGTGGAGGTACGGCGCTGGACGAAATCCTGACCGCTCAGAAGGGAGACGTGGGATGCAATGTCGTCACCCGAGCGGCCCAGTGGCAGGGCGCGGACCACAACTTCCTCAACCTCGGTGATGTGATCGTGCGGGTCGGCGGATTGCGATTGGGCCTGGGCGGCCCCTGCAACGAGCGACAGGACAGATACGGAAACAAGCAAGGATTTAGTCGTCATCAAAACCACCACAAGATCAGATGACGGAAGCGATATGTTATAAAATATCACTTCGCAACCCGATTACGGCGATTTAATCATTGGAGCCGCCGCCCATGTGTCGCGTTTACATCGCCAGCGGATGTGCCAGCGGCACCACAAAGGCGGGAAATGCAATGCGTATTGTGAAGGTCGGCTTGATCATGCCCTTGTTGGTGGCGTGCCAGCAGGAGCCTGTGCCCCAGGACGCGGGGGCGGGTCTAAAACTTGATGCCGCGCTGGCAAGCCAGTCTTTCGAATATGCCTGCGGGCGTGGTCAGACCCTGACGGTCAGTTACGATCAGGGCGGCATTGCCCATATGGTTCTGGATGGCGAAGAGCTTAGCTTGCCAGCCCGTCAGGCCGAGCGCGGCGCGGCCTATGGCAATGGCAAGGTCACATGGACCCTGGTCAATGCCGATGACCGTGAAGTCGGTACGCTGGAGAATGCTGATGGTGTGGTGACGCAGTGCGCACGCCGCGCCAATACAGCCGCACCGGCACCCACACTGACGGCCTGCCGTGCCGAGCAGCTGCAGGCGACGGCGGGAGAAATCGACGCGGGTATGGGCCATCGCCACCTGCCTGTCACGCTGACGGTGAAGGGGACAACCGGGTGTCTGCTGCCGAAATGGCCCGAGGTGTCGCTGGTGCAGGATGCCGGTAAGCCCCTGAAGGTCGAGCGCACCACCGACAGCTATTTTGCCTCGGTCGATGGCCGTGACCGTATCGAGCTTCAACCGAGCAAGTCGGTACAGTTCTATCTCGGGTGGTCTGTGATACCGAACGAGGCCGCGGGTGAGACCGAATGTCCCGCCGTTTCGGGGTGGACCATAAAGGCTCCGGGCGGTGGTACACTGCCGACACTTCCCGCCCAGGCAACGGCCTGTGGCGGGAAGATCAATGTATCGGCCTTTACCGACAGCGCGGCAAACGGGGAAGCAGGACCCAAGACCACGCAATAAAAAGGGTTTAATCCTGCGAAAATTCATCGTAGCGAGCAAACATGACCCAATCTGCGAATCCTGCATTCTACGAACGTGTTTCTGCCGAACTGGCTGACATCGACGCACAGGGCCTGACCAAGCCCGAGCGCGTGATCGCCTCGCGCCAAGGGCCGGTGATCTCGGTCAATGGCCGCGACGTGCTGAACTTCTGCGCGAACAACTATCTGGGCCTTGCCGGTGACGAGCGCGTCACCCAGGCCGGTATCAAGGCGCAGGAAAAGTGGGGTGCGGGTACCGCATCGGTCCGCTTCATCTGCGGCACGCTGGAAATCCACAAGGAGCTGGAGCGGGCCATTGCCGACTATCTCGGCTTTGAGGACACCATCCTGTTCGCCGCCGCGTTCGACGCCAATGGCGGCATCTTCGAGCCTTTGTTCGGGGCCGAGGACGCGATTGTCTCGGACAGCCTCAACCACGCCTCGATCATCGACGGCGTGCGCCTGTGCAAGGCCAAGCGTTACCGCTTCGCCAACTCGGACATGGCCGACCTTGAGGCGCAACTGAAACAGGCCCGTGCCGACGGTGCGCGCGATATCATCATTGCCACCGACGGTGCGTTTTCGATGGACGGCTACATCGGCAAGCTGGACGAGATCCGTAAGCTGGCCGATCAGTACCAAGCCCTGATCATGGTCGATGACTGCCACGCCACGGGCTTCCTGGGTCCGAAAGGCCGCGGCTCGTTCGCGCACAACGGCGTGAAGGTCGATTTCGTCACCGGCACCTTCGGCAAGGCGCTGGGCGGGGCGATGGGCGGCTTTATCTGCGCCAACGCCAATGTGGTGGCCCTGCTGAAGCAGCGGGCACGGCCTTACCTGTTCTCGAACGCGCTGGCCCCGTCGGTCTGCGGCTCGTCGCTGGAAGCCATCCGCATCGCCGCAGGTGAAGAGGGCGACAAGCTGCGCGAGCAGCTGTTCGCCAACGCCCAGCGTTTCCGCACCAAGATGGCCGAGGCCGGTTTCGACCTGCTGCCGGGCGAGCATCCGATCATTCCGGTCATGCTGGGCGATGCCAAGCTGGCGCAGGACATGGCGGCCCGCCTGCTGGAACTGGGCGTCTATGTGATCGGCTTTTCGTTCCCCGTCGTACCGCGCGGTCAGGCCCGCATCCGTACCCAGATGTCGGCGGCCCACACCTTTGAACAGATCGACCGTGCGGTCGAAGCCTTCACCCAAGCGGGTAAGGAACTGGGAGTTATCAAATGACCGGAACTATTCCTACTGGCACCATGCAGGCGCTGGCCAAGACCCAGCCGGCTGAGGGTCTGGAACAGATCACCGCCCCGATCCCGGAAATGGGACCGGAAGATGTGCTGATCAAAGTGCGCCGCACCGCCGTTTGCGGCACCGACATCCACATCTGGAACTGGGACGAGTGGTCGCAAAAGAATGTGCCCGTTCCCATGATCACGGGCCACGAGTTCGCCGGTGACATCGTCGCCATCGGTGCCGAGGTGGACCGTCCGCTGAAAATCGGCCAGCGCGTTTCGGCCGAAGGTCACGTCATCGACCTGAACTCCGAAGCGGCCCGCGCCGGACATTTCCACCTCGACCCGCACACGCGCGGCATCGGCGTGAACCGTCAGGGCTGCTTTGCCGAATACGTTGTGGCTCCGGCTTTCAACGTGATCGAGCTGCCGGATGACGTGCCGTACGAGATCGGCTCCATCCTCGACCCGTTCGGCAATGCCGTTCACACCGCACAGCAGTTCGACCTGCTGGGCGAGGACGTGCTGGTTACGGGTGCAGGCCCGATCGGCGTCATGGCCGCCGCCGTGGCCCGTCATGCGGGTGCGCGCACCGTGGTGCTGACCGACATCAACGACTTCCGTCTGGAACTGGCGCAAAAGGTGGTGCCGGGCGTTCGCACCGTGAACACCACCAAGGAAGACCTGCATGATGTGATGAAGGAGCTGGGCCTCAAGGTCGGTTTCGACGTGGCGCTGGAAATGTCGGGCTCGCCGATTGCCTTCAAGCAATGCGTGGACACCCTCATCATGGGTGGCGGTCTGGCGCTGCTGGGTATCCCGTCCAAGCCGACCGAGACCGACTGGGGCCAGATCATCCTCAAGGCCATCAACATCAAGGGCGTCTATGGCCGCGAGATGTTCACCACCTGGCGCAAGATGCTGGGCCTGCTGAAGGCGGGTCTGGACCTGACCCCGCTGATCACCCACCAGATGCACTACAGCGAGTTCCGCGAAGGCTTCGAGGCGATGAAGTCCGGCCAGTCCGGCAAGGTCGTCCTCAACTGGGACTAAGAACTAAAGAACCCCGCCGGAAACGGCGGGGTTTTCATTTTCGTGGTTCCTTCCCCCCTCAAGAGGGAGGGATTTAGATCTCGAAGGCTCTCAACCGCTCCCTCAGCGGCGCGATCCAGTCCTGCGCCGCATCGCCGCCCCACAGGTGCCACGCGATATAGCCCGCCGAGGGTTTGGTCGGGTGGCCCCAGAACTTGCCGCGTTTATCGACGGCATGGCGGGCGAACCAAGCGTTCATGGTGATGATGTCGCGGTCGCTGACGCGTTCGCCTCGACTGAGGCGCAGGGCGCGGTTCAGGCCCACTTCGGTGCCGCCGCGCTTGTGTTCGCGTCGCAGGGCGATGCCATAGTTTGCGGCCTCGATCACGGCGTCGGGCGGGGTGCGTTCCTCGTCGGTGATGGAGGGGTGATCGATGAACATCGACGGTTTTCCTTGACCTTGGCCCCGCGTCGGGAGACGAGCGCCTTTATGAACTATCGTCACAGCTTCCACGCCGGAAATTTCGCCGACCTTGTCAAACACGCGCTGGTGCTGTGGCTGGTGAAACAGATGCAGGCCAAGGGCCCGCTGCATGTGCTGGATACCCATGCGGGTGCAGGCTTGTACGATCTGTCGGGCGATGCGGTTCGATCCAAGGAAGCCGAGGCGGGCGTGGCGCGTCTGATGGACGCGGCCAACCGTCCGCCGCTGATCGAGGCGCTGGCCGCCGAGGTCGCCGCCTTCAATCCGCAGGGCGGGGTGCGTTACTATCCCGGCTCGCCGCTGCTGATCGCGCGGGCGCTGGAAAAGGGCGGCACTTATCGCGGGTTCGAGCTGAATCCTCAGGTCAAACCCCTGCTGGACGAGGCGCTGGCCCAATATTCGAACGCTCACGGTTTCGAGGGCGATGGCTATGACCTGACCACCATCGCCGCGCTGAAGGTGCAGGGGCCGCTGATCCTGATTGATCCGCCGTTCGAGCGGGGGGATGACTATATCCGCTCGGCCGAAACCGCCGCCCGCATCGTCAAGCGCGATCCCAAGGCGGTGGTGGCCATCTGGACCCCGCTGAAGGACATGGAAACCTTCGACGGCTTCATCCGCCGTCTGGAAGAGGCCAAGGCCCCGAACGTGGTCGTGGCCGAGGCGCGACTGCGCCCGCTGACCAACCCGATGAAGATGAACGGCTGCACCATGACGGTGGTGAATGCCCCCGACGGCACCGACGCCGCCGCACGCGAAATCTGCGGATGGGTGGCGGCCAGCCTTGGCGAGGAAAAGGCCAAGGCCGAAATCTGGAGCCTGTAAGGCTTTAGGATTTCTGACGAAGGTGACAGCTTTCCTGCGGGTTTGGCCCATTGCCAATCGCCTGTCGGACAGTCAGTGTCAGCGGCTCCAGTGCGTACCAGACGAAGCCGCCGATGAAGCCTATCGCCATCCTTGAGACGGGTTACCCGCCCGAAGCCCTGCGCGACAGTTTTGATGACTATCCGGCCCGCTTCCGCGCCCTTCTGGGCGAGGACGCCAAGACGGTGCGTTTCGACGTACAGCAGGGACATCTGCCGGACAATCCGTCGGACTATGCGGGCTGCATCGTCACCGGATCGGCGGCGGGGGTGTATGAGGACCATTTCTGGATTCCACTGCTGGTGGATTGGCTGCGGGCCGCGCGGGGAAAGACGCGCCTTTTGGGCATCTGCTTCGGCCATCAGGTGATCGCCCACGCCTTTGGCGGGCGGGTCGAAAAATCCGACAAGGGATGGGGCGTGGGGCTGCACCGCTATGACGTGCTAACCCGCGAGGACTGGATGCACCCGCGTTCCGACAGCATCGCCATTCCCGTCTCGCATCAGGATCAGGTGGTCGCCATTCCCGACGACGCCCGCGTGGTCGCCCGCTGCGACTTCACGCCTTTTGCGGGTCTGGCCTATGGCGATGACGACGCCATCAGCTTCCAGTGCCACCCCGAGTTCCAGCCCGCCTATGCCGCGGCCCTGACCGAGCTGCGGCGCGGCACCCGCATTGCCGACGAATTGGTGGACGAGGCGCTGGAAAGCCTGAAACGCCCCAATGACCGCTCCGTGCTGACGGCATGGGTGCGGGCCTATCTGCTGCTGACACCACCGCCGGTCGAGGGCGACGGCTCGGGGATTTGATCTTCGCTAAGGCTTGGGAAACCTCAGTGTCGGATAAGCTTTGCAGGGGCGCTCCGGTGTAGGGAGTTTTGACCCCGGGGGGTTGAAGTGTTCGACGTTAGGTCCGGCCAAAAACCTGTGCCCGCAGGCAAGTGGGGCGCATGGGTATTTGCAGGTATTCTGGGAGCTCTGTGTGCTGTTTCTCCGGTCGAGGCGTCGAACCGGAATCAAACAGGCCTTGGCCGTATGAGCGTTTCGGCGCAGCAGACTGAACGTCTGCTCCAGTATGTCGAGAAACGGGCCTCATCGACCACTTTCGGTGAGCTTGATGCCTTTGGCCGCGCGGCCAGCGTCCAGTACACCGAGGACGGTCTGCGGCGTCTGCAGCACGTCTACAATGTGTATATCAACAATGGCGAGACCGAGCGGGCCGGCTACTGGAACCGTCACATCAGCACCAATGCCGAGCGTATCGGCAGCAAACGCTATCAGACCATTGCACAGCTGAACGCGGCCCTGATCGCCTATGAGGAGGGCGATACAGATCAGGCGGCCCATATGCGGCGCGTGATGGACCATACCTCGGACTGGTACGTGCGGCTGATGGCGGTGCGCTATTATTCCATCACCCGTTTCGACACCCATCAGGTGGGCGAGGGACTCAAGCTGCTGTCTATGGTGCAGGCCCAGATTCCCGAAGGCGATGCCGAGACGGAAGCCGCACAGGCGGGCGTGTGGGAGATGATCGGGATCGGCCTGATGTCCCTGCATGATGTGCAGGGGGCGACCGATGCCTTTTCCCGCTACGAGATGGAATATAGCCAGGTGGACTGGCCGCGACCGGATTTCGACACCGTTTATAATCTGGGCGGAATGGCCATCTCGATGGGGGATGCCGAAACGGGCCAGCGCTATTTCGAGGTTCATGACCGATTGGCACGTCGGGCGGACTTGCACGGACTGGTGGCCCATAATGCCCTGATGTGTGCCCGCCTTGCGCGGGTGAAGGATGACATGCAGGGCATTCTGGCCTGTCTGGCCGATCACGAAACCCTGCTGGCGGGCGATGTCTATCTCCAGCAGCGGGCATGGCCCCTGCTGGTCATCGCCATGTCCAGACAGTCCCGGCTGGCCCAGGCCGAGGCCCTTTACCGCCGTTGGGATGCGATCAAGCCTGATCTCGTTGGCGGTGGCGTATGGAATTTGGGGGTGAGCGCCCAGGCCGAACTGGCTTTTGCACGAGGCGAGTACGGCAAGGCCATGCGCCTGATGCGCGAGTATTCGAGGCTGAATGCCCTTAACGATGCGCGGGCCTATAGCGACGGTATCAACCAGGTGACGCAGGACATGCAGCAACAGCTGACCCAGCGTCGTCACCAGTTGACCATCGAACAGGCGAACGTGCGCTTGCAGGCGGCCATGATCCGCGCCCAGACCTGGATCGTGGGGGTGACGCTGTTCTTTCTGATCTGCGGCACTGTGTTTGCGATCTGGCTGTGGGTGCAGGCGCGCGAACTGCGAAAAGCCCGCCAGAGAGCCGAGGAGGCCAGCACCGCCAAGACGCGTTTCCTGGCCAATATGAGCCATGAAATCCGCACGCCCCTGAATGGCGTGATCGCGATGGCCGATGCCTTGGCACAGCGCTCTCTTGGACGCGAGGAACGCGAGCTGGTCGATATCATCCGTTCGTCCGGCGGTACGCTGGAGCGGCTGCTCAGCGACATTCTGGACAGCGCGCGTATTGAATCGGGCGAACTCATCCTCGAATCCGCACCGTTCGATCTGCCGGCCATGCTGGGCGAGATCGTCGAGCTGTGGAGCGCGCGCGCCGAGGCCAAGGGCGTCAGGATCGATCTCGTGTGCGGTGACGGTCTGGCTGACAGGGTGATGGGGGATGTCGTCCGCCTGCGTCAGGTCTTGAACAACCTTGTCTCCAACGCGCTCAAATTCACGGACGGGGGCACGGTGACGCTGGAAGCCCTGCGTGCGCAGTCTGACCGCGTATATTTCTGCGTGACCGATACCGGTGTCGGATTTGACGACGAGGTGCGACAGCGGATTTTCGCCCGCTTCCAGCAGGCCGATGAATCCATCACCCGCCGCTATGGCGGATCAGGGTTGGGGTTAAATATTTCCCAGGAACTGATAAATATGATGGGTGGCCAGATGGATTGCGCCAGCATACCGGGACATGGCGCAAAATTCTGGTTTGAACTTAAGCTGCCCCGTGTTCAAACTGAGCCATCAGTCGCAGAAAAGAGGGACTTGATGGCGGACCATTCGGTCGAAACGTCTACGGGTCTGGGGTTGAGGGTACTGTTGGCAGACGATCACGCTGCCAACCGCAAGGTCGTCGAGGTTTTGCTGGCTCCGCTGGATGTAGAGATTGTCTCTGTGGTGGACGGCCAGCAGGCGCTTGACGCCTTTGTGGAAGACCATTTCGATCTGGTGCTGATGGATATGCAGATGCCGGTGATGGATGGTGTGAGCGCCACGCGCAGACTGCGTGAAATCGAAAAGCGTGATGGCCGTATCCATACGCCCATCGTCATGCTCACGGCCAATGCTATGGCCGAACATATCGAGGCCAGCCTGGCGGCGGGTGCCGATGCGCACCTGACCAAGCCGTTGACCGTGAAATCTTTGATGAATGCGATCAACAGCGTGCTGGACGTCGCAGCCTGATAAAAAAGCCCGCTCCAACATGTAGCGGGCTTTACTGTTTCCGGGCGGTTGAGGCCTGAGGGGCCCTTTCACCTGCATTCCGGTTTTGTAGTTACGTGGCCCAACGGCCACTTCACCGGCATCCCGGCTTTGTGGTTACGTGGCCTTACGGCCACTTCACTACGGGAGGCATCGACGACAGGATCGACTCCGTGTTTCCGCCGGTCTTGAGGCCGAACATGGTGCCGCGGTCGTACAGCAGGTTGAACTCGACGTAGCGGCCACGACGGATCAGCTGCTCCTCGCGCTGTTCCTCGGTCCACGGCTCGTTCATGCGGCCCGCGACGATGTCGGTGTAGACCTTCAGGAAGTTCTTGCCGACATCCTGGGTGAAGGCGAAGTCCTTCTCGAAATCACCGGTGTTGTGGTGGTCGTAGAAGATACCGCCCGTGCCGCGCGGCTCGTTGCGGTGGGGCAGGAAGAAGTACTCGTCGCACCACTTCTTGTACTTGGGATAGTATTCCGGATCGTGGCGGTCGCAGGCGTCCTTCATGGCCGCGTGGAAGGCGATCGTGTCGGGGTGGTCGTCACGACGGTCGGCATCCAGCACCGGCGTCAGGTCGCCGCCGCCACCGAACCAGCTTTCAGTGGTGGCGATGAAGCGGGTGTTCATGTGAACCGCGGGAACGTTCGGATTCACCGGATGGCAGATCAGGCTGATACCGGTGGCGAAGAAGCGCGGGTCCTCGGCGGCACCGGGGACGTTCTTGGCATAGTCGGCCGGAAACTCGCCGAACACGGTCGAGCAGTGGACGCCGACCTTTTCGAACAGGCGCCCCGTCATCATACCCATGACGCCACCGCCGCCAGCGGGGCGGTCCCACGGGGTACGCACGAAACGGCCTGGCTCGCCTTGGTACAGGTCCGAAGGTGCGGCGTCTTCCAGCGCCTCGAATCCGGCATGGATCTGATCGCGCAGCGTCTCAAACCAGACGCGTGCGCGCTCGCGCCGTTCGATCATCAGTTCGGGAGTAATTTCGGTCATAGGGGCTTCAACCACGATCATGGCTCGGTGAACAGTCCGAGGATGTGCAGGCTAATGCCGCACGGCGAAGGTTTTGCCCTTGATCTGGATCAGACCCGTTCCCCAAACCGCAATCCTGTGCCAGCGTGCGCTCCAGTATTTGCACGAGGGGGGTGCGATGTTCCGCAAAACGATCCTGGCCGCAGCCGCAGTGGCTGCCTTCACCGCTACCACGCCGGTCATGGCCCAGACGGGGGATGCCGCCACCGAGGCGCGTGTGCGCCAGATCCTGCGCCGCACCCCGCTGATCGACGGCCACAACGACCTGCCGTGGGCCATCCGTCAGGGCTATGGCAATGATGTGCATGGGGTGGACCTGACAACGGACCTGTCGATGAGCACCCGTCTGCACACCGATATCCCGCGCCTGCGCGAAGGCGGCGTCGGTGCCCAGTTCTGGTCGGTCTATGTTTCGGCCAACATGACCCAGCTTGAGGCGGCAAAGGCAACTTTCGAACAGATCGACACGGTCAAACGCATCATCGGCGCCCACCCGCAGACCTTCGAGATCGCCACCACCGCCGACGACATCGTCCGCATCCACCGTCAGGGCAAGATCGCCAGCCTGATCGGCATGGAAGGCGGTTATTCCATCGATGACAGCCTCGGCCTGCTGCGTGAATTCCGCCGTGCCGGCGCGCTGTACATGACGCTGACGCACTCCAAATCGACCAACTGGGCCGATGCGGGTACCGATGCGCCCAAATGGGGCGGCCTGAACGCCTTTGGCGAGGAAGTCGTCAAGGAAATGAACCGCATCGGCATGATGGTGGACCTGAGCCACGTCTCGCCGGACACCATGCGCGATGCCCTGCGGGTGACCGAAGCGCCGGTGATCTTCTCGCACTCGTCGGCTCTGGGGGTAACGGCACACCCGCGCAATGTTCCCGATGACGTGCTGGCGGCGATGAAGGACAACGGCGGTATCGTCATGGTAACCTTCGTGCCCGGCTTCATCAGCGAACAGGTGCGCGAGTGGAGTTCTTTGCGTGCCGCCGAGGATGCTCGGTTGAAGAGCCTGCATCCGGGTGATCCCGATCGCGTGAAGCGAGAGCTGGACCAGTGGATGTCCGCACATCCGATCCCGCGCGCAACGCTTCAGGATGTGGTCGCCCATATCCAGTACGTCCGCGACAAGGCCGGGATCGATCACGTGGGTTTGGGCGGCGACTTCGACGGCGTGGACAGCCTGCCGGTCGGTGTCGAGGCGGTCGATGCCTATCCGCGCATTCTGGCCGAGCTGATGAAGCGCGGCTGGACCGAAGCCGACATCCGCAAGCTGTCGGGCGAGAACATGCTGCGCGTCATGCGCCGCGTCGAAGCGGTCGCGGCGGCAAAGCAGAGCGAACGTCCGAACCTGTCGCGTCTTCCGGCGAACTGACGTCAGCGAATCGCGACAGATATGAAAATGGCGGCGGAGCGGTTGACCCGCCCGCCGCCTTCTTCGTCCGACCGGCGGAGAAAAATAATAAACAGGGATTCGACGCAGCCGCGACCGCGTCAGGCATTCGTTATCCGTGGTTGAAATGACCGGTCTGGCGAAGCCCTTCCCAGAGGGTGATGCCTGCCGTCACTGACAGGTTCAGCGAGCGGGCGTTGGCTTCCAGCGGGATGATGATCCGCTCGTCGGCAGCGGCGTGGACATAGTCCGGCGCGCCCGCACTTTCCTTGCCGAACAATAGGATATCATCGTCCTGAAAGGAAAATTCGGCCATCGAGGTGGCCCCCTTGGTCGTCATCAGCAGCAGACGGCCCTGCGGCTTGTCACGCAGGAAATCGTCCCAGCTGGCATGACGGATCATGTGGGAGAGGGGGCCGTAATCCAGCGCGGCGCGCTTCATGGCACGGTCGTCAAAAGTGAATCCGGTGGGCTCGATCACGTGCAATTCGACGCCGAAACAGGCGCTGAGACGGATACATGCCCCCACATTCTGTGGGATATCTGGTTGAAAAAGGGCGAGACGCATTCTAGAGCCCAACATACGCGCGGGAGAGGGCCTTGTCGTGTCTTTTGTTGCGACCGTTTCTCAAGTTGTGTCTACAGCTTGTCATGGGGTGGTCTTAACCAAGGCATGATGGCAAAGCTTTGTTCTTCCGCTAGTGACGGTTCATGCCGACTGCACGCCTCGCAGCAATGCGGGGGGCTGATCGGATTGCAGAGGTGAGACGCGTGGCCGAATCGGTCGTGAATCCTGAGGGCCCAGAAGGCCAGAACGGTGGTGGCGAAGCCACGCGCCGTGACTTCATCCATATCGCTGCCGGCGCTGCCGCGGCGGGCGCAGGCGTTATGATCGCCTGGCCGCTTATCAATCAGATGAGCCCGGCGGCTGACACCCTGGCCTTGGCATCGATCGAATTCGATCTGTCCAAGGTGCAGGAAGGCCAGCAGGTCGTCATCAAATGGCAGGGCAAGCCGGTGTTCGTGCGTTACCGCACTCCGGCCGAACTGGCCAAGGTCAAGGAAGAGGGCGCCGTCGGCTCCCCGCCGGAAACCGACGAACAGCGCACCAAGGAAGGCCACGAGAAATATCTCGTCGTCATCGGTTCGTGCACCCACCTGGGTTGCGTGCCGACCTTCAACGCCGGTGAATACGGCGGTTGGTTCTGCCCGTGCCACGGCTCGCACTACGACGCCTCGGGCCGTATCCGTAAGGGTCCGGCACCGCTGAACCTCGTCGTGCCGAACTATGAATACCTGTCCGACACCCGCGTGAAGATCGGCTGAGGACGGAGACAGGACCCATGAGCAATCACGAATCCACTTACGTCCCCAAGACGAAGATCGAGCAGTGGCTGGATACCCGCCTGCCGATCGTCCGCTTTGGCATGGACTACGCCAATCTGCCGACCCCGCGTAACCTCAACTACTGGTGGACCTTCGGCGGCATTCTGGCCATCTGCCTGATGACCCAGATCATCACCGGTATCGTTCTGGTGATGCACTACACCCCGCACATCGACCTGGCCTTCGCCTCGGTCGAGCGCATCATGCGCGACGTGCCGGGCGGCTGGCTGATCCGTTACGTACACGCCAACGGCGCGTCGATGTTCTTCATCGCCGTCTACCTGCACATGCTGCGTGGCCTGTACTATGGCTCGTACAAGGCACCGCGCGAAATGATCTGGATCATCGGCTGCGTGATCTTCTTCCTGATGATCGCCACCGCCTTCCTCGGCTACGTCCTGCCGTGGGGCCAGATGTCGTTCTGGGGTGCCGAGGTCATCACCAACCTGATCGGTGCCATCCCGGTCATCGGCGAGCCGGTCCTGGTGTGGCTGCGCGGTGGCCCGGCCATCGACAACGCGACCCTGAACCGCTTCTTCTCGCTGCACTACCTGCTGCCGTTCGTTATCGCCGGCTGCGTCGTGCTGCACCTGTGGGCCCTTCACGCTGCCGGTCAGAACAACCCGGTCGGCATCCTGATCCCGAAGGACCGCGAGAAGAAAGACACCCTGCCGTTCCACCCGTACTTCACGGTCAAGGACGGTTTCGCGATCATCCTGTTCCTGATCCTGTTCGCCGTGTTCGTGTTCTACAACCCGAACGCCCTGGGCCACGCCGACAACTACATCCCGGCCAACCCGCTGCAGACCCCGGCCCATATCGTGCCGGAGTGGTACATGCTGCCGTTCTACGCCATCCTGCGCGCCGTGCCGGACAAGTTCGGCGGTGTGGTTGCGATGTTCGCCGCGATCGGTGTGCTGTTCGTCCTGCCGTGGCTTGATACGTCCAAGGTGCGCTCCATGCGCTACCGTCCGACGATGAAGACCTTCTTCATCATCTTCCTGTTCGTCTGCTTCGGCCTCGGCTGGTGCGGCGCGCAGCTGCCGGACGCTCCGGTTGTTCCGGGTATGCCGAGCTTCAACCTGATCGACGGCCAGCTGAACTCCTACCTGTGGCTGACCCGTCTGCTGACGGCCTACTACTTCGTATTCTTCCTCGTCCTGATGCCGCTTATCGGCCTCAAGGAGAAGCCGCTGCCGATCCCGGCGACGATTTCGGAGCCTGTGCTCCCGACGACCGAAGCTGAGAAGGCCTGAGCCCGATGAGCAAAGAGAATAAGATCGTGTCTTTCCGTAAGATCCTCGTCTCGGCCATTGCGGCTGCGGGTATCGTGGCTGTGGCATCACCGGCGCTGGCCGCCGGTGGTGGCAAGCATCCGCGTGACGGTGGCTTCAGCTTCAACGGCCCGTTCGGCACCTTCGACCAAGGTCAGCTGCAACGCGGCTACAAGGTCTATCGTGAAGTTTGCGCGTCCTGCCACGGTATGGACCACCTGCACTTCCGTAACCTTGGCGACAAGCACGGCCCGTTCTGGAATCCGAAATACCCGAACCCGAACGACAACCCTGTCGTGAAGGCTCTGGCCAAGGAAATCCAGGTCGCGGACATCGACTCCGAAACCGGCGAAGCCATCATGCGTGACGCCACCACGGCCGACCGCTTCCCGAACCCGTATCCGAACGCTACGGCGGCGGCTGCGGCCAACGGTGGTGCGGCTCCGCCCGACCTGTCGGTGATGGCCAAGGCCCGTCACGACGGCGCCAATTACATCTACTCGCTGCTGTCGGGTTATGTGGCTCCGCCCAAGGGTCTGAAGATGGCTCCGGGTCAGAACTACAACCCGTACATGCCTGGCGATCTGACCCCGTTCTGGGAAGGCGAAGGCCATGCCCCTCCGGGCGGCTTCATCGCCATGCCGAACCCGCTTCAGGCCGGTCAGGTAACCTATGACGATGGCACCGAGGCCACCGTCGACCAGATGTCGAAGGACGTCGCGGCCTTCATCATGTGGGCATCGGAGCCCAAGATGGTGGAGCGCAAGCAAACTGGTTTCGGCGTGATGATCTTCCTGATCCTCTTCGCCGGCATCACCTATGCCTCGTACCGCAAGATCTGGAAGGGTGTGGCGCACTAAGCCCCCGTTCAGGTGAAAAGATTGCCCCGTCAGCCCTAAGGTTGGCGGGGTTTTTCTTTGCTCTGCCAGACAACTGCCCTTAACGTCCCTCCATCGTATTCCAGTGGAGGGTAGGGCGACATGCGCCTGTTTACGACCGTAGCTGCTGTGGCTTTGACGACGGCCCTGATGGCGGGAACCGCAATGGCCCAGACGGCTTTCGACACCAACCGCATCTCCGAAGATATCCGGATACTGTCCGACGACAGCTTCGAAGGGCGCGGCATTGCCACTCGGGCCGAGCAAAAGGTCATCGACTATCTGAGCGCGGGCTTTGCCGCTGCGGGTTTCGCTCCGGGTGGCGAGAATGGCGGCTGGACGCAGGCCGTGACCCTGAACCGCATCGCCTCGTCGAATGTTCAGGCCTCGCTCAAGCAGGGCGGAGAGGTCATGCCGCTGACACAGGGGCAGGAGGTGACAATCTCCTCGCGTCTGCCGGGCAATGGTGTGGACCTGAAGGACGTGCCTCTGGTTTTCGTCGGTTACGGGGTCAACGCACCCGAGCGTAACTGGAACGATTTCAAGGTCGATGTGCGCGGCAAGATCATTGTGGTGCTGGTCAATGACCCAGACTTCGAAGAGCCGGAGCTGAACACCTTCGGCGGCAAGGCCATGACCTATTACGGGCGCTGGACCTACAAATACGAGGAAGCGGCCCGTCAGGGCGCAGCCGGGGTGTTGATCGTCCACGAGACGGCCCCCGCGGCCTATGGCTGGACCACCGTGGTCAATTCCTGGACCGTGCCGCAGTTCGATATCGTTCGCGAAAATCCCGCAGCCGAGCGTGTGCCGGTCGAGGCATGGATACAGCGCGATGTCGCCGAGAAACTGTTCGCCGCAGCCGGTGTCGATTTCGAAGAGCAGAAGCGCCTGGCCCGCCGCGCGGACTTCCAGCCGGTGGACCTCAAGGCGACGATGGATGTCCGTTTTGACCAGGCCTCAGAGCAGATCGTGACGCACAACGTCGTGGCCCGTCTGGAAGGCTCGGCCCGTCCGGCTGAAACCATCCTGTATGGCGGTCACTGGGACCATATCGGCATTGCCACGGACGAGGGCGTGAACGGCGACCGCATCTTCAACGGGGCGATTGACAATGCCTCGGGCACGGCGGCCCTGCTGGAGCTGGCGCGTCATTTCGGTCAGGGTCCGAAGCCTGAACGCTCCATCGTCATGGTGGCCTTCACCGCAGAGGAATCCGGCCTGTTGGGTTCGGAATACTATGCGGCCAATCCGCTCTATCCGCTGGAAACCACGGTGGCCGGTTTCAATATCGATGCCGCCAATGTCTATGGCCGCAAGGACAAGCTGAACATCACCGGCTATGGCCATTCGGATCTGGATGACCGGCTGGTGCAAATCGCGACGGCGCAGGGCCGGGGCATCGTGCCGGATGCCGGTGCGGCTGCGGGCATCTATTTCCGCTCTGACCACTTCCCGCTGGTCCGTCGCGGTGTGCCGATGGCCTACATCAACTCGACGGGCGACTTCATCGACGCACCGATCGAGCCGCGCGTCGCGATGGCGGCGGAATACAGCCGTACCGGCTACCACCAGGTCGCTGACGAGTGGAGAGCGGACTGGGACCTGCGCGGCATGGTTCAGGACATGGATGTCGTCTACGAGGCGGGCAAGGCGCTGGCCAATTCTACAGAATGGCCGCAATGGAAACCCACGTCCGAATTCGCTGCTGTGCGTGCAAGCTCAGAGGCGCAACGCCGATAGGCTATAGGATTTTCGGGAGGGCGGTTTGTGGAGGCCGCCTTCCACCTGCAACACCTGCAGGGTTTTTTCAGGAGGGGCCGGATGGCCAAGCATTTCCTACGCGGGGCGGCGCTTGCCGCACTCGTCTTTATATCGGCACCGGCCTTTGCGCAGGACTTTTCGGCGCAGACACTGTCCGAGAAAATCCGCGTCATCAGCGCCGACGACTTCCAGGGCCGCAAGCCGGGCACCGTCGGTGAGGAAAAGACACTCGCCTGGCTGCAGGCCGAGTACGAAGCGATGGGACTGCAACCGGGCGGACCGAACGGCCAGTGGTTGCAGACCATCGAGGTGCTGCGTTTGACGCCCAAGGCTGAAGCCGTGGTTTCGACGACTGTGTCCGGTCAGGCGTCTACGGTCGCGGCGGCAGACGGTCTGATTGTCCGCGCCATCAACAGCGCAGGTCTGGCCGCTGTCGAAAATGCGCCTGTGGTCTTTGCCGGTTACGGCATCACTGCGCCCGAGCGCGAGTGGGACGACTATGGCGACATCGACGTGACCGGCAAGGTCGTGGTCGTTATGTCCGGCTCTCCGAGCTTCGGCAGCCAGTACCGTCGTTTCTACGCTCAGGAAGCCTATAAGGCCGATGAAGCCTTCCGTCGCGGCGCGGTGGGCGTCATCACTGTGCAGTCGGATTTCTCGCGCACGCTGGCCCGCAACGGCCGCCAGCAAACGCTAAGCCCGGGTTCTGCCGAGCTGCAGTTCAAGGGGTGGCTGTCGGGTGAGCTGGCCAAGAGCTGGGGCATCGGTACTGCCGAGGAAGAGACGCTGGAAAGCGGTGCATTCAAGGCCCGCGCCCTGAACGTCACCGTCTCGGTGAAGGCCGAGGAAGAAAAGGATATCCTGTCCACCAGCAATCTGATCGCACGCCTGCCGGGGACCGAATTCCCGGACGAGACGATCATCTTCAGCGCCCACTGGGATCACGTCGGCACCAACGACCATCCGGGCGACAACATCTTCAACGGTGCGTGGGACAATGCCTCGGGCACCGTCGGTGTCGTGGAAATGGCGCGCCAGTTCGCCAAGAACGGTCCGTCCAAGCGCACGGTCGTGTTCCTGCATGCCACCGCCGAGGAAATGGGCCTGCTGGGGGCTTATGGCTATACAGCCGATCCGGTCTATCCGCTGGAAACCACGGTAGCGGACATCAACATCGACATGCTGCCGCTGTCGGGTCCGACCCGCGATGTGCCGATCTTCGGCAAGGGTCAGAACACGCTGGAAGACATGCTGGACGTTCTGGCCAAGGCCGAGGGACGCTATGTGTCCGATGACGGCCAGCCGGAGCAGGGCTTCTACTACCGTTCGGACCACTTCCCGTTCGCCCGCGCGGGGGTTCCGGCCCTGATGCCGTGGCACGGTGTCGATTTCGTTGACGGAGGCGTCGAGACAGGCAAGGCCGCATGGCAGGAACGTTTCGGCCGTGTCTATCACCGCCCCAGCGATGAGTGGTCGGAAGATCTGGACTTCACCTCGGCGGTCGAGAACCTGACCCTGCTGTACCGTCTGGGCCGCGAACTGGCCGACAGCCGCGTGTGGCCGACGTGGAAGCCGGAATCCGAGTTCGGACAGGTCCGCGCCCGCTCCGAAACGGCCCGCGCCGACCGGCGCTGATCACGGCCTGAAACAAAGAAGCCCTCCGCCGGACTGGCGGAGGGCTTTTTCGTGCCTGCGATGCGGGCTTAGACGACAGCCAGAGCCTGTTCGAGGTCGGCGATCAGGTCGTCGATATGTTCGATACCGACCGACAGGCGCACCGTGTCCTCGGTCACGCCCGCACGCTTCAGCTCTTCGGGAGAGAGCTGGCGGTGGGTGGTCGAGGCGGGGTGGCAGACCAGCGACTTGGCATCGCCGATGTTCACAAGACGGGTGAACAGTTTCACCGCGTCCTGGAAGCGGGCACCGGCCTCGCGGCCACCCTTGACGCCAAAGGTCAGCAGGCCCGACGCCTTGCCGCCGAAATACTTCTGGATCAGCGGGTTGGACGGGTGGTCCGTAAGACCCGCATAGTTGACCCATTCGACCTTGGGGTGAACCTTGAGCCAATAGGCGATGGCGGTGGCGTTCTCGACGTGGCGGTCCATGCGAAGCGCCAGCGTTTCCAGCCCCTGCAGGATCAGGAAGCTGTTGAACGGCGAGATGGCCGCGCCCGTGTTGCGCAGCAGGACCGTCCGCACCCGCCCGATAAACGCAGCCGGACCCAGCGCCTCGGTATAGACCACGCCGTGATAGCTGATTTCCGGCTCGTTCAGACGGCGGAACCGGGCCTTGTGTTCGGCCCACGGGAAGTTGCCGCTGTCCACGATAGCCCCACCGATCGAGGTGCCGTGACCGCCGATGTATTTGGTCAGGGAGTGGATGACGATGTCCGCGCCATGTTCGATGGGGCGGGTCAGGTATGGCGTCGGCACGGTGTTGTCGACGATCAGCGGCAGGCCCGCGGCGTGCGCCGCATCGGCCAGCGCCTTGAAGTCCACCACATTGCCCAGCGGATTGCCGATGGATTCGCAGAAGACGGCCTTGGTGCGGTCATCGGTATTGGCGGCGATGGCGGCGGGATCATCGGCATCGATGAAGCGCACCTCGATGCCGTACTGGGGCAGGGTGTGGGCGAACAGGTTGTAGGTGCCGCCATACAGGGTGCTGGTGGCGATGATGTTGTCGCCGGCTTCTGCGATGGTCAGGATAGCATAGGTGATGGCCGCTTGACCCGAGGCCACCGTCAGGGCCGCGATGCCGCCCTCCAGCGCCGCGATGCGCTTTTCCAGCACATCCGACGTCGGGTTCATGATGCGGGTGTAGATGTTGCCCGGCACCNNCACCTTCAGGTCGAACAGGTCGGCCCCGTGCTGGGTGTCTTCAAAGGCGTAGCTGGTGGTTTGATAGATCGGCACCGCGACGGACTTGGTCGTCGGATCGGGCGAATATCCGGCGTGGATCGCCAGAGTGTCGAACTTCAAGGACAAGAGGACCTCCCCATAAGGATAGGCAGGCAAAATAACAGGGTCACCCGAAGGATGACCCTGTAGAAAACGTCGCTCTTTATACAGAATCTCTAAATATCGCCGCGGGCTTGCAGGATCTGTAGCAAGGATTCAAACGACAGCCTCGGTATGGGAGGCATGAGTGAGGCTTCGCCGGTCGGATAACCGGATAGCAGCTTCATCACGACAGTGCCGTCGGCATTGGCCCGCTCCACCTCGATAGAAATGCCGCTGGGGTGTTCGGTTTTGCCTTTTCCATTCTCGTCCAGTGCGACGGGGATAGAGAACAGCTTGTCCATTCCGGCCGGATCGACAAGGCGCGCGTAGAGCAGAGACGAGCTTGGTTGGGCGGCCTGTGGGCCTACACCGGCGATGACATCGAATGACACAGCCCCCTTGGTGATAATGCCGTCTGCATTGACGGAGCCAAAGATTGGCGCGTCATAGCGGATGGCTACCTGCTCGACATAGTCCAGTTGACCGCCGGCGATATAGCTGGCCTTGCCGCGCGCCCGCTCTACTGTGCCAAGAGTGGTAGCGATGAAGCGGGAGTGGCGGATGGATGAGCTCCAACCGGGGTTCTCGCGCAGTTCGTCAAAGGTGCCGTCACCATCGGTATCGTTGTAGCAGTAGAAATCGGTCGGCCTGTTCCACGCCGGAAAGCCCGCCGTGTTGCGCCAGCACCACCACTCTTTGTCGCCAACAAGATACTTCCACAGGGATGCACCTGCGGGGCCGTATTTGTTGGCGTTGTTAACCGGCGTGGTGATGGTCACGAACTGGGCCGGAGAAATGTCCTGTGAGGATATGATCTGGCCGTGGTCGACGGTGCGGAACTCAGTGTCGGGTGTGACTGCGGTTCGTACAAGGACAAGCGGTTGAGGCACGGTGACCAAGATGGTTGGCCGGGCTTCGCTTGGGGCCGCTTCGCTATCAGCGTCCTGAAGGGCGGCCAGATCGGAATCATCCGTGGTTTCGGTGATTTGCGCACTTGTCGGTGCAGTTGCGGCTTCGGGCGCGGTTTGCAGGGCCAGAGCCAGTGCAATGGCGGAATAAACAGTCATGCGCGTTCTCAGCCCGGAATGAGGATTGGGGTGTAGGTGGTCGAGACACTCATGGTCGCGCGATAGATCATGCCCTCTTCAGGCGTTTTGAGGATGCGATAGCGGATATTGCCATTCTCGTCGGTGGAGAGGATTTCGATCTCAAGCCCCATCAGGTTCATGCGGGTTGGACCGTCGGGGGTCAAGCGGGCGCGGGCGGCCAGTCCGCGTATAGGAATGTGGCCTACGGCCTCGTCGGGGCGAAAGCCAGCGCGCAGATAGATGTTACCGTCGCGGTAATCGCGCTTGGTCTGAAACGCATAGATGGTCATGTCCATCGACGGCCCATCATTGACGTCGATCGGCGTATATGGAGCAGGGGTCGCCAAGGCGATGCGGTTGCCTGTCTCGAACACGAACAGTGGCACGCGCATGAAGGGCGCACCCGAGCGCATTACGCTCTCGAAACGACCATCCTTGTCGGCGTCCTCGAAACAGACGAACTGATCAGTCGTCCACCAGCGGGCGCTAGATTCCGCGACCGCGCAATAGGCCCAGCCCGATGTCGTGTGGATGCCAAACATCTTCGTGCCCGCAGGCAGCATCTTGGCCAGCGCAAAACCCGAGGGCGTATCGGTGTCCATGTCCAGCTTGGCCGCGCGCATGGTGGTGGTACGAAGGCGCAGGACCGGATTGGTCATGACGCTGGAGACTTCCTCGCCAATCGTCACTTCGCCCGCTGCGGGCGGATGGATGATCAGTGGCGCCGTGTCTTGCGTGCGCGTTTGGGCGGTGGCCTGAACGGCCAATGCCGAGCAGCCAGAAGCGATCACCGCGGCGATGATGCGGTTGATGGATTTCAAGAATGCCCCCTCCAGCCGCTCTTGAATGGTGCAGCTTGTGAGTCTTGTAATCTTACGGAGGGTGCAGAGCAAAGAAAAAGGCACTGCCCGAGGAGGCAGTGCCTTTTGGAATGGTGGCCTGTTCGACTTAGTTGTTGAACAGGAAGTGCATCACATCGCCGTCCTTGACGACATAGGCCTTGCCTTCGGCGCGCATCTTGCCCGCTTCCTTGGCACCCGTTTCGCCCTTGTAGGCGACGTAGTCGTCGAAGCTGATGGTTTCGCCGCGGATGAAGCCCTTTTCGAAGTCGGTGTGGATCACGCCAGCGGCTTGCGGGGCGGTGGCACCGACCGGAATGGTCCATGCACGCGCTTCCTTCGGACCCACGGTGAAATAGGTCTGCAGGCCCAGCAGCTTGTAGGCTTCGCGGATCAGGCGGTTCAGGCCCGGCTCCTCAAGGCCGAGGGTCTCGAGGAATTCAGCCGATTCCTCATCATCCAGGACGGCGATTTCAGATTCGATCTGCGCCGAGATGACGACCGAGTTGGCATTGTCCTTGGCGGCGCGTTCGGCGACCAGCTTGGACAGGTCGTTGCCCTTGTCGGCAGAGGCTTCTTCCACGTTGGCAACATAGAGCGCCGGAAGGGCGGTCAGCAGTTGCAGCATGTCCCAGGCCTTCTTGTCCTCCTTGGACACTTCGGCCAGACGCGCGGGCTTGCCTTCGCGCAGTTGCTCAAGGGCGGCGTCGATCAGCTTGAGGTTCAGCTGCGATTCCTTGTCGCCACCCTTGGCGCGCTTCTCGACCTGAACGCGGCGGCGCTCGAGGCTCTCGAGGTCGGCCAGCATCAGTTCGGTCTCGATGATTTCGAGGTCCGAGATCGGGTCGATGCGGTTTTCGACGTGGGTGATGTCGTCATCGACGAAGCAGCGGGCGACGAAGGCGATGGCGTCGCAGTCGCGGATGTTGGCCAGGAACTGGTTGCCCAGACCTTCGCCCTTCGACGCGCCACGCACCAGACCGGCCACGTCCACGAAGGTGATACGGGCCGGAATGATTTCCTTCGAACCGGCGATTTCAGCCAGCTGGTTCAAGCGGGGTTCCGGCACGGCCACGTCGCCGGTGTTCGGCTCGATGGTGCAGAACGGATAGTTTGCAGCTTGTGCCGCTGCCGTCTTGGTCAGGGCGTTGAACAGGGTGGACTTGCCCACGTTGGGCAGGCCGACGATCGCGACTTTAAGGGCCATGGTATTCCTCGTGAGCGCGTGCCTTTAGCCGTTCCGAGCCGATTTGTCAGTCCGCGCGATATATGGGGCCCTCTATAAGCGGAAAAGGGCGGTCTTTCGACCGCCCTTTGAAGGTTTATTCCTCGCCGCCGACGACGGGCGGGGTGCGGATCTGGAAGTCGACGGTCACATCCTCGGCCTTGTCGAAGTCGAGGGTGATCTTGGCGGTCTGTCCGGCGACCAGCGGAGCCTTCAGACCCATCAGCATGATGTGGTTGCCGTGGGGCTTCAGCTCGACGCGCTGGCCAGCGGGCATGGGCAGGCCGTTTTCGAGGTGGGCCATCGACATGACGCCGCCCTCTGTCTTCATCTCGTGGATCTGCGTCATGTCGGCCCCTTCGAAGGACACGCCCTTGAAGGTGTCGGTTTCAGATGCGGTCAGGATCACATAGCAGCCACCGGCCTTGGCACCGTTCGGCGTGGGGCGGCACCAGGCGTCCTCGACGGTGATGGTGCCCGCGACCGTGGTCGGGGTGACGGGGGCCGGTTGGGGGGCGGCAGGCGCGGCAGG
>NZ_DJFS01000052.1 GCF_002432125.1 Brevundimonas sp. UBA5866
GCGGTGACCGTCCGGACCGTGGCGCCAAGCCGTTCCGTCCCAAGCCCGCTGGCGGTTTCGCCGGCAAGCCGTCGGGCGGCTTCAAGGGCGGTGCGGGCAAGCCTGCCTTTGCCGGCAAGGGCGGCCCGCGCAAGGCCAAGCGCTTCGACTGATTGACGCGCTAACGCTGATAGATGAAGGTGCCTCCGGAAGTGATTTCGGAGGCATTTTCTTTATGACGAACCCGAAAACCGGCGAGCGTTACGCCTCGTTCGAAGCTTTCTACCCCTATTACATCCACGAGCATTCCAATCAGGTCTGCCGCCGCATCCATGTGGTGGGGACGGGTCTGGTGATCGCGGCCTTTGTGGCGTTTCTGGCGACGCGCAATCCGTGGTGGCTGCTGGCCATGCCGCTGGTGGGTTATGGCTTTGCCTGGGTGGGGCATTTCTTCTTCGAGAAGAACAAGCCCGCCACCTTCCAATATCCGCTGTGGAGCCTGATGGGGGATTTCCGCCTGTTCTGGGAAACCGTCAGCGGCAAACGCAAATTCTGATGGAAGAGAAGAAATCGCGGGCGACGGGCATCTTCTGGGTATCCATCGCTTTAGTCTGGTGAATTCTCTGGTGGCGGTGTTCGGGAACCCGCCATACGCGGTGCTGGCGGTTGGCGCAGGGTGAAGCCGTCGCTGCCGTCAAAGGCGGTGGGGGACCAGCTATCGAACAGGGCCGCATCGCCGGCCTTGATAAAGCCGTGGCCCCAGGCCCCTTCGCGGTGGGCAGAACGGGCGAGACTTCCCAGCCGCCTCATGAGTTCCGCATTGACCACCGGAAGGCGGACCTTGGCGGCCTCCATCTTATAGGCGGCGGTCTTTATGGCCTTGATCAGGGCGGGCAGGGCCGTGTCGGGGGCACGGTCCAGGGCCACCATGTCCAGTATCTCCAGAACGGCCACGTCCACGGGGCCGGTCTTTGAAATCTGGGCCAGGGCATAGGCCGCAAGGCCCCGGTCGTCATGATAGCCGAGCATCAGGGGCGGACGCATACGGTCAGGTTGTTGGCAGAACCAGCGCATCAGGGCAGGGCTTCGATCCGAAACCATGCGCGGCTCCGCCAGCAGATCGCGCCAGAACTGGCCATAGGCAGAGTTGTCGCTGAGATCCTCGATGAGGTGCACGCCCTTTGGCCAATGGATCAGGCGCGGATTGAACAGGGTGCTGGCGCGCGGGCTGAAACGTTCACCGAACACATTGACCATGCCGGGCCAGCGTTCGAGGCTTTGACGCATGAGGCGCGACATCAGGGTGATGGTGGGGGCCAGTATCCAAGAGATCCTGACGTCGTGCGACGGACCGGCCAGAGGGGCGTACCCCCTGTGGCTGTAGACGGGACTGCCGATCCGGTTGGCGTTCAGGATCACGGTCGCGGCCAGATCGGGTTCGGCGGCCACGGTGTCCAGAAGCGTCCGCGTCGAGCCGCGGGCGTAGGGGGCCACGATGACGGAATGGATGGAGCCCAGGATAAGCCTCTGTCGCCGGTGGAAGACATGTCGTCTCTGGCAGCCGATGAAGCCGTCGATACGCCCGTTATTGTCGATCACCCAGCCGATGGGTTGGCCGCCCCTGTGAGCGGGATGCGCGGCCAGCCATTCCCACTGGGCTGCAGAAGGTACAGGCCAGTGAATCTGCGCGTGGAGTGCGTTGACGCCGGCGGCATCGTCCAGGGTGAAGGGGCGCGCGATCAAGGCAGGCAGACTTATGAGATGGCCCAAGGTTGCAGGCCAAATGTGTCAGAAGCTTTGCCATATGTACAGTTTAAAGAACATCGATCTTAACAGGCGGGAGGGGTACGAAATCCCGCGCCGTCGCTGTTTTGTGGCAAGTTTGGGCCTGCTCCGCGTCGAAAAACGTCGTTAACATCTTGTGACTAGCGGCTTGTCGTGCTGTTTCTTGATGTTTCAGCGCCCGACGGGGGCGGTAGATTATGGAGTTCCGCGTGTCAGCGACGGAAACAGGGGGCAGCCTGTCGGCAGAGCCCCGCAAGACCTTCCTCGGGCATCCCCGAGGCCTGGTCATTCTCTTCTTCACCGAAATGTGGGAGCGTTTCTCCTACTACGGTATGCGTGCGCTGTTGACCGTCTATCTGGTCCAGCACTTCCTGTTTGGACCCAAGGAAGCCCAGGGCATCTATGCCGCCTATGCGGCGATGGTGTACCTGATGCCGGTTCTGGGCGGTATGATTGCCGACCGTTATCTGGGCGCGCGCAAGGCTGTTATCATCGGCGCCGTCATGCTGGTGGCCGGCCACTTTGCCATGGCCTTTGAAGGCACGGGCGGCAAGGAACGCATGATCGTTGACGGCACCACCTATCAGGTGGAAGTCGATGGCCGCGACCAGAACCGCAAGATGTTCGTCGTGAATGCGGCGGGCGAGCGCGCAGAGATCAAGATCTCGGGCGAGGGCGTCACCCGCGTCGAGCCGATTGCCGAGGGGCAGGCCGGTTTCCCGAACTTCGTTCCGACCGAGAGCTACAAGACCGAGATCACCCGTGACCTCGGATTCGGCGAGCCGGTGCTGTTCCTGGCCCTGTCGCTGATCATCGTCGGCGTGGGCTTCCTGAAGGCCAATATCTCGACGGTCGTGGGTGCCCTGTACGAACAGGATGACCCCCGTCGTGACGGTGGTTTCACCATCTTCTACGTCGGTATCAACCTGGGCTCGCTGCTGGCGACCGCAGCCTGCTCGTACCTCGGCTATAACTATGGCTGGGCCTATGGTTTCGGTCTGGCCGGCATCGGTATGCTGCTGGGTCTGGTGACCTTCCTGATCGGCCAATCGTGGCTGGAAGGCCGCGGTGGTCCGCCGCAACCGATCAAGGGCCGTCGTCTGCTGGGCGTTCCGGTCGAGCCGTTCTTCTGGATTGCCGGTATCGTTTCGGTCTTCCCGATCTGGCTGCTGATGCAGCGCCACGAGATCATCCAGGCCATCCTGATTCCGGTCGCCGCGATCACTTTCGCGCTGGTCGTGGGCACGACGGTCTTCAGCCTGAAGGGTGCGGAGCGCAGCCGCATGCTGGTGGCCCAGGTCCTGATCTTCTTCTCGGTCCTGTTCTGGGCTCTGTTCGAGCAAGCCGGTTCGTCACTGACCCTGTTTGCCGACCAATCGACCCAGATGCCGAACTGGTTCAACGCCGGTTATACCCAGATGTTCAACCCGGGCATCATCGTCATCGGCGGTCCGCTGATGGCGGCGCTGTGGGTCTGGCTGGGCAAGCGCAACAAGGAACCGTCGACCCCGGTGAAGTTCTCGGTGGCGCTGGTTCTGGTTTCGGCGGGCTTCCTGCTGCTGGCATGGGCTGCGGCGACGCAGGCCAACGATGCCTTCAAGGTGCCGCTGATGTTCCTGTTCCTGACCTATCTGCTGCACACCCTGGGTGAGCTTTGCCTGTCGCCGGTGGGCCTGTCGATGATCACCAAACTGTCGGTGGCGCGCATGGTCGGCCTGATGATGGGTATCTGGTTCCTGTCGTCGTCGGTGGCCCACATCGTGGCCGGCGTGATCGCCAAGGCGACCGCGACCGACACGGTGGCTGGCGTCGTGACCGACCCGGCTGCGGCTCTGCAGAGCTATACGTCGATGTACAACACCATCGGTATGACCGGTGTTGTGATCGGCGGCATCCTGCTGGTCCTGTCGCCGGTACTGAAGAAGGGCATGGCGGGCGTCCGCTGATCCCTTTGCCCGTTCAGGCATAAGAAAGGCGGCATCTCCCGAGGGAGGTGCCGCCTTTTTACTGGCCGGAAAGAGCAGGCGTCCGGCGGGGGAGAACTTTAGAACGTCTTGCGCAGGCGCAGCTGGTAGAAGGGGCGCGGGGCGACGTCACGGACTTCGGTATAGTCGATGGGGCGGGTGCTGCGGTCGGCATAGGCTTCGCGCTGCCAGTAGAAGCTGTCCCAGACGGTAACCTGTGCGCGGATCGACAGCGACGGTACCGGCTTATAGTCGACCCAGAGCTGGTAGTAGTCCTTGCCGTCCCAGCCCGAGACGTAATCGGGTTGGTAGGTGTACTGGCTCATGCGGGGCATCCAGTCCGCCCCCCAGCTGATCTTCAGGGCGGCGATATTCTGTTCGAAGGAGATCTGGGCCTGTGACGGGCGCACGCCGGACATGGGGCGCTTGCGGCCCGAGGTCGGGTCGGTGACCTCGGTCTTGTTCCAGGTGTTTTCGAACTTCACCCGCCCGCCCGGAATGAAAAGCCGGTCTGTGGGCAGGGCAAAGTTGACGCGCAACTGGTCCAGGGTGCCGTCACCGATGTTGCCGACGGCGGAAAGGCCGCCATCCAGCGGAATGACATCAATGGCGTCACTGATGGCATCGTGGCGGTAGGCGATGCTGAAGATGCCTTCCTTCCAGAAGCGGTGTTCGAAGCTGATCTCGCTGATCCAGCGCTGTTCGGGTGTCAGGTTGACATTGCCGCCCTTGATGTCGTCGGAGCCCAATTCGCTGGAGGCGGCGAAGTCCTCGAAATTCAGCTGTCCGACGCTGCGCTCGAAACGGGCGCGGAACTGGGTGTTCTCGCGCGGGGTCCAGGTCAGTTGCAGACGGGGCTTGGCGAAGAAGAAGCTTTCCTCGTTCTGGACATCGCCGGACTGGCTGATGGTGGAATGCTCCAGTCGCAGGCCGCCTTCCAGTGTCATGGTGGGGGCGATCTTCCACGTTCCCTTGCCGAACAGTTCGCCGCGAACCTCCTCGACGGTCACAGAGGCCGAGGGCAGGGGCACATTGACGCCGCCGACAGAATAGGCCTGATCGACATCAAGGGTGTTGAAGGCCACCTCGCCGCCCGCCTCCAGCTCCAGCTTGTTGGAGTGCTGGTAGCGCAGGACGCTGCGAAGTATGGACTCCGAAGAGTGGGTGTCGGCCTTGAACAGCTGTTCCGGAGATTGCGTACCGTTTTGCAGCGCTTTGGCGCTGTCCTGGATTTCGGAGTCCTCGGTGTCGTAGCTGATACGGGTTTCGGAACGGATCCTGTCGCTCAGGGAGCGGGTATAGGTGAGCCCGAACTCGCTATTATCGCCCTCGCGGCTATAGCGGTTGTCCCGTGCAATATTTACAGCGGTTTGCTGTGAGTTATTGACCCAGTCGCTGATGCCATAGCGGGCAGTGATGTTGACGGTACCGCCCAGAAGAGGCCCCGCGAAAGAACCGCGTATGCTGCTGCCACCGCCGTATGCCGCACTGGTATAGGCCTCGTCGCGCAACAGGGTGCCGTCCGGGCCAAACCGGCGATAGGGACCTTCGCCCACGGAATCGCTGGATGCAATATTGTCGGTCAGGGAAAGGCCGTATGTGTACTCGCCCTTGCGGTGCGTCACCTGATAGCCGCCGCCGAACAGGCTCTTTCCGCCGTCATAGATGAAGCTGTTGTGCGACAGGATGTGTTCGGTGCTGGCGGTGCCCTTCAGGATGACATTCACGACCAGGGCATAGCCTTGCATCTCAATACCCGGCGCGCCTCCACGGACCAGCTCGATACGCTCGACCTGCGAGGCGACGATACGGCCCAGAACTGACGAGGGCTTGTCGCTTTTCGATGCCGGGCGGCTGCCGTTGACCAGCACATTGCCCACCGCACCTTCAAAGCCGCGGGCGTCATCACCGTCGTCGAGCGAGAAGCCGGGGACGCGGTTGACCATTTCCAGTGCGGTATTGGGGCGATAGGCCGCGAAGAACTCGGGCTGGAAGACCAGGGAGCCGTGGTCATCTGTCTGCGGTGCGGTGGCCGATGGGGCGGGCGCAGGTGTCTCGGCATGGGCAAGGGCAGGGAGCGCCAGGCCAAGGCTAATGACAGATGTGGTGAGCAACAGACGCTTGACAAACATTTCAATCCCCTTCCCTTGGAATGTGGAAAAGGTTTTGAGGCGATTGTTGTGTAGTATCCAGTTACAAGCTGTACAGGTGGATTAAACATCATCCACGATTACGGCGATGTCAGGTACATTAACAAATAGCAATGATGCGAAAGTTCGATATGTCGAAACTTAATATTTTTACATTGTTTTCGGTCATTGCGATTTTTATTACAATAAGTGCCCCTGTTTCCGCGCAAGATCATGTTGCCAATACTTTGGGATCTGAAGATCAGGCCGTGCAGGTTGAGGAGGTCGTTGTTAGCGCGCGACGTGCCGGACTGCCGATGTGGACTGTGCGCAAGGGGGATGACGGTGTCCTGATCCTTGTGGGAATGATCCGCGAAGTGCCCAAAGGCTTCGAATGGCGGGCCGAGGCGTTGGAGGGGGCGGTCAGGCGGGTGGACCGTGTGCTGTTCCCGCAGGATATGCGGGCATCGCCAGCGGACATTCTGCGCATTCTCTGGCGGTCGCGAACGATTGTAGTGTTACCGGACCAGCAGACGCTGGATCAGGTGATCCCTGCCGCGGATTACGAGCGTCTGGTCCCGCTGAAGGCCTATGAGAAGCGTGAGAGCTGGAGGCGTATACGACCGCTGCTTGTGGCGAGGGATCTGGTGCAAGAGCGTGCCGGTGAAGATGGATCGCGCGATCCGAGGGTCGAGCGGGTGGCCGAACGGGCGGCGCGGCGTGCGAACATCAAGACCCACAGTATCGGCGTGGTGCGGGGCAGTGAACTGGTGGAATCCCTGATCTCGTCGCCTGATGAAACCCAGCTGAGCTGTTTGCGCGCGGCGATGGGGGCGGCTGAATATGGAGCCAACGCTATGGCGGACCGTGCGGAGGCCTGGCGCAGGCTGGATGTGAAGGCGGTGCTGGCCTCGCCGTTCGATGAGGCGATGGATGAGTGCTGGCCTTGGGGGGATCCGTCCGTACGGGTGCGGATGCGGACGGAATGGGTCAATGCGATCTCGACCGCGATCGCCGATGAGGGCGTGACGCTGGCGGTTGCGCCGATCAGGACGTTGGGCGAGGCTGATGGTGTTCTGGATCAGTTGGTCGCAGCCGGATACGAGATCGACGGTCCCGACTGGAAATAGAGCTCCGGAGACTGGGCTATGAATGCGACGTCCGAACCAATAGCCCAAGGCGTGGTGCATGCGGTGGCCCCCGATCTGGAAACCGCAATACGGGCGGACGGGCAGGCGTTTGCGCTCTGGCAGGGGCTGACCCCGCTTGGGCGCAACGAGTTCATCTGCTGGGTCGAGGATGCCAAGCAGGTGGCAACGCGCCAAAAGAGGATCGAGCGCACGCTTGAGGCGCTAAAGGAAGGCAAGCGGCGGCCCTGCTGTTGGGCGGGGTGTGTGCATCGCACCGACAAGGCTCCGGGGCCATGGCAGCAGATGAGGCTGGACCAGAGCAGGTCATAGTTTTTGTTGTAAAAGCTTGGCCTTACGCTGATCGCGGGGCATTGTGGTGCGGTTTCCAGCCTTGCTCGATCTTGATCCTTTATGAACACCGAACTTTTCGAGAGCCTGTCTGAGCGTGAGAAGGATGTCCTGCGCTTGTTGGCGGCGGGGCATGAGGCGAAGTCGGTGGCACAGGTGCTGGGGCTGTCGGTTCATACTGTGAACGAGTATCTGCGGGCGGCGCGGCGCAAGCTGGATGCCCCCAATAGCCGGTCTGCGGCGCGCGAGTTTGCAGCCTATGAAGGCGAGCAGTCCAAAAAACTTGGGACCCCCGATTTTCTTGGAGACGAAAAAACGGGGAAGCTCAGGGCCACATCGACGGGCATGGCTCGTCCTCAACAGGCGGTCGCACTGTGCGGCTCGCGCTCTGGATTGGAGGATTTATCGCCATGTTCGGTATTTTGGCTGCTGTATTCGCGCTTTCGACGGGTCTGATGACGGTGGGGGCTCCGGCGCAGCCGTCGCAAGCCGAGGCGCAGAATGTCTTGCCTGCAGAGGCCACCGAGGTTGCTCAGAACTGGCTCAAACTGTTGGATGAAAAGCAGTGGGCGGCCAGCCATCAGGCCATGAGCGATACGGTGAAAGCGATGGGATCGGACGCCGAGTGGGAGGCGACCGTGGCGCCTGTGCGTGAGAGCCTTGGCGCGTTTGGTGGCCGTACAGCTTCGGACAGCAAACGTGACAGCATCCTGCCGGGCATGCCCAATGGCGATTACGGTATCCAGCAGTTCAAATCGCGCTTTGCCAACCATTCCGATGCGGTGGAAACCGTCATCATGTCCCGCGAAGCCGAGGGCTGGAAGGTGATCGGCTATTTCGTCCGTTAAGGCCGAAGACATGACGAGATAAGAAAGGGGCCACCGGATCGCCGGTGGCCCTTTTTGTTATCAGACGGCGGTTCCGCCGACGGTAAGGCCGCCCATTTTGAGGCTGGGCTGGCCGATGCCGACGGGGACGCCTTGCCCCGCCTTGCCGCAGGTGCCGACGCCGGGGTCGAAGGCGAAGTCGTCGCCGATCATTTCGATCTTGGTCAAGGCCGTGGCCCCGTCACCGATCAGGGTGGCACCGCGAACCGGCGTGGTGATCCTGCCGTCCTCGATCAGATAGGCCTCGGTGCACTGGAACACGAACTTGCCGTTGGTGATGTCCACCTGACCGCCACCGAAGTTGGCGGCATAGAGGCCGCGCTTGGTCGAGGCGATCATGTCCTCGAACTTGTCGTTTCCGCCTTCCATGAAGGTGTTGGTCATGCGCGGCATGGGCTGGTGGGCGAAGGACTGGCGGCGGCCATTGCCCGTGGCGCGGGCGTTCAGCTGGCGGGCCGACAGGCGGTCGTGCATCAGGCCAACCATGATGCCGTCCTCGATCAGGACGGTGCGCGAAGTCGGGGTGCCTTCGTCATCGAACGACAGCGAGCCGCGACGGTCGGCAATCGATCCGTCGTCCACCACGGTCACGCCGGGGGCGGCGACGCGCTTGCCCATCATGCCGGTAAAGACCGACGAGCCCTTGCGGTGGAAGTCGCCCTCAAAGCCGTGGCCGATGGCTTCGTGCAGCAGCACGCCCGGCCAGCCCGCGCCGAGGACCACGTCCATCTCGCCTGCAGGGCAGTCGATGGCCTCAAGGTTCACCATCGCCTGACGCAGGGCCTTGTCCACCTGACCCTGCCAGCTTTCGGGCTTGATCCATTCCTCGAACGCGGCGCGGCCACCGGCCCCCGAGGATGCGGTTTCGCGGCGGCCGTTCTTTTCGACCGTGACCGAGACGTTCAGTCGCACCAGCGGGCGGATGTCGGTCAGGATCTGGCCATCCCCGCGCAGGATGTCGATGCTGCGGCGCTCGCCGACGATGGAGGCCGACACCTGAACCACATGCGGGTCACGGGCGCGGGCAAAGGCGTCGATTTCGGTCAGAAGCGCGATCTTGTCGGAGAAAGACGGGCTGAGCAGGGGATCGACCGGCGCATAGAGGCGCTGGTTGGTGGCCAGCGGCGCTTCGGCGGCGGTGCCGCTGTAGCCGCGCTTGGCCAGTGCCGCGCTGTCACCCGCACGGGCGATGGCGGCGGCGGAAATCTCGTTGGCGTGGGCAAAGCCCGCCGTCTCGCCCGCGACGACCCGCAGGCCGAAGCCTTCGCAGGCGTCGTAGTTGGCGTTCTTCAGACGGCCATCGTCGAACAGCAGGGACTCGCTCTCGGTCTTTTCGAGGAAGAGTTCGCCGTCATCGGCACCGTCCAGCGCGGTCTGCAGGATGGACAGGGCGTCACCGGCGTCGACACCGGAGGCGTCGAGGATGGGCGAGGGCGAAGAGACGGAAGGTTTGCTCATAAGGGCTAGATAGGCGCGCGGAGGCTGTGGCGCAAAGAAAAAGCCCCGCTGTCCGGTCGCAGGAAACCGGAACAGCGGGGCCTTGGCGTGCGACGGGGGGAGAAGGCGGCGTCGCGGGGGAGAGGCTTAGTCCTGACGGACCTCGGCATCCTGCGAGAGCTGCTGCTGCAGCTCCGACGGGCGGCGGGTCAGGCGGACGCGGCTTTCACCGGAAGCTACGATCACCACCTTGCCATTGGCTGCGGTTTTCACACCGGCATTGCCGCTGGTGCGGATGGTGGCATCGCGGCCCAGAAGCTCGTCCAGTTCGGCAGAGCTGTTGCCCGAGGCGTCCACCGTCAGCTTGTCGGCCGTACCGATCACCTCGACGTCGGCATTGCCGGTCAGGGTCAGGTTCAGTTCGGGCTGGTTGTAGCCGCGGATTTCGACGTCCGAGTTGCCGAACAGCTCGAAGGTGTTGAGCGAGGGCGCGCGGATGGTGATCTTCAGATCGCGGCCATTGTCGATGGAGCGCAGCCCTTGTTTGTCGAGCACGACATAGCTCTTGCCGTTACCGCGGCGGTCGGCGCTGTCCAGGGTCAGTCGGCCGTCCACCAGCACCACCCGTTCGGCCAGATCGGCATTGCCCGTCACGGAGATGCCCGGAGCGTTGCTGTCCTGGATGATGACGACATCGCCGGGAAGGTCGATGGCCAGTCGGGTGCTTTCGGCCCAGGCAATCTGGCGGGTGACCGGCGCGGGCAGGGTGTCACGGGTGACGCGGACCCCGTCGGAGTTGTCATCGATCACCCAGGTCCAGCTGTGGCGGGCCAGATCTGACCCGCCAAGGGCCAGGGAGCCGCCGATACCGACGATGGCGAGGGCCAGACCGGAGGCACCTACGATAAGGAGATTGCGGATCATGTTTCTATCCTTTCCCTGTCAGGGTCCAATCAGGCCGAAGCCGGTTCGAGAGCGGGCTTGGCGACGCGGTAGTGCAGGCGGGCGTACCAGATGGTGGCGTCGATCAGCCATTTGATCAGGACGGCCATCGTGGCGATCATGAACACGCCCAGACCCATCAGGCCGATGCCCATGAGAATGGCGGCGAACACGCCACCCGGCAGGCCGGCGAACGGGCCGACCACCATGACACCGCCACCGGCGATGAAGACACCGACACCGGCCACGAGGAAGGCCAGAACCGTGCCGAACACCGGCAGAACCAGCGGCAGCAGGATCAGGATGTCGATGGCCCCCAGACCCAGAATGCCCAGAACGGCACCCAGCGCATTGGAAGCGGTCGGTTGCTGGGCCCAGGCCTGGGCACCGGCTTCGGCCTTCAGTTCGCGGGCCAGACGGTCGGGGTCGCCCAGCGCTGCCGAGATATCGGCTTCGGAGCGGCCCGCGGCGATGGCGTCATCGAAGTGGGCTTCATAGTCAGCGACGATATCGTCGGCGGCTGACTTGGTCAGGCCCACCAGACCGCGACGGAGACGGGCGAGGAACTCGTTGCGGTTCATTATTCAGCTCCCTTGTCGGAATCAGTGGCCGCGATGGCCAGTACAGGTTGCGGGGCACCCGCATGGATGGTGTCGGCGCTGGCCGCTGCGCTCAGCAGATCGCCCACCGCATTGGCAAAGGCCTTCCACTCGGCGCTCTGGGCGGCAAGGGCTTCGTGGCCCTTGGCGGTCAGGCGGTAGTATTTGCGTGATGGGCCACTGGACGATTCTACCAGATAGGTCTCGACCAGACCGTCGGTCTGCATGCGGCGCATCAGCGGATAGATGGTGCCTTCGCCCATTCCGATTGCATCCGACAGGCGAGAAGCAATCTCGTAGGCGTAGCTGTCGCTTCGGGCGAGCAGGGCAAGGACACACAGGCCCAACACCCCTTTCTTCAGCTGGATATCGATTGTTTCGGGCATTTCATTCCCTCGGTTGATGACCAAGGGATATGACAAGGTATCTTGTGACGCAAGGTACCTTTTAAAACATGAACACCTTTTAATGAGCGGCTTTCTAACAACCTTGTGCGGTGGAATGTGTCTGACACCTTGCCCGAGGACATTTTGTCCGATAACGACCGCCCAAACGCTGCGGTTCGAACGGGCCTCAGCGCGTTTGCGATTGCTTCGCAGGCGTCTGCTGCAGAACGGTTTATGAGGACTCTCGAATGGGGATGGGCACGCGAGCGATAGCGCGGTTAGGGGCGGGTTCCGCCACGGCTGCGTTGAGCGCATTCGTCGCTGCGCCGACTTGGGCGCAAGAACTTGTGGGGCAGCCGACCCCGGGCGCTATTGGTCTTCAAACGGCGGCATCGCCGCTGAAGCACCAGGTGCATTTCTTCCACCAGGCTGTATTGCTGCCGATGTGCATCGGTATCAGCCTGCTGGTGCTGGCACTGCTGCTGTGGGTTTGCATCCGCTATAACAAGCGCGCCAATCCCGAGCCGGCGAAATTCAGCCACAACACCACCATCGAGGTGATCTGGACGGTTGTGCCGATCCTGATCCTGATGGTGATCGCGCTGTTCTCGTTCCGTCTGCTGTTCGCCTACGAGGACATGCCCGAGCCGGACGTCCGCGTGAAGGTCACCGGCAACCAGTGGAACTGGGCCTATGAGTATCCGGACCACAAGGTTCCGGAATACATCTCGAACATGCTGCCGGAAGACAAGACCACCAAGCAGCTCTACCGTCTGGCTGCCGACCAGCCGATGGTGGTGCCGGTGGGCGCGACTGTCGAACTGCTGATCACGGCATCCGACGTGATCCATGCTGTGGCCGTTCCGGCCTTCGGCGTGAAGATCGACGCCATTCCGGGCAAGACCAACCACACCTGGTTCAAGGCCGAGAAGGTTGGCACCTACTATGGCCAGTGCTCGGAACTGTGCGGTGTCGACCACGCCTTCATGCCGATCCAGGTCAACGTCGTGACACAGGAAGAGTTTGAAGCCTGGGTCGCCTCCAAGGGCGGTTCCATGCCGGGCACCGAAGTAGAAGCCGCTCCGGCAGCTGCAGAGGCTGCCGCTCCGGTGGCCGCTGAAGCCCCGACCGAAGCCCCGGCCGAAACGGCTGCAGCACCCGCTGCCGCCCCGGCTGCCCAATAAAGAATTGCGAGAGCACACTCATCATGGCTAGCGCTAGCGCAACACACGATCACAAGCCGGGGTTCTTCACCCGTTGGTTCTTCTCGACCAACCACAAGGACATCGGCGTCCTCTATCTCATCTTCGCCATCTTCACCGGTCTGGTGGGTGGTGCCCTGTCCGGCCTGATCCGTTGGGAACTGGCCGAGCCGGGCATCCAGCTGTTCAAGGAAGGCACGATCATCCAGCAACTGGGTATCGTGGAAGCCTCCAAGCACGGCTTTAACGTCACGGTCACGGCCCACGCCCTGATCATGGTGTTCTTCGTGGTCATGCCGGCCACGATGGGCGGTTTCGCCAACTATTTCACGCCGATCATGATCGGCGCGCCGGACATGGCCTTCCCGCGTCTGAACAACATCTCGTTCTGGATGCTGGTTGCCGCCTTCATCATGCTGGTGATGTCGATGTTCGTGGACGGTGGTCCGGGCCGCGGCTTCGGCGGTGGCTGGACGGCCTATCCGCCGCTGTCGACGATGGGCCACACGGGTCCTTCGTTCGACATGGCGATCTTCTCGCTGCACATCGCGGGTATCTCGTCGATCCTCGGCTCGATCAACTTCATCACCACCATCTTCAACATGCGCGCGCCGGGCATGACCCTGCACCGCATGCCGCTGTTCGCGTGGGGCGTTCTGATCACCGCCTTCCTGCTGCTGCTGTCGCTGCCGGTTCTGGCGGGCGCCATCACCATGCTGCTGACCGATCGTAACTTCGGCACGTCGTTCTTCGATCCGGCCGGCGGCGGTGACCCGGTCATGTACCAGCACCTGTTCTGGTTCTTCGGCCACCCGGAAGTGTACATCATGATCCTGCCGGGCTTCGGCATGATCTCGCACATCGTCTCGACCTTCTCGAAGAAGCCGATCTTCGGCTACCTCGCGATGGCTTATGCAATGGTCGCCATCGGCTTCATCGGCTTCATCGTGTGGGCTCACCACATGTACACGGTCGGTATGTCGATCGAGCTGCGCACCTACTTCGTCGCTGCCACCATGATCATCGCGGTTCCGACCGGCGTTAAGATCTTCTCGTGGATCGCGACCATGTGGGGCGGTTCGCTGACCTTCAAGACCCCGATGCTGTGGGCTATCGGCTTCATCTTCCTGTTCACCGTCGGTGGTGTGACCGGTGTGGTGCTGTCGAACGCCGGCATGGACTACTCGCTGCACGACACCTACTACGTCGTCGCCCACTTCCACTACGTGCTGTCGCTGGGTGCCGTCTTCTCGATTTTCGCCGGTTTCTACTACTGGTTCGAGAAGATGTTCGGCGTGAAGTACAACGAGTTCCTGGGCCAGCTGCACTTCTGGATCATGTTCGTCGGTGTGAACGTGATCTTCTTCCCGCAGCACTTCCTGGGTCTGCAAGGCATGCCGCGTCGTTACATCGACTATCCGGAAGCCTATACCCTGTGGAACCACGTCTCCTCGATGGGCTATCTGATCACCATCGTCGGCGTCGGCGTCTTCCTGATCATGCTTCTGGAAGCTGCCATCCGTCGTCGTCCGGCAGAAGCCAACCCGTGGGGCGAGGGTGCCACCACCCTGGAATGGACCCTGTCCTCGCCGCCTCCGCACCACCAGTTCAACGAACTGCCGGTGGTGAAGGCGGACGACCACCACTAATCCCTCTCCCGGGATAAAGAATGGAGAGGCCGCCCTTTCGTGATACGAAGGGGCGGCCTTCGCCTTATATGAGTATGACCCAGCACCAACCCCCTCTTATTTCGACCGCTCAGCCCGAAGACTTCTTCCAGCTGCTGAAGCCGCGCGTGATGTCTCTGGTCGTGTTTACGGCTGTGACGGGCCTGATCGCCGCGCAGGGTAATCTGGCGTTGCTGAACGCTGTGGTTTCGGTGATCTGCATCGCTGTGGGGGCGGGGGCTGCCGGTGCCCTGAATATGGCGCTGGAGGGCGAGACGGACGCCCTGATGCGACGCACCCGTGGGCGCCCCGTCGCCGCTGGCCGCGTGCGCAAGAACGACGCAATAGCCTTTGGCGTCATCCTGTCGGTGTTTTCGGTCATGCTGTTGGGCATGACGACCAACTGGCTGGCCGGTGGCCTTCTGGCCCTGACCATCGTTTATTACGCCGTCTTCTATACGATGATGCTGAAGCGCCGGACGCCGCAGAATATCGTCATCGGTGGCGCGGCAGGGGCCTTCCCGCCGGTGATCGGCTGGGCGGCCGCGACGGGCGCTGCACCGTGGCAGGCCTGGCTGCTGTTCCTGATCATCTTCCTGTGGACCCCGCCGCACTCGTGGGCGCTGGCGCTGTATTCGGCGGGCGACTATGCCAAGGCGGGCATTCCGATGATGCCGGTTGCGCGCGGCGCCAAGTCCACCCGTCTGCAAATCCTGATCTACACCCTGATCTTTGTGCCGGTGGCGATCGCGCCGACCTTTGTGGGTCTGGGCGGCGTCATCTATGGCGTGGTGTCGATTGTGGGCGGCCTGTTCTTCTTTTATCTGGCCTTGCGTCTGTGGCGCTCGCGCGCGGGCGACCAACCGGACAAGGCCGAAGCGGTGGGACGCGAAGCCGCATTGTATGACGTGCGTACAGAGGCCAAGCCTGCCCGTAACCTGTTTGCTTTTTCCATCCTGTATTTGATGGCGCTGTTCTCGGCCCTGCTGGTCGAGCAACTGCCGCTGATCGGAGCCTAAGCGTGACGACCCAGACCCAGAACCAGCCCGAGTTCGTAAAGCTCACCGAAGAGCAGGTTCGCGCCCGCAAGCGCCGCAACATCGCCATCGCCTTCGGCCTGTTGCTGTTTATCGCGACGGTCTATGCGATCACGGTGTCGCGCATGCACGCCAACAACGAGGCCCGCAAGGCCGCTGAGGCCGCCCAGAACGCGGCGGTAGGTGCTGTGCCTTCAGCCGCAGCCGCTGAAGTGACGACCGCGGAGACGCGCTAAGATGTCGGCGGGTGATGCGAACGCCAAAAAGGCGGCACGCAAGAACCTGATCGCCATTGCCTGTGTGTTCGGCGTTATGGCGATGGTCGGGGCGGCCTTTGCCGCGGTGCCGCTTTACCGACTGTTCTGTCAGGTCACCGGTTTCGGCGGCACGGTGAAACAGGCAGAGGCCGCGCCGACCGAGGTGCTGGACCGCACGGTGAAAATCCATTTCGACACCAATGTGCGCAATCTGCCCATGACCTTCGAGGCCGAGCAGACCACCCAGACCTTGCGCATCGGCGAAACGGGCATGGCCTACTTCAAGGTCACCAATACGTCGGACCAGACTATCCACGCTACGGCTGCCTATAACGTCGTGCCGGACAAGGCGGGTCCCTATTTCCAAAAGCTGCAATGCTTCTGTTTCGAAGGGCAGGAAATCGCCCCCGGAGAAGAGGTTGTCTTTCCGGTTCAGTACTTTGTGGCACCCGAGATCGCCACGGACCGTGAGGGCAGGGGGATCAAGGAAATCACCCTCAGCTACACGTTTTACCCAACCAAAGGTTTTGATCCTGCGGTTTAGGCCTCAATTGGCATTGGCAAAGCCCAACCGGCAACGCTATAGCCCTGCATAACTCGACTCTTGCCTTAATTCAGAGACCCTGGAATGGCCCACGCGAAACCACAACACGACTACCACCTGGTTGACCCCAGCCCCTGGCCGCTCGTCACCTCGATGACCGTCGTGGTCATGCTGACCGGCGCCGTCATCTGGATGAAGGGCATGTTCGGCCTGCCGGAAGGCACCAAATTCGTGTTCTTCATCGGTCTGGCCGGTGTTCTGTACTCCATGTTCGGCTGGTGGCGCGATGTCATCAAGGAAGGCCAGCAGGGCGACCACACGCCGGTCGTTCAACTGGGTCTGCGCTATGGCATGATTATGTTCATCGCCTCGGAAGTCATGCTGTTCGCCAGCATCTTCTGGATGTTCTTCGACATGGCGATCTTCAACGAAGCCCGCACCCTGATCCCGGAATACGGCAACTGGACCGACACGGCCGCGGCCTGGTCGACCTGGCCGCCGAAGGGCGTCGAGCTGCTGGATCCGTGGAGCCTGCCGCTGCTCAACACCGTGATCCTGCTGCTGTCGGGCACCACGGTGACCTGGGCGCACCACGCCATCATCAAGGGCGACCGTAACGGTGCGAAACTTGGCCTGTGGCTGACTGTGGCTCTGGGCGTGATCTTCTCGGCCGTTCAGGCCTATGAGTACTATCACATCATCCACAGCCACCTGTTCTTCAACGAAGAGGCCCTGAACTCGAAGCTGTACGGCTCGCTGTTCTTCCTGGCCACCGGCTTCCACGGCTTCCACGTTCTGGTCGGCACCATCTTCCTGGCCGTCTGCCTGCTGCGCCTGTACCTGGGCGATAAGCACCTGACCCCGACCAAGCACTTCGGTTTCGAAGCCGCCGCCTGGTACTGGCACTTCGTGGACGTGGTCTGGCTGTTCCTGTTCGCCTTCCTGTACGTCGTTTACGGCTGATAGGCGGACTTCAAGTCTGATACTGATGACGGCGCGGAGCTTCGGTTCCGCGCCGTTTTCTTATGAAGACCATGACCGAACCAAACAGACTTCAAGGACGGCAGGCCGTGTGGGCCGGTGTGCGGGGGCGTTGCCCGAACTGCGGTGGCGGAGCCCTTTTTGACGGCTGGCTGAAGGTGCAGGCGCGGTGCGATGCCTGCGACTATCCGTTGAAGGATATCGAGACGGGTGACGGTGCCGCGACCTTCATCATGCAGATTACCGGTGCCAGCGTCGGTATGGCGGCTGTTGCGTACAATCTGGCGGTCCGCCCGCCGTTGTGGCTCAATCTGTTGATCTGGCTGCCATTGGTGGTTTTGGTGTCGGGGGGCTTGATGCGTCCCGGAAAGGGGCTGATGACGGCCCTGAACATGTTGCGCACGCGCAAGGATTCCTGATGAACGACCCTACGCCTTTGTCCAGACCCCGCTTTCCCTACGTTCTGACCGGCTTTACGGCGATTTCGCTGGCCGTGCTGATCGGTCTGGGTGTGTGGCAGGTCGAGCGCCTGAAGTGGAAGGAAGGGCTGATTGCTGCCGGAGCCGCAGCTGAAGCCTTGCCCCCCGCGCCTGTGGACGAGGTGCTGAGGGGCGAAAAGCCGGAGTTCCGCAAGGTGCTGATGACCTGTCGCGGACTGAACACGGCCCCCTTTGTCGAGTTGCGGTCGATCGAGGAGGGGCAGCCGGGCTTTCGTCTGATATCGGCCTGCGCGCTGGAGAACGGCCAGTCTGTGCTGGTGGATCGCGGCTTTATCGCACAGGAGATGACGGCCCGTCCGTCTGTACGCAACGATGCAGCCATGCCTGTGACCTTCACCGGCGTGGTGCGTGAGGTGATCAAGCCTTCGGGCATGACGCCCCCGCCCGAAGGCAATGTCTTCTTCGGCCGCGACACGATGGGTATGGCCGCTGTGCTGGGCGTGAAGTCCGAGGTGTCGCCGTGGGCCATCTATGCGGCCACCCCCGTGAACCCCGAGGTGGAGGGCCTGCATCCGTCGGTGCCGCCTGTGGCCTTCAGCAACAATCACGCCGGATATGCGGCGACATGGTTCGGCCTCGCTGTTGTCCTGATCGGTGTCTATATTGGCTTGCTTCGCCGTCGCCTGATGCGAACGGCCGATCTGCAAGGAAATACCCCCTGACTGTCCGCCTGCACACGCTGTCAAACGGCGTAAGACTGATTTGCGACCCCTTGCCGGGACGCCGTACCTTTGCCCTGAATGTTGCCGTGGCGGGCGGGGCGCGGATGGAGAGCGAGGCCCGTTCGGGCTGGTCGCATTTCCTCGAACATCTGGTGTTCAAGGGCGCGGGCGATATGGGCGCGCGCGACATCGTGGAACGGATCGAGGCCACTGGCGGCACCATCAATGCGGCGACCGGCTATGAGCGGACCAGCTTTGATGTGCGCGGCGTGGACGGGGCACTGGACCTGTCGATGCAGGTTCTGTCGGACCTTGTGTTCCGTCCGACGCTGGATCCGGTCGAGATCGAGCGCGAAAAGGATGTGGTGGCACAGGAGATCGCCGAGGCGTTCGACACCCCCGATGACCACGTCTTCGAGATGGCACAGGCCACGGCCTTTTTCGACCAGTCGCTGGGCCGTCCTATCCTGGGCTCGGTCGAAAGCCTGAAGCCTGTCACACGTGACATGATTTCGGCATGGCGCGCCGCCCTGTATTCGCCGGACCGTATGGTGGTGTCGGTGTCGGGCGGCGTGGATGAAGACCATTTCCTGAAGCTGGCCGAGCAGTGGTTCGGTAGCGAGGTCGCCAGCCCGGCACCGGAAATCGCGCCGGCCCGGTTTATCGGCGGCGAGGCCAGAATGGCCCGCAAGATCGAACAGGCCAATCTGGTGTTCCAGATGATAGCGCCTTCGGTGACGTCGGAAGATGTGTCGGTGGCACGTCTGTTTACGGAAATACTGGGGGGTGGAATGGCCTCGCGCCTGTTCCAGTCGGCCCGCGAGGAGCGGGGTCTGGCCTATGCGATCGACGCCTATCTGGAGCCCTATGCCGATATCGGTCTGTTGGGCATCTATGCCGGGGCAGCCGCCGAGCGTTCTGAGGAACTGGCCAAGGTCTGTGCCGAACAGCTTGTTCAGCTGGCGCTGGATGGCCCCACCGAGGCAGAGCTGCAGCGGGCCAAGGCCGTGATGACCGCCGGCCTGTGGATGGCAGACGAGAGTGCCGCCACGCGCTCTGCCCGCCATGCGGTGCAGGCGCTGGCCTATGGATACCTGCTGACATCGGAGCAGATGGACGAATCGCTACAGGCGGTTACCGCGGCGGGTATGCGCGACTTCGGGGCGGGCCTGCTGGCCGACAGCCGTGCCGCAACGGCTGTTTTGGGGCCGAAGGCGGCGATCAAGGCCGGAAAAGCTTTTGCATCCACAATAGATGCTGCAGGGTCGGGGTTTCACTCCTGAGCTTGGGAGGCGTAGAACAGGGCATGGCCTTGTTTGACTGGAGATCGGAAAACGAGGGCCCCGTCCTGTATGGGGCCGGGGTTATGTTGCGCCCTCCGCGCCCCGCCGACTATCCGGCTTGGTCGGAGCTGCGCGAGATCTCGCGCGATTATCTCCAGCCGTTCGAGCCCGCATGGGCCGAGGATGACCTGACCCGCGCCGCTTATAAACGGCGGCTGGCGATCTATGCCCGCGAGATGGAACTGGGCACGGCCTATCCCTTCTTCATCCTGAACCAGCAGACGGGAACATTGCTGGGGGCCATTACCCTGTCCAACATCCGGCGCGGCGTCGCTGAGACGGCGACACTGGGATATTGGGTGGGGCGACCCTATGCCGGAGAAGGTCGGGCGACCTCGGCGGTGGCGGCGATTCTGGAGTTCGCCTTCGGCGGTCTGGCCCTGCATCGGGTCGAAGCCGCCTGTGTGCCGCACAACCATGCATCGCGCCGCGTTCTGGAAAAGTCGGGTTTTCGACATGAGGGAACGGCAAAGGCTTATTTGAAAATTAACGGCGTATGGGCAGATCATCATTTGTTTGGCGTTCTGGAGTCCGACCTTGGGGGACGGAGGCTGTCAGAACGTGAGCTATGAGGCGACATTGACCCAACGCTCCAGAGCGCTTGCATGGGACCCCGCAATGGCTTTGGAAGCCTTGGCGGCGGCCGACTCCGCGCTGTGGGTATGGACGCCCTCGCAGGACAGCATCAGCTTCAGCGGGGCGACCCCTTCGTTGGGGCTCGGGCCGCTGGCACCGGAATGTTCGTCGGCGACCTTTGTGGCTATGGCCATGCCGCAGGACCGTGCACTGGCCGAGCGGCTGCTGAAGCCCCGTCAGGAAGGGGCCGAGGTTTCGGTTCGTCTGCGCATGCGCGGCTCTGAGACCTGTCTGTGGCGCGGCGTGTGGCTGGAGGACGGTCTTCGCGCGGCGGGGATGGTGACGCTGGAACATCGCATGGCCGGTACGGGCCGTTGCAACCTGACGCATCTGCTGGACCGGTGCAGTTTTCTGGGGCGTGTCAGCGAAGGTCTGTTGCAGTCGGGCGAGTTCGAGCTGGTCATTGCCGATCTGGACCGTCTGAAGCGTCTGAACGAGGCCTTGGGGCCGGAGCGGGCCGATCTGGTCCTCTCGACGCTGGGCTCGCGCCTGTCGGCAGCCTTTGCGGATGATGCTGCCCCCGCACGTATCGGCGAAGACGAATTCGCGGTCTTTGTGCCGCGCGACCGCCAGGGCGGACATGCCACAACGGCAGAGCGGATGCGCGAGGCGCTGGAGCTGCCGATGTCGGTGGCGGGCTATGATATCTATCCGCGCGTCTCCATCGGTGCTGCCAGCGCCGAGGGCGGACAGGATGCCCCGGCGGCGGGTGAACTGCTGCGCAGGGCTTCTCTGGCGCTGGAGCGCGCCAAGACGGCTGGACGCGGTGGCGTCGCGGCCTATGGACGGTCGCTGGAAAATGACAGCCTGTCGCGTCTGGCGCTGGAAAGCGAGCTGCGCAACGCCTTTGGCCGCGGCGAGATCGAGCCCTTCTTCCAGCCGATCGTGAACCTTTCGACGGGTGCCGTGGCAGGCTTCGAGGCTCTGGCCCGCTGGCGTCACCCCCAGCGCGGTCTGGTGCCGCCCGATGACTTCCTGTCGCTGACCGAGGAAATGGGCCTTATGCCCGAACTGGGTCTGGTGATGATGCGCCGGTCGGCGCGCCAATTGGCCGAATGGCTGGCGCGGCATCCGACAGCGGGCGATCTGTTCTGCAGCGTGAACCTGTCGGTTGGCGAGATCGAGCGGCCCCATCTGGTCGAGGATGTGGCGGATATCATCAGCACCACGGGCCTGCCCAAGGGGGCGCTGAAGCTGGAAGTCACCGAAAGCGATATCATGCGCGATCCGGCCAAGGCGGCGGAGGTGCTGACGTCGCTGCGCGAGGTCGGCGCGTCGCTGGCACTGGATGATTTCGGCACCGGCTTCTCTTCGCTGTCCTATCTGGCGCGTCTGCCGTTCGATACGCTGAAGATCGACCGCTATTTCGTTCTGACGATGGACAAGGACGAGGGCTCGGCCAAGATTGTCCGTTCGGTTGTGAACCTAGGACGCGACCTGTCGCTGGAGGTTGTGGCCGAGGGCGTGGAGAATGCCAGTCTGGCCTATCTGCTGGTCCAGGACGGCTGTCACTATGGACAGGGCTTTGGCTATGCGCCGCCACTGACGGCGCAGGAAGCCGAGGTCTATCTGAACGAGTCGCTGGCCGACGGTGCGGCACCGATCAAGGCCCGCAGCTGAGGCCTAGGCGTTTCCGCCCTGGGTGGACAGCAGTCCGGCCGTGATCCCCAGCTTGCCCAGGGCACGCTCCCATTTGGTCTCATAGGCGTCGTCGAAGATGAGGGCGGGGTCCGCCTCCATCGTCAGCCAGACGTTCTCGCTCAACTCTTCTTCCAGTTGGCCCTCGTCCCAACCGGCATAGCCCAGCACCAGGGTTGAACGGGCAGGGCCGGTGATCTCGCCCATCGCCGCCAGCGCCTCGCGGGTGCCGGTGACGGCCATGCCGCCGCTGACGCGCAGGCTTGTTTCCTCGCTGAACCAGTCATCGGTGTGCAGCACAAAGCCGCGCTCCTGCTCTACGGGGCCGCCGATCAGTACGGAGCGTCCGGCTGCGCCGTGTGTCGGCGCGTTCAGCTTGTCCAGCACGAAGGCCAGATCGACACCCGGAGCCGGAAGGTCGAGCCGCAGCCCCATAGCGTGATCTTCGTCATGGGTGCAGACCAGAATGACAGCATGTTCAAAACGCTCATCATCTATGCCCGGCATCGCCACGAGGAGGCGACCCGCCATAGATGGCCACTCTTGAACGGGGCGGTCGGACAGGTCGTGGGGGGGAAGGTCTGAACTCATACCGTTATTGTTGGGTTTGCCGGATGGAGACGCAAGGGGCGCGAGGTCGCACAGAGGAAACCGCCCATGCGAAAAAATGATCCCCCGGGGTCAATAAGCTGGCGGGCGGGGGTTGGCGTCGGAGGGGACGCCATTATGTTCAAGCAGAACCGTTTTCCGGATGTGCCGGGTGCGGAGCTCGGAGAAACACCCATGACGATCAAGATCGGCGACCGCCTTCCTGATGTGAAACTGACCCGCATGACCGCAGAGGGTCCGCAGCCTGTCCAGACGGCCGACTTCTTCAAAGGCAAGACCGTGGCCCTGTTTGCTGTGCCGGGTGCCTTTACCCCGACCTGCTCGGCCCGCCATCTGCCGGGCTACAAGGACAATCTCTCGGCTTTTGGCGAGAAGGGCGTCGATGCCGTGGCCTGTGTCTCGGTCAACGACCCGTTCGTGATGGGCGCATGGGCCGAGGCCAATGGCCTGAACGGCAACGATGACATCACCATGCTGGCAGACGGCAATGGCGAGTTCGCAGATGCGATCGGCCTGGCGCTGGACGCCACCGGCTTTGGCATGGGCAAGCGTTCGCAGCGCTATTCCATGCTGGTGAAGGACGGCGTGGTCGAGAAGCTGAATGTTGAACAGGGTGGCGAGTTCAAGGTCTCGTCGGCCGAGCACCTCATCGCCGAGCTGTAAGAACCGGCCGCAAGGCAAAGGTTTCAAAGAGCGCCTCTGTGATCAGGAGGCGCTCTTTTTCTATGTCAGGCGGCGGCGGAACTGGCGGCGCTGGAGGCCGAGGCGGACTGTTCCAGCGTGCTCTGCAAGGTGGCGATCAGAGCCGCCGGTGTCAGCGGCTTGGCCAGATAGGCACTCATACCCGCCGCCGAGCAGGCCATCTGGTCTTCAGGCGCATTGTCGGCGGTAACGGCGATGACGGGCGTCGTGGCATTCAATCCGCCGCCCTGACGCAGACGGCGGGTGGTCTCGCGGCCATCCAGTTCGGGCATGCGAACATCCATAAAGATGACGTCGAACTGGGTGTGGGAGGCCATTTCCAGCGCAGTGCGGCCATCGGCGGCCATGCTGATATCGCAGTCAAAGGGTTGCAGGATCAGCTGGATGGCGCGGCGGTTGATCTCGTGGTCATCCACCACCAGCACCCGCAAGGGCGGTTCGTCGTCCGTAGGGGGGTCGTTGACCGGCTCCGGTGCGGGCGATGCAGGCCCGGAAGGTTCGGGACGGGTGGCGGCGACCCTGTCGGGTTCGGACGTTTCGGGTTTTGGCGGGGTGAAGTCTGCGCTGGCCTCGGCCACATGGAGAGGGATGCTGGACGGAATATAGGGCAGGGGGGCAGCAGAGACCCTGTCGGCGACAGGCACAGTCTCGGCGGGGGGCAGGGTCAGCGCCGCGTTGAAGATTGTGCCGCTGCCCGCCACGCTGCGGGCAGTCAGACGTCCATCCATCAGCCGCATAAGGTCACGGCAGATCGACAGTCCCAGACCCGAGCCGCCATGCCGCGCGGTGATGTCGTTGGACATCTGGTCAAACGGGGTGAACAGACGGGCCAACTGTTCCTCGTCCATGCCGCTGCCGGTGTCTTCGACTTCGATCATCAGGGCATGGTTGCCGGCATCATCGGGCCAGCTGCGGCAACGCAGGGTAATCGTGCCGTGGTCGGTGAACTTCAGGGCATTGGAAATCAGATTGTTCAGAACCTGACGCAGCCGCACCTCGTCGCCCAGAACGGCGCGGGGCAGGTTGCCGCCTGTTTCCAGTCGAAGTCGCAGACCCTTTGCGCGGATGGGCGACTGCCACAACCGGACGGTCTGGGCGATCATGCGGCGCAGATCGAAGGCCTGTTCGTAGATGTTCAGGCGACCGGCATTGATGCGGGCCTGATCCAGCAGATCGTTGAGCAGGGAGTTCATCATCCGGCCTGCGTCGCCGATCATGTCCAGCTGGTGACGGGCATGGCCGGGCGTTTCGCTGCGGAGCGTATCGGCACCCGTCATGATCGCGGTGATCGGGGTGCGCAGATCGTGGGCTATGGTCTGCAGAAAGGCTGTCCGCGCGGCCACGGCCTGTTCGGCCTCGTGGCGTTTGCGGTCTGCCAGTTCAAAGGCGCGTCGCTGGTTGCGGTCTGATTGGTAAAGACGGCGTGCGGCGGAATAGCAAATGCCGAGGAAGACGGCCACGGCGGTCGCGACAGCGACGACGGCGTTGGTGTCCGCTCCCATCTGGCTGAGCAGCCAGGGCGTTCCGACCAGCGCCAGGGCCGTAGGTGTGGTGGTGATGATGGTGATCCGCAGCGATCCTGCGCCATTGATCACCGATTGCAGCATGCCTGCGCCCAGATACAGGGTCGCACACAGGCCGCCATAGAGGCCCGCCACAAACCAAAGCGGCAGGACGATCCATGCGAATGTCATGGCCGAGGTGAACAGGACGGCGTCGCACAGCAGGCCCTTAAGGCCTTTCGGGCCACGACCGTCTGTGTCGAGAGCGGGGCTGACGATCATCCGCTCAAGGCCGATGATGATCATATAGGCGGTCAGCCACCCCAGAATGGTTTTGATGCCGATGATCGGAGCCATGACCACAGCCGCAGCCGCTGCGGCTGCAATGCGGTGCACCATTGTATTCTGGCGGGTGACCATCGACTGTCCCCAGCCTTTGGTCTGCGCTTGCACCACTCCCACAGGTTCGACCATGTCCCCGCCTTTTCCCGTCCGGTCATCGACCCCCGTCGAACACCGGAATAGGTAATCCTACGGCGAGAGGACTAATGGATGGTCAACGTAACGTGGTTACGGCTTCGCTTAGGGAATTAAAACCTTCGGCCTTCAGTCGGGCCAGCAGATCGGCCTTGATGGCACCGACCAGGTCAGGCCCCCTGTAGACAAGGGCGGAATAAAGCTGAACCGCGCTGGCCCCCATGCGGATCCGCTCATAGGCTTCCTCGCCGCTGTCGATGCCGCCGACAGCGATCAGTGGCAGGCGGCCTGCCGAAGCCTCGGCAGCGGCCTGAAGGGCGCGGCGGGCAAAGGGTTTGATCGGCGCGCCGGACAGGCCGCCCGTCTCGCTCTTGAAGGATGATTTCAGGTGGGCAGGGCGTTCCAGCGTGGTGTTGGAGACGATCAGGGCATCGATTTTGTGGGCTAGCGAGGCCTCGACGATCATGCCGATCTCCTCGCCGATCAGGTCGGGCGCGATCTTGAGAAAGACGGGTGCGCCGTCGGTCGGGCGAGCCTCGTTGATGCGGCCCAGCAGATCGTCAAGCGCCTCGCGCCCTTGCAGCGCTCGCAGGCCCGGTGTGTTGGGCGAGGAGATGTTGACGGTGAAATAGTCGGCCAGACCCGCCAGACGTTTCAGGCCTGTGACATAGTCGGCGGCCTTGTCCTCGGTGTCCTTGTTGGCACCGAGGTTGGCACCGATGGGCACGCCGCGTGGACGGTCTTTCAGGCGAGCGGCGAACGGTTCCAGCCCGTCATTGTTGAAGCCCATGCGGTTGATGACGGCCTGATCCTCGACCAGACGGAACAGGCGGGGCTTGGGATTGCCCGGCTGGGCACGGGGCGTGACCGAGCCACATTCCACTGCCCCGAAGCCCATACGGGCCAGGCCGTGCAGGGCCTCCCCGTTCTTGTCGAGGCCCGCGGCCAGACCCACGGGGTTGGGGAAGGTCAGGCCGGCGATGGTGACGGCCAGCGCGGGGTCATCCTTGGGCGCGGCGGGCAGGGGCACCAGACGGGCCGCGTGGATGGCGGCACGGTGGGCCATCTCGGGGTCGAGACGGCGAAGCAGGCGCGTGCCCAGATCGGTCAGGGCCATAGGATCAGCCTTCTTCGGACAGTATCATTTCGCCCGCATCGTTGACCGACAGGGCGCGGGCGTTGGCAGTGGCTGCAACGGTCAGGGGGCCGTAGATGTGGGGGAAAAGGGCACCGCCGCGCGATGGCTCCCACACGACGGTGTCGCCCAGAGCCTCCAGATCGACCTCAACCAGCATCAGATCCGTCTGGCCGGCATAGTATTTGGCTGCGGTGGTTTCCAACTGGTCCAGTGCGGACAGGTGGATATAGCCGTCGGCCCTGTCCACGGCCGAGCCTTCATAAAGGCCCTCGGCAAGGGTCAGCCGCCAATCGGCAGCCGTCATGATTTTATACGCCTTGGTCGGCAGCATGGGGGCGGGCCTTTGTGAAAATCAGACGCTGGCGGGGGTCAGCCAGCCTTCATAGGACGGGCGTCCGGCAGCATCGACGGTGAAGACCGCGCAGCCTGCTGTCGGAAAACCTCCTGCAAAACGGTCAAGCACCGAGGGCGAGGCCGCACTCTCGATCAGATATTCGACCGCCAGTTGGTGGATGCCGGGGTTGTGGGCCAGTACCAGTACGCAACCGGCATTGTCCTCGTTGATCTCGACCTCGTCCCGAAGGGTGCGGGCATCGGCATCATAGAGGTGGTCCAGAACCTGTAATTCCACGTCGCCGATGGCGTCATGGACCTGGGCCCATGTTTCGCGGGTCCGGACAGCCGCGGAAACCAGAGCCAGATCGGGGCGGAAGCCGCGCTCGGCCAGTGCCCTGCCCATGCGGGCGGCATCTTCGCGGCCAGCGGGCGACAGGGGGCGGTCGATATCGCCACCACCTTGCGGGGCGCGGGCGTCAGCCTCGGCATGGCGCATGAGGATCAGTCGGTGCATGGATCGCCCCCATAGGGGAGTTTGCGGCTTTGGACCAGATCGGATGTGGTCGCAGCCGC
>NZ_DJFS01000066.1:0-2471 GCF_002432125.1 Brevundimonas sp. UBA5866
CCTTGACGAGGAAGCTGCCGAGCTGGACCCGTCGGCCCGCGCCCGCATCGAGGGCGCGCTGCGCGGCATGGACCGCCGCGCCCGCATGACGCTTCCCGGATGGCGCTCCATGCTGGCGGCGCTGGACGAGGCAGGGGCCGAGCCTGACCCCGACTATGTGGACTGGCTGTCGGCGGAGGCCGCCTTTGGCCGTATCCATGACGTGGCCCTGCGCCGCCACTGGATCGACCCGACCGTGCCGCTGGAAGCCGCCGTCATCATGCCGTCCCACGGCGTACTGGTCACCAGCGCCACCCTGTCCGACCCCTCGGCGAAGGACCCGTTCGACATGGCCCGCGTGCGCTCCGGTGCCGCCCGCCTGATCGAGCCCGCCCGCACCCTAAAGGTCGAGAGCCCGTTCGACTATGCCAACCACAGCCGCATCATCGTAGTGAACGACCTGACCAAGGACGACCCGCGTCAGACGGCGGCGGCCATGCGCGAGTTGTTCCTGGCCGCAGGCGGTGGGGGGGTCGGCCTGTTCACCGCCATCCGCCGTTTGAAGGCCGTCTATGAGCGGTTGGGACCGGACCTCGCCCGTGCGGGCATTCCCCTCTACGCCCAGCATATCGACCCGCTGGAAGTCGGTGCCTTGGTCGATGTGTTCCGTGCCGAGAACGACAGCTGCCTTCTGGGCACCGATGCGGTGCGCGACGGGGTGGATGTTCCGGGCCGCTCGCTCCGCATTCTCGCCTTTGACCGCGTGCCGTGGCCGCGCCCCGACCTGCTGCACAAGGCACGGCGCGAGCGGTTCGGTTCGGGCCACGGCGGGCGCACCTATGACGATGCTCTGGCGCGAGGGCGCATCGCACAGGCGTTCGGTCGCCTGATCCGCCGCGCCGACGACAAGGGCGTGTTCGTCATGCTGGATGCGGCCTGCCCCACCCGTCTGTTCTCGGGCCTGCCCGAAGGCACGGAGGTCATGCGGATGGGTCTGGCCGACGCGGTCGAGCTGACTAAGGAATTCCTCAAGACGGACGAAGCCTGATGGCCAAGACCACACCCGCCACCGTTGCCCTGGCCAAGGCAGGCATCGGTTTCGAGCTTCACCCCTATGACTACGATCCAGACGCGCCGCGCGTCGGCCTGCAAGCCGCCGAGGCCCTCGGCAAGGCCCCCGAGCAGGTGTTCAAAAGCCTGATGGTTCTGGTCGATGACAAGCCCGCCTGCGTCGTCCTGCCGTCCGATTGCGAGGTCAGCATGAAGAAGCTGGCCACCGCGCTTCATGGCAAACACGCCCAGATGATGAAGCCCGCCGATGCCGAGCGCCTGACCGGATACAAGATCGGCGGCGTCAGCCCCTTCGGTCAGCGCAAACAGGTGCCCACCGTCATCGACGAGACGGCGCAACTGTTCGAAACCGTCCTCATCAATGCCGGACAGCGCGGCCTTTTGCTGGAAATAACTCCCGAAGCGGCGCTGCGCGCTTCGGCGGCGAAGTGGGCGGACGTCACCGCCTAATTCATTCTCACGGGACAAGACGGCGAAGAAGTCGTGTTCTATAAGCCCTGACCATGACCTCCGCCGCTCCCTCCCCCGTGCGTCACAGCCGCCGCGCCCTGTTCATCCCGTTCATTCTTGTCGGCATCCTTCTGGCCGTCTGGACCGGATACTGGTTCTGGCTGGCGAACGAGGCCAAGACCCGTCTGGTGGCCCGACTGGACCAGCTCGAAGCCTCGGGATGGAGTGTCGAGTACAGTAAAATCGGGGCCTCCGGCTGGCCGCTGCATACGCGCGTGACCCTGTATGACACCCGCGTGGTGGCCCCATCGGGGCACGGACTGAAAACCTCGACCCTCGCCGCCGAGGCCAACAGCTACAACCCCCTCCATTGGGTCGTGATCGCGCCAGAGGGTCTGACCCTTATCCGCGCCGAAAAGGGCGAGACACTGGTCATGGCCGACAATATCCGGCTCAGCCTGACGGGACTTCGCCAGCGCTGGCCCAATGTCGCGTTTGAAGTGGTCAAACCCCGCTTCACCCCAGCTGAGGGGGCCGAGCCCTTCCCGCTCGCCGATGCCGAACTGATCCAGCTCTATATGCGACCGCACCTGACCGCAGAGACGACGCCCGGTGACGATGTGGACGTCATGTTCCGCCTGATCCGCGCCCACGGCCGCGAGGGCGGTCCGGTTCAGGGCTTTGCCCAGAACGGCGAGCTGACATTGCAGATCGAGGCGGTGGTGGAAAAAGCCTCTGCGCTTCGCCAGCCCGCGACCGCTCAGGGGCTGCTGTCGGCATGGACCGCCTCGGGTGGCCGCTTCACCTCGGTCAAGGGCGAGATGCGGGCGGGCGAGAGCCAGGCCCTTCTGACCAGCCCTGCCCTTTTCGCCGACGACAAGGGCCAGCTTGAAGGGGAAATGACCTTCAAGGCCCGCAAGCCGCTGGCCGCGCTGGTCGGTCTGGCAGGATCGCATCAGGGCCAGCCCGCC
>NZ_DJFS01000066.1:2513-2681 GCF_002432125.1 Brevundimonas sp. UBA5866
CTACACCGCAAGGTGGCGAAGGACCGGACGAGCAGGATGTCGAGCTGTCGGTCCTGTTCCGCAAGGGGCGCACCTATCTGGGCCCGTTCGCACTGGCCCCCGCACCCAGGCTGTTCTGATGCTCAGCATCCCTGACGAAGACCCGCAACGCCTCGCCCTGGACAAGGC
>NZ_DJFS01000040.1 GCF_002432125.1 Brevundimonas sp. UBA5866
ATCAAGCGCGCCCGCTACCTGGCCCTGCTGCCGTACGTGGTGAAGTAAGATGAAGGTCGTTCTGCTGGAACGCGTCGACAACCTCGGCGCCATCGGCGACGTCGTCACTGTTAAGGACGGCTTCGCACGTAACTTCCTCCTGCCGCGCGACAAGGCTCGCCGCGCCACGGAAGCCAACCTGAAGGCCTTCGAAATCGAGCGTGCTGCTATTGAAGCCCGCAACGAGAAGAACAAGGCCGACGCTCAGGTCATCGCTGACAAGATCGACGGCGAAACCTACGTCATGATCCGTCAGGCTGGCGAAACCGGCCAGCTGTACGGCTCGGTCGCTGGCCGCGACGTCGCTGAAGCCATCAAGGCTGAAGGCGGCAAGGTCGAGCGTTCGCAAGTCGTGCTCAACACCGCGATCAAGACCCTCGGCATTCACGAAGTGCTGGTTCGCCTGCACGGTGAAGTGTCGGCGACCGTCAAGATCAACGTGGCCCGTTCGGCTGATGAAGCCGAGCGTCAAGCCCGCGGTGAAGACGTCATCGCTTCGCGCTTCGACGACGAGCGTGCTGCTGCTGAAGAAGCTGCTCAAGAGCTCATCGAAGGCGGAGCCGGTCAGCAAGAAGGCTTCGGCGAAGAAGCCTAAGGCTTTTTCATCCGCTTTCGCTGATTGCGATCAAGGATTGGGGCATCACCTTCGGGTGGTGCCCTTTTTCTTTGCGCGACCTGTATCCAGGCTTTCCCGCGCCACAAACAGGGAATGGTCGCGCGCTTTGTTGTTTAGTTTTTCTACGCCTGTATTCAGATAATCTCGATATCGCACGGCACCGATCGGCCTCAGGGTGGCGGGGTTCAGTCTGTGGATCGCGCTCCAAGGTGCGCGCGAACCACGAGCCCGTACGGCCGATGCTCGCTCCTCCCAATCAGGCAGGCCTCGTCCGGATGAGGCTTCAACGTGGGGAGATGCCTATGTCGATATTCGGTTCAGTTCCGCAATTTCGGAACCCGACCTGTCGCCACCGTCAGCCGGACTGACCTACCCGAACACGCAGAAAATCTGATCTGTCCGCTGCCGATGCGCGGACGAAGGCCCGCCACGCGCGGCCACACCCGGAAAGCCTGACATCAAAATGCTCCGCTCTTTCGCTACCCGCTCCGCCCTGTTTGCCGCCGCGTCCGGCTCGGCCCTGCTGATCGCCGCAGGTGCCCACGCGCAGGAAGCCGACCAAACCACCAGCGTCGATGACATCGTCGTCACCGGCACCCGCGTGGCCAACCGCTCGCGCCTCGATACCGTGGCCCCGGTCGATGTGGTGACCGCCGAAACCCTTGAACAGCGCGGCTCGACCGAACTGGCCACCCAGTTGGCCGCCAGCGTCCCTGCCCTGAACTTCCCGCGCCCGTCGGCCACCGACGGCACCGACTCCATCCGTCCCGCCACCCTGCGCGGTCAGGGACCGGACCAAACGCTGGTTCTGGTCAACGGCGTGCGACGCCACCAGACCGCCCTCGTGAACCTGAACGGCTCGGTCGGTCGCGGCTCGTCTGCGGTGGACCTGAATGCCATCCCGTCCTCTGCCGTCGAGCGCATCGAGGTGCTGCGTGACGGTGCCGCCGCCCAATATGGCTCTGACGCCATTGCCGGTGTGCTGAACCTGCGTCTGCGCGAAGCCCGTGAAGGTGGCGGGGCTACACTCACCTATGGCCAGTACATCACCGACTACACCGGCTTCTATGGCCGTGCCGACGATATCCGCGACGGCGACACCCTGACCGTCTCGGCATGGCAGGGGTTTGCCATCGGCGACGAAGGCTTCCTGACCGCCTCGGTCGAATACCGCGACCGCGACCGCACCAACCGCTCGGACATCAACCCGACGTTGGGCCGCATCACTGGCGGTCAGGGCGATGCCCAGACCGAAGACCTGTCGGTTTACCTGAACGCCGGCGCGCCTATCTCGGCCAACTGGGAAGCCTATGGCTGGGCGGGATATCAAAAGCGTGACGGCTCTGCCGCCGCCTTCTATCGCACCCCGACCGATGCCACCCAGAACCCGGACTATGGCTCGGGCCGCAAATATCCGGATGGATACCTGCCCTTTATCCTGACCGACACCACCGACTGGACCGCCGCCGGCGGTGTTCGCGGCAACATTGGTGAATGGGGTGTGGACATCAATCTGGGCTACGGCTCGAACAAGATCGAGTTCGGTGCCGAGAACACCATGAACCCGACCTATGGCCTTAACGGCCCGACCGAGTTCAAAGCGGGCTCGCTGAAATACGACCAGCTTGTGCTGGGTATCGACGCCAGCCGTGGCTACGATCTGGGGTGGTACGGCCCGCTGAACGTGGCCTTCGGCCTTGAGGCCCGCCGCGAGACCTACAGGATCGGCGCGGGTGAGGAAGCCTCCTATGCGCGCGGACCGGTCCTGACCGCCGGTGGCAGCACCCTCGCCTTCGGCTCGCGCGGCTTCACCGGCTTTACGCCTGCCAACGAGGTTGACGAAGACCGAAGCAATGTCGGCGTCTATCTGGATCTGGAAGGCGAAGTCGTCGAGGGCCTGACCCTGTCGGGTGCCGTCCGCTACGAGAACTATTCGGACTTTGGCGACAATGTCTCGGGCAAGTTCGCGGCGCGATACGACTTCAACCCGAACTTCGCCATCCGCGGTGCCGTCTCGACCGGCTTCCGCGCGCCCAGCCTGCAACAGCAATACTATACCCAGACCTCGATCCTCTACATCAACAACGTCCCCTATGAGACAGGCACCTACCCCTCGGTCAGCGAGGTGGGCAGGGCTCTGGGCGGAACGCCGCTGGAGGCCGAGGAATCGGTAAACTACTCGCTGGGCTTCGTCCTGCGTAACGGCCCGTTCGAGCTGACCGCAGACGCCTATCGCATCGATATCAAGGACCGGATCATCCTGTCGGAAACCCTGACCGGTTCGGCCACCGCTGCTGTCGGCACCAACGGCCGCACCATTTTCGACCTGCTGGCCCCGTATGGCGCATCGGCAGCCCGCTTCTTCATCAACGGCGTGGACACCGAAACCACCGGCTTGGACGTTGTCGCCCGTTACCGCGCCGAAACGGCGGCGGGCCACCGCCTCGACTTCACGCTGGCCGGTAACGTCAACGACTTCAAGGTCACCAAGACCCCCGTCACCGAAAGCGGCATCCTGCCGACGCCGACCACACTGTTCGGGCGTCAGGCTGTCTACCGCTTCGAAGAAGGCACCCCGCCGTGGAAGGTGGTGTTCCAGACCGACTGGGAAGCCAGCAAGCTGGGCGGCACATTCCGTCTGACCGGCTATGGCGACGTTCTGGCCGCAGGTGCATCCGAAGCCACGGACCTGCAACTGGGCGACGCCCTGATCGCGGACGTCGAAGCCCGTTACCGCTTTACCGACAATGTCACTCTGTCGATCGGTGCGGACAACGTCTTTGACCAGTATCCGCGCCAGAGCCTGCGCGAGAACAATACGACGGGGGCTTTCCCCTTCTCCAACTTCTCGCCTTACGGATTCAACGGTCGCTATGTTTACGGACGTCTTGCCTTCAAGTGGTAAGACACTGTTAACTATTGATAAAGCTAAAGGACGTCCGATTTCGGGCGTCCTTTTTTCACATTCAGCTAAGGTTCAGGCTGTGGACCTTAGATCAAACACAGCCTTATATATCCGCCAACAACCTGGCCGTGATCGGAGCATCTTCACCACCATGACTCGTCGCATCGCAGTGAAAGCCATTGGTTTATCCGCCGTTCTCACGGTTATGACCACGGGCCTGCCCGCCGTGGCGCAGTCGCAGATGACCGTGGCCCAGTTCCTTGAAATCGGTCAGGATATTCCCCGCAACCGTGCCGCAGCCATGCTGCGCTCCGAGACACGCCAGCTGATCCGTGTCGCGACCAGCGCCGTCAACCAGATCAAGGCCGAACAGGCCTCTGCCGAAAAGGCAGGCCGCCGTCCGGCCACCTGCATTCCTTCGACCGGCACGGGCATCACGCCCGAAACCCTTGTCGCCCGCTTCGAGGGGATGCCTGTCTCACGCAGAAATCTGACGGTGACCCAAGCCATCCGTGAATGGATGGTTGAACGTTATCCCTGTCGCGGCTAAGCCCGCTTCTCCTCTAAATCCCCGCATTTAACAGGCTGTGGATAACCACGGCTGTGGATGGGGACTGATATTAGGTGGCCGCCCCGATGCACGAGGCGGCCCGCTCTGTTTGATTGGCGTTCATGAATTATCTCGCTTCGGCCCCTGAACCTGTCTCCATCACATCGATGCCCCACAATCTCGAAGCCGAACAGGCGCTTCTGGGGGCACTGATGTTCGACAACGGGGTGTTCGAACGCCTGAGCGACCGCCTGCGCGACATCCACTTCTACGAGCCCTTCCACCAGCGCCTGTTCAAAGCCATCGAAGAGCACATCCGTCAGGGCCTGCTGGCAGAGCCGACCATCCTGATGGAGCGTTTCAAACAGGATCCGGCCTTCGCCGAGTTCGGCGGTCTGCGCTATCTCGCCGATCTGGTGGACCGTGCCCCGCCCGCGGCCAATGCACCCGACTATGCCCGCGTCATCTATGACCTGGCCCTGCGCCGCGAACTGATCCGCATCGGCGGACAGATCGCCAAGGAAGCCCCCGATCCCGAACGTCCGGCCGAAGACCAGATCGAACAGGCCGAACAGACCCTCTATTCGCTGGCCGAAACGGGCAAGCCTTCATCGGGATTCGTCTCCTTCTCCCACGCCCTTGCGGGCGCTGTGGAAATGGCCGGTGAAGCCTACCAGCGCGAAGGCAAGCTGGCCGGTCTGGCCACGCGCCTGGACGACCTCGACCAGAAGCTCGGTGGCCTGCACCCGTCCGACCTGCTGATCCTCGCAGGGCGTCCGTCGATGGGCAAGACGGCGCTGGCGACGAACATCGCCTTCAACGTCGCCCGCAACTACAAGTACGAGATACAGCCCGACGGCACCCGCAAGACCGTCGATGGCGGCGTGGTGGCCTTCTACTCGCTGGAAATGAGCGCCGAACAGCTGGCCATGCGTATCCTTGCCGATGCGTCGGGCGTATCCTCGGACAAGCTGCGTAAGGGCGAGATCGATGCCAGCGACTTCGCCAAACTGCGCGAGGCCGCCATCGAGATCGGTGAAAGCCCGCTCTATATCGACGCCACCGGCGGTATTTCCATCTCCAAACTGGCGGCCCGCGCGCGCCGTCTGGCCCGTATGGACCACGGCCTCGACCTCATCGTGGTCGACTACCTCCAGCTCGTGACCACCGGCGAAAGCGGCAACAAGAACCGCGTGCAGGAAGTGTCTGAAATCACGGGCGGTCTGAAGGCTCTGGCCAAGGAACTGAACGTTCCGATCATCGCCCTGTCGCAGCTGTCGCGTCAGGTGGAACAGCGCGACGACAAGCGCCCGCAGCTGTCCGACCTTCGTGAATCCGGCTCGATCGAGCAGGACGCCGACTGCGTGATGTTCGTGTACCGTGAAAGCTATTACGTGGGCCGCGCCGAGCCGACCGAAGGCACGCCCGAACACCTGGAATGGCAGGAAAAGATGGACCGCCTGCAGCACATGGCCGAAGTGGTCATCGGCAAGCAGCGTCACGGCCCCATCGGCATCGTGAAGCTGGCGTTCGACGCCAACACCACGCGCTTCGGCAACCTGGCCAAGGATGCGCGTTACGAAAGCCACGACTACGAATAGGCCCGTCCCCGTCCTACGGAACGGGCTGGACCGTCCCGCGCTTAAACCATGAAAGGCGATCCCCGCCTTCGGAGCTTTGTCATGCGCAGGGCGGTTATTGCAGGAATGGGTATGATGGCGGTTCTGGGCGGCTTCGGCCTCATGTCATGCGCAAAATCCGAAGACCAGACGCGCGGCGACTCCGCCGCCGCCGGGTCGCCGGATGAACCCCGCAACCGTACGGGCCAGACGCCCCTGCTGGTCGCCGTTTGGGAAAACGACATCGAAACGGCCCGCGCCCTGATCGCCGCCGGTGCCGACGTCAACGCCAAGGACGACATCCACGACAGCCCCTATCTGGTGGCGGGGGCCCAAGGCCGTACGGAAATCCTTGAACTCATTCTCGGCAGCGGTCGGGCCGATCTGAAAAGTACAAACCGCTATGGGGGCACGGCCCTGATCCCCGCCGCCGAGAAAGGCCATCCCGAAGCCGTGCGCCTGCTGCTGGCGGCGGGTGTGGACGCCGATCACGTCAACCGTCTGGGTTGGACGGCGCTGATGGAAACGGTCGTCCTGTCAGATGGCGGCCCGATCCACGTCGAGATCCTCGAGACCCTGCTGGAAGCGGGGGCCAATCCGAACATCCCCGACCGCAACGGCGTCACGGCCCTTACCCATGCACGCCGTCAGGGCTTTTCAGATATGGTCCGGTTGCTGGAACGGCACGGCGCACGCTAGCCGCCCGCTGGCAGGAAACCCTGACGCCTGCCGCCGGGCAAGGTCGCCGACTATGACTGGACCAAGACAACGGCCCGCAGTAACGGGTTCGCGTCATCTATGGCGTCGGACACACCTATCTGCTGAACCGTTTCGCCTCGGAAAGAGGCGCATTCAGGGTTCAGGATGCCTCGCAAGAACTGAATATCTCTGCTGACGAGGCAAAATAATCCGACAACCTGTTGCGGGCGCGGGTCAGGGGCGTAGAACGTCCGTATGTCTTCGATGTCCGCATCCCTGCCCGCTTCGCTTACGGTCGACCTCGGTGCCCTGGCCCGCAACTATCACACGCTGGAAGCCCTGACGGGCCGCCCTGTGAACCCTGTCGTCAAGGCCGATGGCTATGGCCTCGGCGCGGTGGCGGTGGCGCGTCGTCTGATGGCGGAGGGTGCGCGGACCTTCTTCGTCGCGCGTGCGGCAGAAGGCGTGATCCTGCGCGAGGGACTAGGTGCCGAACCGACCATCTATGTGCTGGACGGTGCACACGGCGAGAACATCCAACTCATCCGCCAGGCGAACTTGCGCCCCGTGCTCAACCAGCCCGCACAGGTCGAAGGCTGGCTGTCATCGGGCGGTGGCGACTGCAGCCTGCAGATCGACACGGCCATGAACCGCCTCGGCTACCGCGTAGAAAATGCGCCTGAACCGTTCGACGGGCTAAAGCTGGTGATGACCCACCTCGCCTGCGCGGATGAGCCCACCAACCCGCTGAACCGCCAGCAGCGCGACGCCTTTGATGCCGTCTCGCAAAAATATGCGGGCGTAACCCGCAGCTTTGCCAATTCTGGCGGCTGTTTCCTTGGCGAGAACTTCGGCTTTGACGTCGTGCGTCCGGGCATCTGCCTGTACGGCGGCGGCCCTGAAGGCAGGCCGCACGAGAAGATCGCCCCTGTCGCCACCTTGAACGCCCAGATCATGCAGGTGCGCGACGTTCCGATCGGCGAAACCGTCGGCTATTCGCAAGGCTATAGGGTCGAAAAGCCCGTCACCGTCGCCACATGCGGCGCGGGCTATGCCGACGGCGTCCTGCGTTCCTACAGCCCCAAGGGGCAGGTCTGGGTCGCGGGCGAGCTGCGCCCAATCATCGGCCGCGTCTCGATGGACGTACTGGCGGTCGATGTCACGGGCCTGGACGTCAAGGCGGGCGACACGGTCGAAATCTTCGGTGCCAACCGTATGATCGACGATGCCGCCACCGCCGCGGGCACCATCAGCTATGAACTGCTGACCTCCATCACGCCGCGCGTGCCGCGACTATATGTCGGTTGAATATCTGGCGAACAAAAAAGGGGCTCCGGCAGGAGCCCCTTTTCCATTCCACCGGATCGACCGGCGCGACGTACCGAACAATACCACTCAGATGTCCGGACACGCGGGATCAGGAAATGAATGCGCCGAATGCCATGAACGGCAGGGCAACCAGCCAGCCAAACACACTCACGATCACATTCAGCACGAAGCTGACCAGAATGGCCACGATCGTATAGAGCACGGCCTTGTCCTCCGGTGCCTTTTTGACGGGGCCCAGCCCCAGATACAGCAGGTAAAAACCGTATAGCGCCGCGAAGAAGCCCAGGAAGGCCAGAACCGGTATCAGGTTGAAAACACCCGCCAGCCAATAAGGCGTCATGGCATAGACTGCCAGTTTCATCGATTGGAGCATGTTCTGCTCGGCACCGAAGCTGGAGGCCAGCCCGTCGATGATGATGCCCAACAAATAAACCGCGATCAGCGACAGGACATAGGTCACGGCTGACGCAACCAGAACACCTACAATGCCGCCCATATTGAACAGGGCCGCTCCCACCAGACCACAGACAGGTCCGATGGCGGCGAGGATCATGGCATACCGCGTGAACAGCCCCTTCACCGTCGCCGTTTCGGCAGCGATGACCGGCCATTCCAGCTTGGGCCGAAGGATGATGCCCTTGGCACGATCCACCAGTTTGGGATCCAGCGCGGACGGGTTTTCCATAGTCATCTAGGAGGCTCCGGACAGTGATTTTCTACAAATTACGGCGATTTCCCGAAAAGCCAGCACATTTCCTGGTCCCGGCGACCACAAGTTGGTGATCGTCCGTCAGAAACGGACGCAAGCGATTTTCACACGCCTATTCCCCGGCCCCGCGTCTGCTAAGGTCCGCGCATGGCTCGTGACTCGTCTCTTTTCGTCTGCAAATCCTGTGGTGCCGTTCATGGCAAGTGGTCGGGGCAATGCTCCGGCTGCGGGGAATGGAACACGCTGGTGGAGGAATCCAAGGCGGCCCCGCCCGGCGCGATGAAGCCCACGGCCACCGCACGCGGTCGCGGCCTGACGTTCGAGACACTGGCGTCCGAAACGCCCGATCCGGCCCGCATCATCACGGGCGTGACCGAGTTCGACCGCGTGTGCGGCGGCGGCGTCGTGCCCTCCTCGGCCATCCTGCTGGGCGGTGATCCGGGCGTCGGCAAGTCCACCCTGCTGCTGGAAGTGACGGCCAAGGCCGCGCGCAGCGGTGCCCGCGTGGCCTATATCTCGGGCGAAGAAGCCATCGAACAGATCCGCGCCCGCGCCAAGCGCATGGGTGTGGCCGATGCCCCCGTGGCGCTGGCCTCGGCCACTTCTCTGCGCGACATCCTGACCACGCTGAAGCGCGACAGGTTCGACATCGTCATCATCGATTCCATCCAGACCTTGTGGTCCGACGTGCACGAGGCCGGCCCCGGCTCAATTACACAGGTTCGCGCCTGCGCTGCCGAACTGGTCCGCATGGCCAAGAATGACGGCCCCGCCATCATCCTTGTCGGCCACGTCACCAAGGACGGCCAGATCGCAGGCCCCCGCGTGGTCGAGCACATGGTCGATGCCGTCCTCAGCTTCGAGGGCGAGCGCGGCTATCCCTTCCGCATCCTGCGCGCGGGCAAGAACCGCTTTGGCGCGACCGACGAGATCGGCGTGTTCGAGATGGGCGACACCGGCCTGCGCGAAGTCTCCAATCCCTCCGCCCTCTTCCTCGGCGAAGGCAAGGAAGGCGCGCCGGGGGCCGCCGTGTTCGCCGGTATCGAAGGCTCTCGCCCCGTTCTGGTCGAGATACAGGCTCTGGTCGCGCCGTCGGCCTATGGCACGCCGCGCCGGGCCGTCGTGGGCTGGGATTCGGGCCGTCTCGCCATGCTTCTGGCCGTGCTGGAGGCCCGCTGCGGCATCACCTTTGGCGATAAGGACGTCTATCTGAACGTCGCGGGCGGCATGCGGATCAACGAACCCGCCGCCGACCTTGCCGCCGCCGCCGCGCTGATCTCCTCCGCTTTGGACAAGCCGTTGCCCAAGGGCTGTGTCGTGTTCGGCGAGATCGGCCTGTCGGGCGAGGGGCGGGCCGTGGGCCGCGCCGCGGCCCGACCGCG
>NZ_DJFS01000030.1 GCF_002432125.1 Brevundimonas sp. UBA5866
AAAGGCGAACTCGCCGCCCTGCGCGAACAGGGTCGCGCGCTCCATCGCCTCGCTGTGGGACGCCTTCAGCAAACGGCCGACCGCATAGATGACGGTGGCCTTGGCAATCATGAAGGCGGCCAGTCCTGCCAGAACCATTTGCCACTGGTTGACCACCACCGACAGATCAAGCGCCATGCCGACCGACAGGAAGAACAGCCCCAGCAGAATGGCCCGGAACGGCTCTACATCCGCCTCGAGCTGATGCCGGAACGTCGAGTCCGACAGCAGCACACCGGCCAGAAAGGCCCCCATCGCCATAGACAGGCCCACGGAATCCAGCAGCCACGCCGTACCCGCCACGACCAGAAGCGCCGCCGCTGTCATCACTTCGCGGCCACCGTTACGGGCCATGAAGCCGAACACCGGATTGACCAGATAGCGACCGGCCACCAGCACACCGACCACAGCCGCCACCGCCAGCCCCGCAGTCATCCAGAAGGGCGTGCCGCTGTCTTCGACCGGAACCATGCGCGCGCCGATCAGGGCGACAATGGCCAGCAGGGGCACGATGGCCAGATCCTCGAACAGCAGGATGGATACGGCCCGCCTGCCGCCGGGGGTGGCCAACTGGCCGCGTTCCTCGAGCATCTGCATGATGACCGCCGTGGAGGACATGACGAAACCCATCGCCCCCACAAAGGCCACCGCCAGGGATACCCCCGAGGCATAGGCGATCAGTGTCAGCACCAGACCGCTGAGCAGGACCTGTGCTGTCCCCAGCCCGAATATCTCGCCCTTCATGGCCCACAGGCGGCTGGGCCGCATCTCCAGACCGATAATGAACAGAAAGATGACGACTCCGAACTCTGCCACATGCAGAATGACCTGGGGCTCCTTGACCACCGCCAGACCGAACGGGCCCAGTGCAACCCCCGCCAGCAGATAGCCGAGAACCGAGCCGAGCCCGATCTTTCGTGCGACCGAGACGGCGACCACACCGGCGGCCAATAATGCCGTCACATGGCCCAAACCCAACGTCGCCGCTTCTGAAGCCATCGGCCCTGTCCTGTCTAAAGGCATCCGGCCATAGGACCGGAGGCCTGCGTCATTTTGGCTCCCCCTTCCATCAGATAGCGGCGTTTTGCCCGTTCTCCTAGATGGCTTCAGGGAACAGTTCGCATTGCACAGCGCTAGGACAGGCAGGGCCTTTTGGCCGTCCGTTTCAGGAGACCGGAAATGAAGATCAAAGACCTGATGAGCCGTGATGTCGAAATCGCCCGCCCGGACGACAGCCTGCAGCACGTTGCCAGCCGCATGGCTGCCGGTGACTTCGGCTTCATGCCGGTGGTCGAGGAAGATCGTGTCATCGGCACGATCACCGATCGCGATCTTACCGTGCGCGCTCTCGCCAAAGGGGCCGGGGCCGACGATAAGGTCAGCCAGTATCTTTCGCGCGATGCCATCACGGCACTGGATACGGACGACCTCAAAACCGCGCTGGATCTGATGAGCCGCGCCCGGATCCGCCGCCTGCCCGTGACCGACAAACACGGACGTCTGGTCGGTGTAATTTCGCTGGGCGATCTGTCCGTCAAGGTTAAAGAACGCTACGCCGGAGAGGCTCTGGAAAGCATATCTCAACGCTAAGTTACCGAATAACGTCACTATTTATAGTCACGACATAGAGAGTACGGTAACCATTTCTCCCAAGGGGTCGCTAACGGCTTATGGCTATGGTTAGCGACCTTAAGGTTCGGGGTGGATTCAATGGCACGCGCACAGTTTCAAAAAGGCCAGAAGGTTTGGGTCGAAAGCGTCGGTTTGTGGGCCGATGTGGAACGGGTAATTCCCGTATGGGCCAAAGGCTTCGACGAGCCGGTGCGCGTCACCTATGACGTGGGTCTGGGACGCGAGTTCCAGGGGCATGAACTGCAACTGCCCGAAAACGACACCATGAAAACCGGTCTTGGCAATTGGCGCGTGCTGCGGGCGCGCAACAAATGGCAGGACCAGAACGACTGTGCCCACCACCCTTTCCCGGGTAGCTATCCCGTCGTCGTTACGGATCAGGCCGACTGGGGTGGCTGGCGCGTACCCGGTGCCGAGTACGACCGCATGCCCGAGAAAATCGAGCAACAGGCCCGTATCATCGCCGCCGCACCGGAAATGCTGGCCATCCTGAACCAGCTGATCGACAGCGTGGATGAAAATCCGATGGATGCCCCGCCCGAGGCCCGCCGTCTCGCCGACGCCAGCAAGGCCGTGCTGCGCCGCATCCACAGCCAGCCCATGCCCACCACTAAGCCCGCGCTGACAGAGCATTTGGAACCGTCCGCCAGCCCCGCGCCCGTGGGCGACAAGGCCGCCTGAACCTAACATAACGCGATAAGGTCAAGCTCTCGACAGGTTGCGTCGAAACAGCCTAGTTTGTCCTCTGACGTAAGCAGGGGGGCCTTCTTCGTGCGTGGGATAGAGCGGCGCAATGAAGGCCGGGGACGTCGGGCATCCGACAGACCGGGCCTATGGGGACGTCCCTATGAACGGGCCCTGTTTCTTGCCGCCCTGCTCATCCTGTCGATGGCCCTTTTTCTGGTGGCGCGTGACCAGTCGCGGCCCGAGCGCGAACTGGAAGTCCTGACACAGGAAAACCTGCGGCTGGATGCGCGCCTTTATGCCCAGATCCTCGAAGGGCGGATGGCCTCAATGGACCGTGCCCTGACGCTGGCGGCACGTGAGCTTTCGCTTCGTCCGGACAGGAGCCTTGCGGCACTGGAAAGCGCCGCCGGAACCTTGGACAACAGCGCCCCNNACGCCCCAGGGCACGCCCCTGGTGGCCGTGGGCAGGGGCGTGACCGCCACCGAAGGCATCCTGCTGAACGAAGACCGTCTGAACCTCGGGCGCAGGCTGGCCGATGGGCGTCTGCTGGCCGTTTCGGTCCCCGTGCCGGAGCCTTCGCCCACAGTGCATCAGGGCCGGATCGAGGCGCGCGTCGCCTCGCAGCTGGCACCGGCCCTGTTCGGCACGGCACAGGGCGTCATCCTTCCCGACCCGCAGGGCTTTGACCGTGTGACGGTGGCGCTGGCCGTCGGCGATAGCGGGCTGGCCGTCATGGCCGACCGCCCGGCCCGCTCCCTCTTGGACCGCTGGCGTGACGATGCCCGTCTGCTGGTCATTCCGTTGTGCATCGGGGTGGCGCTACTGCTGTTTCTGGCTTTGCAGACCTTCAGGCAGGAGCGGCGCGGGCGCGAATGGGCCGAGACAGAGCGCCGCTTCCGTGTTGCGGTAGAGGCCGCCCGTTGCGGCGTTTGGGACTGGGATCTGCAAAAGGGCGCGATCATCCTGTCCGACTATATGGCCGAGTTGTTCGAGGTGCCGCCCGGCACGGTACTGGGCCATGTGGATATGATCGACCGTATCCATCCCCACTATCGCGATGCATTTGTCGCGGCACTCGCCGAGGCGCGGATATCGGGGCATTTCGATCTGGCCTTCCCCATCCCGCTGCGGAACGGCGGCGTGCGCTGGGTCGATGTACGGGGTCGGTCGCGCCTGCCGCAGAGACAGGGCGAGTTCACCCAGTTGATGGGCATTGCGCTGGACATTACCGAGGCGCGCCGCATCAAGGCCGCGGCGCAGGCCGCGGAAAGCCGCCTGATCGACGGGATCCAGAGCGTATCGGATGCCTTTGTGCTCTTTGACCGTCAGGGCCGCCTGGTCATGTGGAACCAGGCGTTCCAGGATGCTTTTGACTTCCCCAAGGCCGCCCTGTATCGCGGCGCTCTGAAGAACGATCTGAACCGCATTGCGGCGCAGGCGATCCGCTCGGAGCATCGCAGCGAACAGCGCCGCGCGGGCGTACGCGAGGTCGAGCTGAAAGACGGGCGCTGGCTACAGATGACCGAGCGCTTCACAGGCGACGGCGGCACTGTCGTCATTGCAGCCGATGTGACCCTGATCCGCCAGCAGGAAGCCGAACGCCGCCTTGCGGCCGAGGAGCTCCAGCGCACGGTCAATGAACTGGAGCGCAGCCGCGCCTCCCTGGCGACGCTGGCGACCGAATATGAGGCCGCCATGACCCGCGCCGAGGCGGCCAGCCAGTCCAAGTCGGAGTTTCTGGCCAATATGAGCCACGAACTGCGCACGCCGCTGAATGCCATCAACGGCTTCTCGGAAATCATGGCCAAGGAGATGTTCGGTCCGCTGGGGGATCGCCGCTACAAGGGCTATGCCACCGACATCCATAACTCGGGCAAGCATCTTCTGAGCCTGATCAATGACATCCTCGACATGGCCAAGATCGAGGCGGGCAAGCTGAACCTCTATTATGAGCGTACCGATCTGGCCGCCCTGGGGCGCGATGTCGTGCATCTGATGCGTGGGCGCGCCGAGGAGGCGGGTCTGGCGCTGGCAATGGATGCCCCCGAAGTGGTCGAGGCCGAGATCGACATGCGTGGCATGAAGCAGGTGCTGCTCAACCTCGTGTCCAACGCTATCAAATTCACACCGCGCGCCGGCAGGGTCATGCTGGAGCTGACCCCGCTGATCGAACGCCCCGGCATGGTGCGGGTGGCTGTGCGCGATACCGGTATCGGCATCGCCGCCGAGGATATCAAACGTCTGGCCCAGCCCTTCGTACAGGTCGAGAACCAGCATGCCAAAACAACCCAGGGCACAGGCCTGGGACTGGCGCTGACGAAGTCGCTGATCGAGATGCACGGCTCGGAAATGGTGATCGACAGCGAACTGGGACGCGGCACCACCGTATGGTTCGACATCCCCGTCAAATCAGTGCGCCAGTCCAATACGGCGCAGCCACAGCCACGGATTCACACCGCGGCCTGATAACTGTGATCTATTTCGTCTGAACGTTCGTATCGGTCTTGGATTTGGACGAATGCGGACGATGACGCGACAAGATACGAGCCAGAGCCTTGCGATCATCCGGCTGAAGACCGGACAGAAGATCGACCGCGCCTGTTTCCAGACGCGCACGTCCACGCATTTCGGCAATGCGGGACTGTTCCAGAAGCACATTGACCCGCGACGGGTCATAGTCATCGGAGGTCGTGATCGTAATGGCCTCGCGGCGGGCCGTGCGGGCAGCCTCGAAATCCGGACGCGCGGTCAGCGCCAGTTCACGCAGACTGGCCTTCAGCGGCTCGGCCACCTCGGCCGGGCGGGTGTTGACCAGTTCCATCACCGTTTCACTGCGGCTGGTCCGGACAGTCTCTTCGGCCTGGGACGCGTTCCTAGTCTTGATCCAGACAGCCGTACCGCCCGCAACCAAAAACACATTGAGCGCAGCCGAGACAGCAAGGGCAATTTTAAGCGAACGCGCAGCCATCATCGGTTCAAGTCCAATGCGGCCATTTCCACGCCCAGCAGGTCGGTATCATCGGCCCCCTGCAGGCTGGCCTGATAGAAGACGGTATCGGCACGCATGGGCGCAGACAATTGGTGGGCGATAACCATACCCAGCGCGGCTCCCGCCACGGCGGTCGCAGCCACGCCCGCCCCCGACCACAGCGTCCACAAGGCGCGGCGTACGCGACGGGCGCGATGGCCCGCACTGGCAGCAGACGCGATAATCTGGTCACGCAGCTGTGCCGACGGCGACAGGACAGGCAAACGGATCATGTCGTCCAGAGCCTCGGCCTGTGCCCAGGCGACAGCGAGCTTTGCATCGGAGGCCAGAGCGTATCGTCCGGCCTCGCGCTCGACGGCGGGCCAGCGCGCGAAGTCTGCGCCATAGGCATCAAGAAGGTACTCAAATCGTTCTTTGGTCATCATGATCTCAGTTCCCCCTCCGATTGATACGGGGCCGCGAGGCCAAATCACTCAATGATGTGCGCAATGTCCGCCGCGCACGTGACAACAGGCTCTCCAAAGCTTCGACGCTGATCCCCATCAGCTGCGCCGCTTCGATATTGCCCAACTCCTGATAGTGGCACAGTACAATGGCCTCGCGCTGGCGCTGGGGTAGGCGCATCAGAACCTGCTGGACCCGTTGCCCCGTTTCCGCAGCCAGAATGCCGCGATCGGGCGCCGGACCTTCGTCCACCATATCCGGCACCGTCTCAACCGGGGTTTCCCGACGGCGGCGCAAACGATCATAGCAAAGGTTCAGCGCGACACGGTATAGCCATGTGTCGAATCTGGCCTGCCCCGGTTTCCATTTCCCGGCCTGTTTCCAGATCCGCAACATGGCTTCCTGCGCGACATCCTCGGCCTCGACCGGATCGCCCAGCAAACGGGCGGCCATGTTAAGGATGCGGGGCAGCTTGCGCGCCACCATAGCCTGAATGGCTACAGGTTCCCCCTTGGCCACACGGCTCAGCAGCTCTTCGTCTGGATCTTCGATCCGTGCCAAGTTTGTTACGTGCCTGTGTGGAGATAGAACACAGCCCAAGGCTGTGCGTAAGGTGAAAGTCACCTTTGCCGCACAAACAGGCGTGCGCCAAGGGGCCGCTGGGGCCAACCGGCCACATTGTTCCCACGTCGACACCATCACCTGACCCAAACACCTGTTCCGAGCTGAACCTTAAGGTTACACGCGGCTATCGGTGTTTTCCGTCGATGGGGCTGACCGCCTAGCGGTTATCCACGTCGGCCGGGGCCGGAAGCACGGCTTCAAAAGCCTGCCGTGCGGACTGGCGTATATCGCTCAAACTGGCTTTCAGGGCCTCGAAGTCGGGTTCCTGGGCCGAGACGGCCAAGCGCCGCTGGAAGCCCGCAGGCTCCTGATCCGGGTCACCGCGACCGTCAAAGGCACAGGCCATGATCTGGGCCAGATGCTGATGGTAGATCCACGAACGCGCCAGTACGGGATCGTCGCACAGAGCCTCGACCGTAGACACCGTCAGCGGCCTGCCCTGTGCGGCATTCATCAGTTGGCGGTACTGGCCGACAAACTCGGCATCGACCTGTGCGCCGGCGGTCAGCTTCATGTCCCAGAACCCTTTGGGGCGGCGCTCGCGGTCCATAAGGTCGCGCATACGCCGCACATCGGCGGCAACATCCACACCCGGCCGCGGACGGCGCAGCACCGCCTCAAGCGTATCGGACACCTGGCGGGCGAAACTGTCGCTGGTGGCCCAAACCACACGCGCACGCGTCAGGGCCATGAACTCCCACGTGTCCGCTTCCTGCGCATAGTAGTCGACAAAGGTGTTCAGCCTGACCGACACCGGCCCCTTGGAGCCCGTGGGCCGCAGCCGCATGTCCACCTCATACAGACCGCCCTCTGCCGTATGCGCGGACAGGGCCGCGATCAGGCGTTGGGTAAAGCGGCCAAAGAAGGTTTCAGCCCCCCACCCCTTGCCCTCTGTCATGGCATCGGCAGGTGCGTTGTAGATGGTCATCAGGTCTAGGTCGGAACTGGCCGTCATCTCGCGCGATCCGGCCTTGCCCAGCGCCACGACGGCCACCTCTCCGCCGATCAGCCGTCCACCCATGCGTTCGGCCTCGGCCAGAGCCGCAGGCGACAGGGCCCGCATACAGCCATCGGCCAGCGAGGTATTGGTCAGCCCCGCCTGAATGGCAGAGGTACGCCCCGTGATCACATTCATTCCGATACGGAAGGCTTGCTCGCGGTGAAGTCGGCGCACCACATTCATGGTGCTTTCGAAATCCTCGGCCTCTGCGGCCTCGGCAATCAACTGGTCCACGACGCCCGTATCTTCGCCCAGCGGGATCAGGAAGCGCGCATCCAGCACACCGTCCAGCGCCTGTGGCTGTCGTCCCAGGATGCGGGCCAGACGCGGGGCAAAGGCCATCACCCCCACCACCATCTCGAACAGACGCGGCTGGTTCAGGAACAGAGCCTGCACCTGCACACCCGCCTTCAATCCCGAAAAGAAGGTGGCAAAGCGCCTGAAGGCAGCATCGGGCGCTCCGGTGGCCGCCACCGCCTCCAGCAGGCGCGGTGCCAGACGGGTGAACAGTTCACGCCCGCGTGCGGTCCGGGTGGCGTTGATGTGGCCGTGGTGCCAGTTGCGGATGGTCTCCGACACGCTGGCCGGCTCGGTAAAGCCCATGCGGGACAGTGTTTCCAGCGTGCCCGGATCGTTCTCCACCCCGGTAAAGACCAGGCTGCCGAACTCCGACGACAGCTGCTCGCCGTCATCGAACAGTTCGCCATAGATCCGGTTGACGCTGACCAGCAGTTGCTCGATGCGGGTATCGAACTCGACAAGATCGTCCTCGCCGTACAGGGCGGCCACCTTGGCGCGGGTTTCGTCGTCTACCGGCAGGGCGTGGGTCTGTTCGTCCTGAAGCATCTGAACGCGATGCTCCAGATCACGCAGGACCCTATAGGCCGCCGCCAGCTGGCTGCAGGTTTCGGGGGTGATGTGCCCCGCATCGGCCAAGGCCTGAAGTGCGTCCAGTGTGCGCGGCGAACGCAGCGCAGGATTTCGACCGCCAAGGATCAACTGTTGCGTCTGGACAAAGAACTCGATCTCGCGAATACCGCCGCGGCCAAGTTTCAGGTTCGCACCCGCCGCCTCCAGACCCTCTCCGGTTTTGTAGGTGTGGATCTGTTTCTTGATCGACTGGATATCCAGCACGGCCTGGTAATCGAGACTGCGCCGCCAGATGAAGGGTTTCAGCGCATCGAGAAAGGCATTGCCAGCCGCCATATCACCCGCACAGACCCGTGCCTTGATAAAGGCTGCGCGTTCCCAGTTCTGGCCGACGCTCTCATAATAGGTCAGCGCCATCGGGGCAGCGACCACGGGCGGCGTCGATGACGGGTCCGGGCGCAATCTCAGATCGACACGGAAGACATAGCCGTCCGCCGTCCGCTCGGTCAGCAGGGTGGCCAGACCCTGCGCCAGACGGTTGCAGAAGTTCTGCACCTCGACGCTATCGTCCAGAACCTCCGACAGGACTTCCGGCTCATAGAACAGGCTGAGATCGATGTCCGAGGAATAGTTCAGCTCGAAAGCGCCGCCCTTGCCCATCGCCAGCACGAACAGGCCGGGCACGGGTCCGCCCGGATCGTCCGGCGGGGACAGAAGTTTTCCACGCCGACGCCAGTCTGACGCCGCCGAGCGCAGCGCAGCCTGGGCCGCCGCATCGGCGAAGCGGGCAATCGCGCCCGTCACCTCATCCAGCGTCCATGCCCCGCCCAGATCGGACAGGGCCGTCAACAAATGCAGCTCCGCCTTGAGCAGACGCAGCGGAGACTTGGTTTCGTCTGGCGGGCCATCCAGTGACCGGGTTTCGTGCAGCAGCTCCTCAAGCCTCTGGTCCGGCGAGCGTGTCAGCACACGATGCAGAATGTCCGGCCATCTGCGGGCAATGCCGCCCAGATAGGGCGAAGCGGCAAAGACGGGAGCCAGCGACGGCCACGCCATATCCAGCCCCTCACGCCAGCCCCCCTCGTCCGCCGCTTCGGACAAACGCTCATAAAGGCGTTCGGCGGCGTCCTGATCGCTGACCGGCCCGCACGGGCTGATACGCTCGATCAGTCGGAGAGATTTTTCAGTCATGCGTCTTCGGCTGTGTCTTCGGGAGGCGATGAGGGAGGAAGAACCAGTGCAACACGAAGACCGGGTCCGCGTCCATCAAATGCGCCCGGGCCTTCGTCCAATTCGATACGGCCACCGTGCGCCTCGGCGACGGCAGTCACCAGCGACAGGCCAAGGCCCGACCCCGGCTCGGTGCGGCTGCTGTCCAGCCGCACAAAGCGTTGCAGAACGCGCTCGCGGTCCTCTTCGGGAATGCCGGGGCCGTTATCGGTGACGGAATACTCGATCTCGCCATTGGATTTGCGTCGCGCGCGGAACATGACCGCGCCCCCCGCAGGCGTATATTTGATGGCGTTGTCGATCAGATTGGCCAAGGCCTGGGCGAGGAAGGGCTGGTTGCCCTCGACCCACAGATCCGTGTCGATCTCTGAAGCGAATTCGATCTCTTTCTCTTCGCCCGAAAATTCGTACAGCTCGGCCATGTCGCGGGCCAGGCTGGCCGCATCGAACACCTTGGGATCGGGCGCACCCCCGGCCTGCAGGCGCGCGATGGCCAGGACGGTGTTGAAGGTTTTCAGCAGGCTGTCGGCCTCGCCCAGAGCCAGTTCCAGCGCATCCACACCGTTGATGCGGCCCGCCTCGGCATCGATCAGTGCCACTTCCATCTTGGCCCGCATACGGGTGAGCGGCGAGCGCAGGTCATGGGCGATCGCATCGCCAGCATGCCGGATAGAGGCCATCGAGCCCTCCAGCCGGTCCAGCATGGTGTTCAGCCCCTGCGACAGCTCATCCAGTTCGTCGCCGGAGTTACGGACAGGTATGCGCACCTTCAGGTCGCCTTCCTGAACCGCCGTCACCACCCTGTTCAGACGCCCCATCGCCAGTTCCACGCGACGGCTGATCAGCACCCCGCCGCCGATACCCAGCACAAGCACCAGTATCATCGCCATCCACAGCGCCTGCGTCAGGCGCGACAGATAGGCCTCGATGTCACCCGTATCCTCGCCCACGAACAGGTATTCACCGCCCGACAGGGGGGTATCGATACCGATGGACTGACGGCGCTGGACACGGCCTTCGTCGTCGGTGACGGTCAGGCGGAAGCTTTCCCATTGGCCGCTGTTCACGCCATCGGGGATGTCCGAGATATTGGCCGTCACCACCTGACCTTCGGCATCGCGGAGGCGGTACAGATATTTGTCACCGCGAAGCGTGCGGTCGATGAGGGCCTGGTTCAGCGCGGTACGGCCGCGCGTACGGTAGATGCCGACAAGGGTCTCGACCTCGGCGCGCACACTGACCTCGGCGCGGGCACGCGCCTCTGCCGCCGAGGCCATGTAGACATAGCTCATCACCGCGCTGGCCGTGGCCACGAACAGGGCCAGAAACAGCAGCGTCAGACGGAAAGGCGTACGTCTGAAAAGTGATGGCAGCTTCATAGGAGGCCCTTAGGCCTCCAGCCGGTACCCCGCGCCGCGCACGGTCTGAAGCATGGCACGGTCAAAGCCCTTGTCGATCTTCGAACGCAGGCGGCTGATGTGGACGTCGATGACGTTGGTCTGGGGGTCGAAGTGGTATTCCCACACCTTCTCCAGCAGCATGGTGCGGGTCACCGACTGGCCAGCGTGGCGCATCAGGAATTCCAGCAGCTGGAACTCGCGCGGTTGCAGGTCGATGTCCTGCCCCTCGCGGGTGACGGTGCGGGCGATCAGGTTCATTTCCAGCTCGCCGACCTTGAGTACGGTCTGGACGCCGCCCGTCTCGCGACGGCGCGACAGGGCCTCGACGCGGGCGATCAGTTCAGCAAAGGCATAAGGCTTGACGAGATAGTCGTCGGCACCGGCTTTCAGGCCGACCACGCGGTCTTCAACCTCGCCCAGGGCCGAGAGGAACAATACCGGGGTCTGGTCGCCGCCCTTGCGCAGGGTCTCGACCATGCCGATGCCATCAAGGCGCGGCATCATGCGGTCAACGACATAGACGTCGTAACCGCCTTTCTGGGCCTCGAGCAGACCGAAGGCACCATCTACGGCGTGGGTGACTTCGTGACCGGCCTCGGACAACCCGCGCACCATTGCGGTTGCTGCCTCGGCGTCATCCTCGACAACCAAAATACGCATGAACCCCTCCAGATTGGTATTCGGCGGCAACCTTAACAGATTGCCGCCGAAACCGTGAGTTAAGGCTTCGTCAGGTTTGCACCCAGTTTAGGGCACTTTTCGACGCGAACCCGATCAGTCCTTCTTCAGCGGCAGCACCACCGAACGGTTGACCCCCTGATAGCGGACCATCAGCAGAACACTGGGACGACCGGCGCTGCGGGCGGCATCGACCGCCGCACGGAATGCATTGGCATCGGCCACCACGCGGTTGTTGGCACGCAGGATGACCAAGCCCGGCGGCATGCCGAGTTTACCCGCCTCGGAACCGGCTTCCACAGCCGTCACCACCACGCCGTTGACGTCGGCGGGGATGTCATAGCGCTGGCGCAGGGCTGCCGTGATCGAGGTGACGGTGATGCCCTCGACCTCGGTACCGGCAACCGCCGACGGCGGCGCTTCCGGCGTCTGCCCGCCTTCCATCTGCTGGTTCAGCTCCTCTTCCGAGGGGCGGCGTCCCGCGCGGACATCCACCGTCTGGCGACGGCCTTCACGCAGCACTTCCAGACGCAGACGGTCTCCCGGCTTGGCCGCCGCCACGCGGCGGGTCAGGCTGGTCGCGCCGTCTACCGCCTCGCCGTTGACGGAGATAACAATGTCTTCTTCCCTCAGGCCAGCATCGGCCGCAGGCGAACCGGCAGTCACCTGGGCGACGAAAGCGCCCTTGGTATTGGCATCAAGACCCAGTGCCTCTTTAACGTCGGGCATCAGATCGCCGATCTGGACCCCCAGATAGCCGCGCTCGATCTTCTCGCCGCGCATCAGGCGGTCGGTAATTTCCTTGGCGGTCTTGGCGGGAATGGCAAAGCCGATACCGACCGAGCCGCCCGACGGCGAATAGATGGCCGTGTTGACGCCGATCACGCGGCCATAGATGTCAAAGGTCGGACCACCGGAGTTGCCCCGGTTGATGGCTGCGTCGATCTGCAGGAATTCGTTGGCGACACCGCCGCCGATGTCACGGGACTTGGCCGAGACGATACCGGCTGTCGCCGTACCGCCTAGGCCGAACGGATTGCCGACCGCAATAACCCAGTCGCCGACGCGCGGTTCGGAGTTTTCTTCAAAGCTGACGAACGGGAAGGACTGACCCTCCACCTTGATCACGGCAAGGTCGGAGCCTTCGTCACGGCCGACAAGGCGCGCCTTGAAGGTGCGGCCATCACTGGTTTTGACCGTGATCTCCTCGGCATTGGCAACCACGTGGTTGTTGGTGACGATGGTGCCGTCAGCCGAGATGAAGAAACCCGAGCCACTGCCCGGTGCCAACTGGCTATCCTGTTCGCCTTTCGGGTCCTCGTCGCCCTGGCGCGGGGCCGTAAAGGGGAAGGGGAAGCCCGGAATCTGGATGGTACGCGGGCGCTGGACCCGCGTCTTGACGTCGATCTGCACCACAGCCGGTGCGACCTGTTCAAAGATATCGGCAAAGCTGAGCGGCGCGCCCTGCGGCGGCGCAAAAGCCAGACCGGCCGAACCGGCACTCGGTGCCAGACGTGAAGCCGATGCGGGGGCGGCGTCAGCGGATGGCCACTGGATCACGCCCCCTGCCGTCGCCGCTGCGGCGAAGGTCAGGCCTACAGCGGCACCCAGAATGAACTCCTTGCGTTTCAGCATCGTCGTCCTTGCAGTCTACGATTGGGAATCCGGTGGATTCCACAAACAACGGATATAGGCGTCATCGGTTAAAGCCAATGCCTGCCAGCAAGAATGGTTCGACACAGACCACGGTATTGCCAAGGCTCAACTACGGCAAAACCGAGCCCCCAGATGTCTTATCCGTCACTTAAAGTGACTATTCGGGTGACTTCTCTGTGGCAGACCCGATGAAACGCTCCAGCTCGGCTTCTTCCTGTGCGCTGAGGCTGGCCTCGTCGGAACGACGGCGGCGCGCACGCAGCCACAGGACCAAACCTGTGCCCGCTGCCAGCGCGAACGGCCCCAGCCACAGCACAAGGGTTGCACCGCGGAACGGGGGGGTGAACAGCACATACTCCCCATAACGGCGGACCAGATCCTCACGGATATCCTGATCGGACCGTCCCGCGGCGATCTGTTCGCGCACCAGCCTGCGCATGTCCGCGGCAATGGCTGCCGGACTGTCGGCAATGGCTTCGTGCTGGCACACCACACAACGGATGTCGGTGAACAGGGCGCGGGCGCGCGCTTCC
>NZ_DJFS01000008.1 GCF_002432125.1 Brevundimonas sp. UBA5866
TGAAGAAGCACCTTTCCGCCGCCGCCCTGTCCCTGCTGCTGTGCGGCACGGCCACGGCCGCGCTGGCCCACAACGGAAGCCCTGTGTGGCAAGGCCCCGCCGCCCCCGCCGCACCGACGCCCCAGAACACGCCGCTGGCCCTGCCGCGCGCCCTGCCGCCGATCCCTGCCCCGACCGAGGCCACCTATCCGGGTGTCATCCGCTATGAGGTCGATGCCACCGACGTTGAGCGCAAGATCGTGCGCGTGCGCCAGACCATTCCGGTCAGCGCGGGCAATCTCGTCCTGCTCTATCCGAAATACCTGCCGGGCAACCACGCCGACACCGGCCCGATCCAGTTGATCGCGGGCCTGACCGTCTCGGGCAATGGCCAGCGCATCGAATGGCTGCGCGATACCATCGACCCCTACGCCTTCCACATCAACGTGCCGCAGGGCGTGTCGGAAATCGTGGTCGAGTTCCAGTGGCTGACCCAGCCGGACAACAGCCAGTGGCGCGTCGTCATGACACCGGAAATGGTCAACCTGCAGTGGGAAAAGGCCCTACTCTATCCGGCGGGCTACCACTCCACGGGTATCACCTTCGCCCCGTCGATCAAGCTGCCACAGGGCTGGAACTACGGCGTCTCGCTCGACACCGAGCGCTTTGAAAACGGCGTGGCCACCTTCAAGCCGGTGGACCTCTACAACCTGATCGACAGCCCCCTGTTCGGCGGTGCCCACTTCAACCGCGTGGACATCGACCCCAAAGGTGAAGGCGTCCACCTGAACATCGTCGGCGACAAGGCCGACATCATCACCCCGAACGCCACCCAGATCGGCTATTATGAGAACCTGATCACACAGGCCGACCGCCTGTTCGGTGCCCGCCCCTATGACCGCTACGAATTCCTCGTGGCCGCCACCAGCCAGTTGGGCGGTATCGGTCTGGAGCATCACCGCTCGTCCGAAAACACCGTTCCGACCGACTTCTTCTCCAACTGGGGCAAGAACCTCGGCTCTATCGGCCTGCTGCCGCACGAATACGTCCATACGTGGAACGGCAAGCGCAACCGCCCCGCCGACGAGCTGACGGCCAACCACAACATCCCCAGCCAGAACACCCTTCTGTGGGTCTATGAAGGCCAGACGGAATACTGGGGCGACGTGCTTACGGCGCGTTCGGAACTGGCCCCGATTGCCGACATCATAACCTCCTTCGCCGAGATCGCGGCCTTCTATGACAACCAGCCGGGCCGTGGCTGGCGTCCGCTTCAGGATGTGAACAACCACAACCTGCTCGGTTACCGCACGTCCAACCCCTACACCTCGTGGATGCGCGCCACCGGCGACTATTACCGCGAGGCCCTGCTGATCTGGCTGGACGCCGACACCCTGATCCGCGAGGGTACCAACGACCGCAAGTCGCTGGACGACTTCGCCAAATCCTTCTTCGGCGGTGACAACGGCTCCTACGCGCAGCGCGGCTATACGTTCGACGATGTGGTGTCGCACCTGAGCGCCGTGCATCCGCACGACTGGGCCACCTTCCTGCGGACCCGTCTGGACGCCGCCGGTCCCGACGCCAAGGCTCCGCTGGACGGCCTCGCCCGCGCCGGCTGGCGCCTGACCTATACCGACGCCCTCACGGACGCCGAAAAGAAGATCCAGACCGGCTGGAAGAACGATTTCCAATACTCGCTGGGCTTCACCCTGGGCGGCAACAATCGCATCAACGCCATCCGCTGGGGTGGTCCGGCGTTCGAGGCTGATATCGGTCCGGGCTGGGAACTGGTGGCCGTGAACGATGAGGCCGCCAATGCCGACAAGCTGCGTGCTGCCATCACCGCCAACAAGGACGGCTCGGCCCCGATCCGCCTGCTGATGAAACGCGGCGAACAGTTCCGCACGGTCCAGTTCGACTATACCGGCGGCCTGCGCCACCCGCGCCTTGAGCGGATCGAAGGCACCCGCGACCGCCTGACGGAAATCCTCAGCCCGCGTCGCCGCTAAGACCCAAAGAAAAACGGCCCGGGATCATCTCCCGGGCCGTTTTGTTTCAGTCTTCCAGCAGTTCCAGAAGCGCTTCCGCCGCCTCTCTGGACGATGCCGGGTTTTGCCCCGTCACCAGAGTGCCGTCGGTCAGCACATAGGTCTGCCAGTCTGCGGCCTTGGCATAGTTGCCGCCTTTCTCGGTCAGCATGTCCTCGACAAGGAACGGCACCACGTCCGTCAAGCCAACGGCGTCTTCCTCGCTGTTGGTAAAGCCGGTGACCTGCTTGCCCTTTACCAGCGGTTCGCCGTTCGGACCCTTTACGTCCTTCAGCACGCCCGGCGCATGGCACACAAAACCCGTCGGCTTTTCTGCCGCGGCAAAGGCTTCGATCAGGCGAATAGAATCCGCATCATTGGCCAGATCCCACAGAGGGCCGTGCCCACCCGGATAGAAAACAGCGTCGAAATCCTCGGCCTTTATGTCCGATAGCTTGTGCGTATTGGCCAGATCGGCCTGCGCGGCGGGATCGGCCTTATAGCGACGGGTGTCCTCGGTCTGGGCATCGGCTTCGTCGCTCTTGGGGTCCAGCGGCGGCTTGCCACCCTTGGGCGACGCCAGGACCACATCAGCCCCCGCATCCTTGAGCGCGTAATAGGGCGCGGCGAACTCTTCCAGCCAGAAACCTGTTTTCTTGCCGGTATCGCCAAGCTGGTCGTGGGACGTCAGGACCATCAGAATTTTCATGGAGCTCTCCTATCGGGTTCCCCATTCAAATGGGCTGTCCCTTGGGCGGTGCCAGCCCCGCGCCATGAACTTAGCGTGAGCGCAAAAAGAAAAGGGCCAGAGGTTTCCCTCTGGCCCAATCCTTAAAGCTGTCTGCGACGGGGTCGCAGGCCAGATCAGAAATCTTACTTGATTTCGACCTTGGCGCCGGCTTCTTCGAGCTTCTTCTTCAGCTCTTCAGCAGCTTGCTTCGAGACGTTCTCGACGACCGGAGCCGGAGCGCCTTCGACCAGTTCCTTAGCTTCCTTCAGACCCAGGTCGGTACGGACGCCACGGACTTCCTTGATGACGTTGATCTTCTTGTCGCCGCCGTCAACCAGGACAACGGTGAACTCGGTTTGCTCTTCGCCAGCCGGAGCGGCTTCAGCAGCACCACCGGCAACGGCAGCAACGGCAACCGGAGCAGCGGCCGAAACGCCCCACTTTTCTTCCAGCAGCTTCGACAGTTCAGCGGCTTCCAGGACGGTCAGAGCCGAGAGTTCTTCAACGATCTTGGCGAGGTCAGCCATTTTGATCTTCCTTCGGTAGGATTGGTATTAGAGAGATATGCAGAGATGCAGGAGGGTCTTAGGCGGCGTCTTTGGTAGCGTAAGCATTGAAGACGCGAGCCAGCTGGCCGGCCGGAGCCTGCAGAACGCCAGCAACCTTGGTTGCCGGGGCTTGCAGCAGGCCAATGAGCTTGCCGCGCAGCTGATCCAGCGACGGCAGCTTGGACAGGGCGTCGATGCCCTTGGCGTCCAGAACCTTGTCGCCCATGAAGCCACCAACGATAACGAAACGGTCGTTACCCTTGGCGAATTCGGCCGAGACCTTGGCAGCGGTGACCGGATCACCAGCGTATGCGATACCAACCGGACCCTTGAACAGGTTGTGGTATTCGCTGCCGGCTTCCACGCCCAGCGCCTTCAGCGCCAGACGGTTTTTCACCACCTTGAACGCGCCACCTTCTTTACGAAGGCGACCACGCAGGTCTTCCATCTCCGCAACGGTCAGACCCAGGTTGTGGGTCACGACCACGGCGCCCGCGTCGGCGAACACGCTCTTCAGCGATTCGATCGACTCGGCTTTTTGTGCGCGGTCCATTGCGGTCTCCAGATTAGGCATTCGCCGCCGAGCTTATTCCCGACGACGGATTTGGTTCATGCCCCGTACGTCGCCGTACGGAACACAAGCCGGTAGATTGTCCGAAGGAAGCGTGCCTCATCCCGCCACAAGGGCTGGATCGAGGTCTTTGCATCCCCATCTCCCCACGGCACCGGAAAGGCTATTCCGGCAGTTATGGCTTGGGTGACCCCCATGCCCCGAAGTTCTCGGACAGGACCCGATCAGTCCGAAGACTCATCAGGAAGGCGGCCTCTATACACCGCCCTGCGGAAAAATCAACGCCGTGTTGACTTGGCACTCGATCCGTTGCCGGCCCCTGCTGCGCCACAGTCGATTTCGTCGCACAGCTTCTTGAACAGATCCTCGGCGTAACGCTGCATCAAAGGCTCGATCAGTCCGCCCGTCTCGATACCGATAGACACCTGTTTGTCAGCAATCGCCCTGCCCAGCGGGGTTTCATAAAAAGCGACCATCGCGCCCAGTTCTTCTGACGTGAAGCGGCGGGCGTAAAGTTCGATGATCTCTTCCATGAACTGGCGCATGTGCGGCAAAAGCATAGGTCCGGCGTTCTTTTCCATCCACCGACCCACTTCGGGATCAAGCTCGGCAAGACGGGCCTCAGCAACCGCCTCGCGCATATGCGCCAGGATTTGCTTGTCAAAATCCGGAGTGGTGATGTCCACCACACGTCGCGCCAAAGCCCTGTTTTCAGCAGAGGCGTTGCCTGCGGCCTGCTGCGCCCATGCAGGCGTCACGCACATCAGTGCCAGTACAGCAAGACCGGCAGCCAGAATGGATTTCATGGGATCCCCCTCTCAGGACCCCACCCTATCACGCCCGCCAGCCGATAACGAACCTTGTTATGAAGTCGTATCGGCCAAGCCGCGTATCAAAGACGCCAGCTCAGGTTCATGGACCTTGGATGCAGCCTCATCGACGCTCATCCACTGGCGCTTGCGCTGCTCGGCCTCAGGCCAGCTTCCCAGCTGGATCAGCACCTCCAGCGGATAGACATCGACAAGGCAGGGCTGCAAACGGCCGTCCTTCATGCGCTTGTCATAGGGGTAGGCACCGATGGCTTTGCGCGAGATATCGCCCTGCACACCTGCCTCTTCATAGGCTTCCTGCGCAGCCGCCTGCGGGTCCGCCAGATCGACCATCGGATTGCCCTTGGCAATCACCCACCGCTTCGTCTCGCGAGAGGTAATCAGCAAGACCTCGATCGCATCTCCGCGACGACGCCACGGCAAAGCGGCGATCTGGTGGATAGCGTTGTCGTTGCGTGATTTGCTCATATCTCGGCTTGGCGCTTTGATGGCCAAAGGCTCCATCTGGATAGGCCCTGTGCGATACAGTGCCGAAAGGCGGCGGTCATTCCCGTATTCAGACTATCGGGTCAAGACCAGACTATTGTTCAATGACAAGCTTTACGGTTGGCCGCCAGCGATCCACTCGGCCACCCGATCCAGAAAGCGGCGCTGATAGGTCAGGTCGCGTTCCTGGGCGAACTGCCCATGCTCGTTGAAGGTCGTGTCCTTGACCTGCACATAGATTTCCGGCTGCGGCATGATCTCGAGCCCCAGACAGACCGCGATCTGGCGCAGGTGCATCTGCGACAGGTCCGCGCCGCGTGCACCGGGCGATGCTCCGCACACTGCCGCCCGCTTGCCCGCCCAGGCATTCCCGCCCTGCCCCCGTGACAGCCAGTCCAGCGTATTCTTCATCAGCGCCGTCACCGAACGGTTATGCTCCGGCGAGACAAACAGCACGCCATCAGCCTGTTTGATGCGCTGTTTCAGTACAGCCAGAACCGCAGGTTCATCGCCCTCAAGATCGGTGTTGTACAGCGGCAGCTCACTGACCGGCAGATAGTCAAAGTCCATACCCCCACCTGCCAGCACCTCAAGAGCCCCGGCATAGGTCCGATTGATAGACCCTTTACGGGCGCTGCCTACGACGACAGCTATCTTGAGAGTCTGCATGGTCATTCCCGAAGCTTGAGCGTCGTGGTTAGGCGATTGCACGCTGTTGCACAACGCAACTATCTATCACGTTCATCATACCGGGCCTGCGCCTCGGCCACCTGGGGCATACGCGTTTCCGCCCAGTCGATAACAGGCTGAAACGCCGCTATCAGCGTCTCGCCCAAGGGAGTGATGGTGTAAATCACTGTCACCGGCACTGTGGCCTCGACTGTGCGGCTGACCAATCCATCACGCTCCATCTGCCGCAGGGTCTGGCTCAGCATCTTCTGGGACACGCCCTCGATATGCCGCTTGAGCGCATTGAAGCGCATAGGCCCGCCCGCCAGAGTGCCCAGCAGCAGTACCGTCCATTTGTCGGCAATCCGGTCCAGCAGCAGGCGCGTCGGACATTGCGCCGCATAGACATTGCCCCGCTCCGTACCGCCGGCGGTTTCTGCGAGGTGACCAGGTGAGTTGAAAGTGCCTTCTTGCATGGGAACTTTCCATAGCACACCTAGTTACCAACAGAAACCTACTAGGAGTGAAGTCGATGAAAGTCACGGTTCTGGGTGCCAGCGGTCATGCTGGTTCTGAAATCACCAAAGAGCTGGCCCGCCGTGGTCACCACGTTACCGGTATCGCCCGTACCCCTGCGCGAATTCCGCAAGGTGACAACATCGAAGCCGTCGCTGGCGATGTGAACAAAAAGGACGACCTGCTGCCGCATCTGAAGGATGCCGACGCAGTCGTCAGCGCCCTGATGTTCTCGGACGCAGGTCCCGATCTGATGCTGGATCTGGTGAAGTCGGCTGGCGTGAAACGCTATCTGGTCGTCGGCGGCGCCGGCAGCCTTGAGGTCGCCCCGTCGGTGCGTCTGGTCGATACCCCCGAGTTTCCGGACGAGTACAAGCCCGAAGCCAGCGTCGGCGTGAAATTCCTCGAACGGCTGAAGCAGGAAGCCGACCTCGACTGGACCTTCCTGTCGCCATCGATCTTCTTCGAAGTCGGCCCGCGCACCGGCATGTTCCGCCTCGGCACCGACAGCCCGATCTTCGACGCTGACGGCAAGAGCTCCATCTCCTTCGCCGACTACGCCATCGCAATGGTCGACGAAATCGAACGTCCGGCCCACTCGCGCCGTCGTTTCACGGTGGGATACTAGGATATAGACACTATGAAAATCGCAACTCTCGCCGCCGCAGCCGTCATGGCACTGGCCATCCCTGCTGCCGCCAGCGCCCAACAGGCCCCCGCGCCATCCAGCGCCCCTACCCGTTCCGCCACCGAAGAGGCCAACGCCCGCACGGTCGTGGCCTTCTATGAAATGGCCTTCAACCAGCACAAGCCCACAGAAGCGGCCCGCATCTATATCGGCGACCACTACATCCAGCACAATCCGCTGGTGCCGAACGGAGCCGAACCCTTCTACAGCTATTTCGAAGGCTTCTTCCGCGAAAACCCGCAATCGCGCGCGACCATCCATCGCGTGATCGCAGACGGGGATCTGGTGGCTCTGCACGTCCATTCGCAGGACAATCAGCAAGACAGGGGGCGCGCCATCATCGACATCTTCCGTCTGGAAAACGGCAAAATCGTCGAGCATTTCGATGTCATTCAGGACGTGCCCGCGGCCACGACCAACGGCAACACCATGTTTGACGGCTCGAAACGCGATTAAGCCATCAGATCACCTAAAGAAAACGGCCCCGCAGATTTCTCTGCGGGGCCGTTTGGCTTTTGCCTTATGGCAAGCGCGCTATCAGGCGCCCAGCGAAGCCGGGTCCACCTTGATGCCCGGACCCATGGTCGAGGACAGGGTGATGCGCTTGACGAAGGTGCCCTTGGCGCCCGACGGCTTGGCCTTGTTCAGAGCGTCGACGAAAGCCTTGACGTTCAGGTCCAGAGCTTCCTGGGTGAACGAAGCCTTGCCGATACCGGCGTGAACGATACCGTTCTTTTCGACGCGGAACTCGACAGCACCGCCTTTGGCGTCCTTGACGGCTTGGGCGACGTTCGGAGTCACGGTACCGACCTTCGGGTTCGGCATCAGGCCGCGCGGGCCCAGCACCTTACCCAGACGACCGACGAGGGCCATCATGTCCGGCGAAGCGATCACGCGGTCGAACTCCATGAAGCCGCCGGCGATCTTTTCGTACAGGTCTTCGGCACCGACGTGCTCTGCACCGGCTGCCTTGGCTTCTTCAGCCTTGGCGTCCTTGGCGAACACGGCGACGCGGACGTCACGGCCGGTGCCCGACGGCAGGTTGACCACGCCGCGGACCTGTTGGTCGGCGTGACGCGGGTCAACACCGAGGTTCACAGCGATTTCGACGGTTTCGTCGAACTTCGCCTTGGCGTTGTCCTTAACCAGCTTGATAGCGTCCGAGTAAGCGATCAGCTCTTCCGAAACACCAACGCGAGCCTTTTGAGCCTTGGTTTGCTTGGCCATCTAATTAGCCCTCCACCACTTGGAGGCCCATTGCGCGGGCCGAGCCTTCGATGATCTTCGCAGCTGCGTCGATGTCGTTGGCGTTCAGGTCTTTCATCTTGGCTTCTGCGATTTCGCGCAGTTGAGCCGTCGTGATCTTGCCAGCGGTTTCGCGGCCGGTCTTGGCAGCGCCCGACTTAATCTTGGCAGCTTCCTTCAGGTACCAGGTCGCCGGCGGCGTCTTGGTGACGAAGGTGAACGACTTGTCCTGATAGACGGTGATGATGGTCGGCAGCGGGGTGCCCTTGGCAACCTTCTCGGTGCGAGCGTTGAACTCCTTACAGAAGCCCATGATGTTCACACCGCGCTGACCCAGGGCCGGACCGATCGGCGGCGACGGGGTCGCGGAGCCTGCCGGCACTTGCAGCTTGATGTAGCCGAGAATCTTCTTGGCCATTTGTCTCTCCTAACAAAAAACCCGGCAGGAAAAGCCGGATCGGTGAGCCGTGGTGGGGCATGGCTGCCTCCCACGGATTTGACGCGACGCGAGTCAGACGACCGCGAAGCGAAGGCGCGCCTATAACAGCCCGTCCCCGCAAACGCAAATCGACCAAAGCCCGAAACGCCAACCGATATAAAAACAAAGCCCGCATCGGCTGATGCGGGCTTTGAAATCTTGAACCGAATGGGTCGGCTTATTCGCCGACTTTTTCCACTTGGTTGTATTCCAGATCGACCGGGGTCGCGCGACCGAAGATCGAAACGGTAACACGCAGACGGGTGTTTTCCTCATCGACGCTTTCGACCGTACCGTCGAAGCTGGCGAACGGACCGTCGGTGACCTTGATCTTCTCGCCGATGTCGAAGTGGATGGTGGGCTTCGGACGCTCGACGCCCTCTTCCACGGCACCGATGATGTTCTGGACCTCACGTTCCGAAACCGGCAGCGGCTTGGTGCCACCTGCGGCACCGAGGAAGCCGGTGACCTTCGGGGTGTTCTTGACCAGGTGATAGGCTTGGTCGGTCATCTCCATCTTCACCAGCACATAGCCCGGGAAGAATTTGCGTTCGGAGTTGACCTTGCGGCCGCGACGGATCTCGACGACATCCTCGGTCGGAACCAGGATTTCGGAGAAGTTGTCTTCTAGGCCTTGTTGCTTGGCTTGGTCACGCAGGTGCTCTGCGACCTTCTTTTCGAAGTTCGAGTAGGCGTGAACGATATACCATTTGTGGCGGGGATTGGCCGCTACGTCGCTCATGTGCGCGTTTCCTGTTATCCGCCGAAGCTGAGAATGATGTTCGAAGCGTAGCCGAGGAAGAAGTCAACAATCCAGAAGAAGATTGCTGCGATAACCACCATGATGAAAACCATCACCGAGGTGATCCAGGTTTCCTTGCGCGACGGCCAGGTGATCTTGCGGGCCTCTGCGCGCACTTCACTGAAGAACTGCGGAATGGAGGTTTTCTTCTTCGGCGACGGGGCGTCAACGCTAACCGTAGCTGCGCCTTGGGCTGCTGCAGTCTGGCTCGCCGAGTTGCGGCGGCCGCGCGGGGTCTTCGCCTTGGCCATATGACGTCTCTTCAATCTCTGGTTCCTGTTGCATCACATGGGAAGTCCCGGGCGATTGCAACAGGGGGAATGGCAGGAGTTGAGGGACTCGAACCCACGACCCTCGGTTTTGGAGACCGATGCTCTACCAGCTGAGCTAAACTCCTAGTGTCCCGGACAAAGATCTGCGCGCTGTGGAAGTGATCCGGCAGCGCGACCCTCGCCAGAGGGCGCCGTATGCCTCAGCCCCACCGGCATTTCAAGAGGCCAAACCCCACAAGTTGCGATTAACCCCCGATTTTTTCAGAAAAGTCGCGCAACAGCGCTTGGCTCATAGGCGACTTCGGCCACGACAGCATCGGGATCGCCGATCTTATAGGTTTGTGCGTGGCTGCGGCTGTCGATCACCGCAACCGCTTCGATTGTTTCCGGAATCACCTTCACGACCACCGACTTGCCCGCTCCCGGTGCCCACGGAGAAATCTCCGGTGCGCGGGCCAGAATCAAACCCATGACGTGTTCGATTTCGGCCATATCGGTCAGGACGGCGGCGCGACCATCGATGGAAACGCCCACGGCCTCCCCCTCCTCGGCATCGCCACGGATGGCCACACCGACACGCGGATCGGCCGCGATATTGGAGGCCTTCTCGCTGTCCTTGGCCGTGATGAAATACAGGTTCAGCCCATCGTTCATATAGCCCAGCGTGGCCGCATGCGGGCGTCCGTCCGGACGGTTCACCGCCAGCGTCATCAGGTTCTGCCGATCCAGAAGCTTGAGAATCGCCAGCGCGGCCCGACCGTGGATCGGCTCGATGTTGGCTTTGGCCATAGGTTTTCCTCCCGCTTCAGGCTCACTTGCCGTCCCCCTGCCACATCAGGGTTGGCTGACCCTTGATCCAAATCAAGGTAAAAAGACAGAGACTTCTTCATATGGTCTCATGCCTTCACTGTCGCCGAAATCCCCTGCGCCCGCCCCTATCTCGTCCGGATTGATCATCAAGCCGCTGGGACCGGACGACGTGTCGGCGGCTTTCAGTCTGGCGCTATGGGCCAAACCGGACCTGCAGATGGACAGGTGGGAGAACTTCCTCTGCGACTGGCGTGCCGATCCGGACGGGCGCGGCATTCTGGTCGCGCGGAACCAGCGCGGCGGCACCCTCGGCTTTGTCTGCTGGTGGCGACAGCCCGATCTGGAACATGGCGAGATCGTCTGGGCCGGACCGTTTGTGGTGCGCGAGATGGGCGTTCGTCCCTTGGTGCGCGAGGCTCTGGAGAACGAACTGCACCAGCTGGCCTGCTCCATGCGGGCCGCCCTGCGAATCCTCCCCGAATGGCCAGGCTCGGACAATCGGCCCAATGGCCTAGTTCAGCCATCACTCTAGAGACTTCGCTGAATCGCTTCGATTATCTGCCTAAAGACACCTATAGTGACGCTCGTGCCCCTGTAGCGCGCTCGGAGATCTGTTTTGAAACCTGACACGCACCTGACCGAGCCGAGCGATATCGCGCTGGAAGACGTCCACCCCTGCGCCAACTGCGGTGCGCGCCCCTTGGGCGTATGCGCCGACCTCAAGGGTCACGAACTGCAGAAAATGGCCTGCAACAGTGAAACCGTCGCGGTCGAAGCCGGTCGGGCCCTGTTCCACGAAGGCGATCCCAATCCCTTCGTCTTCAACGTGGTCGAAGGTGCAGTGAAATTGTACCGCCTGCTGCCCGATGGCCGCCGCCAGATCACCGGTTTCCTGTTTCAGGGCGATTTCCTTGGTCTGGGCAGCCGTGGCTTGTCCACCGTTACGGCCGAGGCCCTCACCCCGCTGCAGGCCTGCCGGTTCAAGCGTGGCGACTTCGACCAGCTGCTCAACGCCATGCCCGCGCTGGAGCACCGTCTGGTGTCGCTGGCCGGTGACGAACTGATGGCCGCGCAGGAACAGATCGTCCTTCTGGGCCGCAAGACTGCCAAGGAGCGTCTGGCCAGCTTCCTGATCCGTCTGGGCGAGCGCCAGCAGCAGCTGGGAGGTGAACAGCACCATGTCGTCCTGCCGATGACCCGTCTGGACATAGCCGACTATCTGGGCCTGACCATCGAAACCGTCAGCCGCGTCATGACCCAGCTCAAGACCTCTGGCCTGATCCGCCTCCTGCCCGCGAACGATATCGAGATCACCGATCCAGACCGTCTGCGCGCCTTGGCCGAGGGCGCGGCTTAAATCCATTTCCCGTCCAAAGGATCAGGGCACCCGTCATGCGGCGGGTGCCCTTTTTCATACCTTAAAACTTACGGCCTACGCCGACCGAAACCACCCACGGGTCAAGGCTGACGTTGGATTTCAGCGTGCCGCCGTTGATGCTGGCGTCGGTATCGAACCAGACCTTCTTGGCATCGACGTTCAGCGTCCACGGACCCGACAGATTCACGTTCGCGCCCGCTTGAAGCGCCAGTCCGAAACCGTCATCGACATCGACGGTAAAGCCGTTTTTGTCCTTGCCCTCGAAGAAGGCCATGTAGCTGACACCGGCACCGACATAGGGGCTGATACGGGCGTTCGGGGTCGGGTGGTATTGGGCCGTCACCACCGGCGGCAGGACCCACGTCTCATGCACGGCCACATCGGTGCCTGCGCCCTTGGCCTTCACCTCGTGCTGGGTGGCGCCGAGGATCCCTTCAACCGCCCAGTGGTCCGAGACGAAATAGGTAAAGCCCAGCGTCGGCATCCAGTCGTCGGACACATCGACATGCAGGCCCGAGGCCGCGCCCGCCGCATCGGTGATCGCATCATCGGCCTGCGGCAGCACACCCGTCATGCGGGCGGTCACAATCAGCGTGCCCTTGCCCACCTGTTCGGGGGCCGAAGCCTGTGCCGAGGCCGCACCTGCGACACACAGAACCGAAGCGGCAGCCAGTAAAGCAGCAGAGGTTTTCATAGACGTCGTCCTCAATACATCACCCGCCGGGAAGGAGACGGGCTCCGATGTCTGAAAACACCATGCAGCGGACGCGATCAGAGGGCTTTGATCTGGCTCAACTATTTGATTTTTTTTGTAACCGACAAAGAAAAACCCTCCCCGACCGAAGTCGGAAAGGGCTTTTCAAAAGGTCCGTCCGAAGGTCAGGGTTCGGAGCGGCCCTCATCCCCCTCGTCGAACAGGCGGAACTCGTGCCACAGCCCGTTCAACACCCCGAAGGCGACGGCCAGTCCGAGGCCGAGTACCCAGGCGAAATACCACATCAGAGTCTCTCCTCTTTGGCTCAGTACAGATCGGGGTTGGTCTTGAGCGCCGTGGTCGTCGAGCGACCGAACAGCACCTTATAGACCCACGCCGTATAGATCAGGATCAGCGGCAGGAAGATCACCACGCAGATCAGCATGATGAACAGGGTCAGATGGCTGGACGAGGCGTTCCAGACCGTCAGGCTGGAGTTGGCATCCACCGTCGAGGGCAGGATGAAGGGGAACATCGAAGCTCCCACCGTCGAGATGATGCCCAGCGCCGAGGCTGACGAACCACCGAAAGCGAGAACCTCGTTGCGGCGCATCAGGCCGATCAGGGCCATGACGATACCGATGAAGCCCAGAGCCGGAGCGATCATCACCCACGGATATTTGCCATAGTTGTCCAGCCACGCGCCCGGCGCGGCGACCATGGCCGTACGCAGCGGGTTTGAGGCACCGTTGATGTCCACCTCACCGGCATAGCGGAAGCCCATGTCGCCAAAGGCGATGAACAGACCACCGACGGCGAACAGGACGATGCCCAGCAGGCCCGAAACGACGGCGATCTTGCGGGCACGGTCCTGAACCGGACCGCGCTCGGCCTTCAGGCCCAGCCAAGCCGCACCGTGAAGCACCAGCATGGTCACCGACAGCAGACCGCAGACGAGGGTGAACGGCGTGAACAGGCCCAGCAGATTGCCCTCATAGAAGGCGCGCATCGTGTCATCGAGACGGAAGGGCGCACCCGACAGCACATTGCCCATGGCCACACCGAACACCAGCGCCGGAACAAAGCCGCCAATGAACAGGCACCAGTCCCAGAACGAACGCCATTTGGCCGCGGGGCGCTTGGAGCGGTATTTGAAGCTGACCGGACGCAGGATCAGCGCCGACAGCACCAGGAACATGGCCAGATAAAAGCCCGAGAAGCTGACGGCATAGACGAACGGCCATGCGGCAAAGATCGCACCACCGCCAAGGATGAACCAAACCTGGTTGCCTTCCCACGTCGCGCCCACGGTGTTGATCACCATGCGGCGCTCCTCGTCCGTCCTGGCGACGAACGGCAGCAGGGCACCGACACCGAGATCGAACCCGTCAGTCAGGGCAAAGGCGATCAGCAGGATGCCGACCAATGCCCACCAGATCACGCGAAGCGTGGCAAAATCGAGAAGCAGTTCCATCTTCGATTATCCTTCCTGGCCCGCCACGGCGTCTTCGCCGTCATACAGAGCCTGCTGTTCCTGTTCGTGGAACGGGCCCTTCTTGATGGTGCGGACGATCAGGCCGACTTCGACCACGGCCAGCGCGCCATAAAGAACGGTAAAGCCGACAATGGTGGCCCACAGTTGCGGCACCGTCAGGCTGGAGGCACCGAGGAAGGTCGGCAGGACGCCTTCAACGGCCCACGGCTGGCGACCGACCTCGGCCAGAACCCAACCGAACTCGGCGGCGATCCACGGCAGCGGAATGGCCAGAACAGCCAGACGCAGGAACCACTTGGTCTCATGCTTGCGCAGGGTGCACAGCACGAAGGCCGTCGCGAACAGGCCGATCATCAGGAAGCCGATGCCCGCCATCGCGCGGAACGACCAGAACATCACCGGCACGTTCGGAACGGTGAACCATGCCGCTTCCTTGATCTGCGCGGGCGTGGCCATGCGCGGATCTTCAACGAAACGCTTCAGCAGCAGGCCGTAACCCAGATCGTTGCGGACTTTTTCAAACTCGCCACGGGCGACCAGATCGGTCGGATCAGCCTTGATCTTTTCCAGCTGGTCATAGGCGACGACGCCGCGCTCGATACGGTCTTCCGAGATGGCGACCAGTTCGAGGATACCGGCAACAGGCTTGTCCACGCTGCGGGTGGCGATCAGGCCCAGCACATAGGGCACCTTGACCTCATAGTGGGTCTGGCGGTCCTTCAGGCTGGGGAAGCCGATGGCCGTCAGGCCTGCGGGGGCTTCCTCGGTGTGCCACATGGCCTCGAGGGCGGCGAGCTTCATCTTCTGGTTATCGGTCAGGGCATAGCCCGACTCATCACCCAGCACGACGACCGACAGCGACGAGGCCAGACCAAAGGCCGCAGCAACAGTCATCGAACGCTTGGCAAAGCCCTTGTGCTTGCCCTTCAACAGATAGATGGCCGAAACGCCCAGCACGAACACCGAGGCGATCACATAACCGGCCGAGACCGTGTGAACGAACTTGGCCTGTGCGACCGGGTTAAACAGCACCGCCATGAAGTCCACGACTTCCATACGCATCGTGTCGGGATTGAACGCGGCACCGACCGGATTTTGCATCCAGCCGTTGGCGATCAGGATCCACAGCGCCGACAGGTTGGTGCCCAGCGCGGTCATGAACGTTACGAAAAGGTGGGTGTGCGGCTTCAGCTTGTCCCAGCCAAAGAACATCAGCCCCACAAAGGTCGCTTCGAGGAAGAAGGCCATCAGGCCCTCGATCGCCAGCGGTGCCCCGAAGATGTCACCCACATAGTGCGAGTAGTAGGACCAGTTCATGCCGAACTGGAACTCCATGGTGATGCCCGTGGCGACACCCAGCACGAAGTTGATGCCGAACAGCGTGCCCCAGAAACGGGTGATCGTCCGCCAGATCGGGCGGCGGGTCATCACATAGATCGACTCCATGATGACCAGCATGAAGGACAGCCCCAACGTGAGGGGCACGAATAGAAAGTGGTATAGCGCCGTCAGTGCGAACTGAAGGCGCGATAGGTCCACGACCGCAAGGTCGATCATGACTAAGGCTCCTGACCGCCGATTTGAACCATCGGCATTGGACCCTGCCTAACCGCGTCACCGATAGGGCGCATTGATCCTGATCAAAGCGGTCCTACGCGCGCGCGTCTATGGAGTATGGGTTACGCTTTCAGGACGACCATGACCGCAACCCGATCAGACCCCCGCGCCGCTTCCCGCTGGATCGCCGACGCGACCAAGGACTGGAAACGCCTTTCCAACCGGTCGGCCATTCTGGTCGTGGCCGATGTCATACCCGCTGTCGGTTTTGCGGCGGGTCTGGGCTGGCTCATGGGGGCTGTCGTGCCTGCGCTGGAGGCCCCGAATATCGTATCGCTCGCTACGGCTGTCGCGCCGGGTGCCGGTCTGGCGGTAGGCAGCCTGCTATTGCGCGGCCTGCTGGCCCAATGCGCCGTCATCGCTTCGTCGGGTGTGGCCAATCAGGTCAAATCCGGCCTGCGCAAACGCCTGATGCCCGCCGTATTCAGCGGTCGTGTTTCTGATTCTGCGGCAATGGCTGCTGTGGTCGAAGGTGTGGACTCTATGGAGGGTCATTTCACACGCTTTGCACCGGCACGGACGGCAGCGGCGGTCGCCCCCTTGGCGCTTATCGCTGCGGCGGCATTCGTCAGCCCGTTCACGGCGGGCATTCTGCTGTTCACCCTGCTGCCATTTATCATCGGCATGGCCCTGACCGGCATGGCGGCCGCCAGTGAGAGCCGCCGCCAGTTTCAGGCGATGGAGCGTCTGTCGGGCCTGTTTCTGGATCGCATCCGTGCCCTTCCGGCCATTCTGGTGTTTCAAGCCGAAGAGCGTCAGGCCCGGCTGATGGCCAAAGCGTCGCAAGAGTTGGCAGACCGTACATCGCGCGTGCTGCGGGTGGCCTTTCTGTCATCGGCCATTCTGGAGTTTTTCTCTGCATTAGCCGTGGCTCTGGTCGCGGTTTACTGCGGCTTCAACCTGCTGCGCATTCTGCCCTTCCCGGCTCCGGATGCGCTGACCTTGGGGCAGGCCTTCTTCCTGCTGGCGCTGGCTCCGGAAGTCTATCAGCCTATGCGCCGACTGGCCGGCGCCTATCACGAACGTCAGGCCGCAGAGGCCGCCGTGCCCCATCTGCAGATGGTCGAGAAAGCCCTGCCGCCCTCACGGCGTACGGCAATGCATCTGGAAAACCCTCCGGCCATTACCTATCGCAATCTGTCGATCGCCTATGGCCCCGGAGTTCCGGCAGTTTCGGCTTTTGACCAGCATGTCGAAGCCGGTAGCATTGTCGCCCTGACCGGGCCCAGCGGCTCGGGCAAATCCAGCCTGCTGCATGTGCTGTTGGGTCTATCGCCGGTCAGCGACGGTAAAATCCTGATCGATGGCAATGTTCTGGAGCAGGACCGGGACCTCGGTCCCTCCATCGCCTATGCGGGTCAGGCACCGATGGTCATCCCCGGTACACTGGGCGACAATATCCGTCTTGCCTTTCCCGAAGCGTCCGAGCGCGCTGTGATGGAGGCCGCCGCCAAGGCGGGGCTTTCGGGCAATCTGGACCGCCCCATCGACGAGCGCGGCGGCGGCCTGTCCGGCGGCGAGCGCCGTCGCCTCGGTCTGGCCCGCGCCTTTCTCAAGCCCGCCACCATTCTGATCCTGGACGAGCCGACCGCTCATCTTGATAGCCAGTCCGAAGCGCGGCTTTTGCCCGTTATCAAACAGGCTGCCGCCGGGCGAACGACGTTGATCGCCACCCATTCAACAAGCGTTGCCGCTATCGCCGACCGAGTTATCGCGCTGTCCTGATGTCCCAGTTTTCTTCTACCGACCCGCTGCGCCGCCTCATCTCTGAGCAGGAAAAGACCCAGAGGATGCGGCTGGTATCGGCCAGCGTGTGCGCCATGCTGGTATCATCGGCTGCGGTGATCCTGCTCGGGCTTTCCGCATGGTTTCTGACAGCTTCGGCCATCGCAGGGCTGGCCGGACCACTCGTGGCCAAGGCCTTCAACTATATGATCCCCAGCGCCATGATCCGCATGTTGGCCATTGTGCGCACCGTTGGCCGTTATGGCGAGCGGGTGGTCGGTCATGAAGCCGCCCTTCAGGCTCTGGCCCGCATACGCCCCGCGATCTTCCGCAATATCGCCCGCAGCATCCCCGCCCGTCTTGATCTGTCCAGCGGCGAGGCTTCGGCCCGCCTCATGCAAGACGTGGACGCGATCCAGAACCGGTTTGTCCGCCTGTCCGCCCCTTGGGGCGCGGGAATGGGCATACTGACGGGCATCATTCTTTGCGGCTTTGCAGGTGGAGCTGCGGCGGCCAGCGTCGGATTGATCGCGGGCCTTTATGTAGTGGCATCCCACGCACTGGCTCTGCGCGTCACACGCAGACACGGTGCCGAACTTCGCCGCTACGCCGGCCATTTCAAAGCCGAGCTGTCCAGCCTTATGTCCGCCGCACCCGAACTGCGCGCCTATGGCATGACGGACTTGGCCCTCGCACGCGTAGAAAGAACATCAGATCCCTATGCTGAAGCTGCCCGCAAGCTTGCCATCGGCAACGGCTGGCTGGCTGTCGTGCAAACGGTGGCTATGGCGTTCGCTGTTGCGGCGGTTGTTGTGACAACGGCCGCGGGCGCACCGGCCTTGATGGCTCTGGCCCTGCTGGGTTCGATTGCCGTGATGGATGCTTGCAGTACCCTGGTGGCTGCAATGGGCCAGAGCGGTCAGGTAGAAGCCGCCATACAGCGCCTGTCTCCGTTGATGGCAGCGTCCGAAACCGCAGGAAACGCCCGCCCGCTGCAATCACGTATCGATGTGGCCGATCTGTTCAGCCTGCGTACGCGCGGGCGGATAGCCATCACCGGCCCGTCCGGAAGCGGCAAGACCACTCTGGTCGAGCAATTGATGCGTCTGCGCGCCATCCCCCGGGGGGTGGCCCAGATCGACGGCCGCGACCTCGCCCTCATCGATCCCTGCCAAGCCCGCGACCTGTTCGCCTATGCCCCCCAACAGGCCCATTTCTTTAATGGCACCGTGGCGGAGAACCTGCGCCTCGCAGCACCGGATGCCACAGACCATGACCTCTGGGCCGCTCTTGACGATGCGTGCCTTGCACAGCGTATCCGGCGCTCGCCCGATGGACTGGCCATGCAGATCGGCGAGAACGGGCATTGGCTGTCGGGTGGAGAGCGTCGCCGTCTGGGCTTGGCCCGGGCCTATCTTCGCCACGCCCCCTTCCTCATTCTCGACGAACCCACCGAGGGTCTGGACCGGCACACCGAAACCCAGATCGTGGACAGGTTGGACAGGCGCCTTTCGCTTTCGGGTCAGGGCCTGATCTTGATCAGCCACCGCGCCTTCCCCATGCGCCTGTGTCAGGACCGTGCTGTCGTACAGGGCATCAAGCCCGATGGATCGGTAAGACTGGCGCTCATCGGCAACCTGCTGCCGCCTTCCAAAACCTGCGTTGTTTGATCTACCTCAAAGCAAAGCTCCGTTCGGCGTCCTAGCTTGCGGTCAGAGGAGATTGATCCATGACCGCAGCTCACGCCTTTATTCTTCTGCCTATCGCCGGTGCCTTCCTGACCTTCATGGCGGTACTGGGCTTTGTTTCGATCTGGAGCAATCTGCCTTCGGATCGCTGATCCACCTTCCCTTTTCCTTGCAAACGAAAGGCCCGCCAGCGGAATGCTGACGGGCCTTTTTATTGGGTGAGCAAGTCAGGCTTACTCGGCAGAAACCAGATCGGTTTTCGGCACAACGGTACGGAACAACAGTTTGTCGATCCGGCGGTCGTCCATATCGATGACCTCGACCTCGAAGCGACCCAGTTGCAGGGTTTCCCCCTCTTCCGGCAGTCGCGACAGGTGGTGAAGCACCAGACCGGCCACCGTATGGAAGCCATCATGCTCGCCGAACTCTTCGCCCAGAGTTTCCTCGAGCTCTTCCAGATCGACCGAACCATCGACGATCCAGCTGCCATCCTCGCGCAGACGGATCGCGACCTGCTCGATGTCGTGGTCTTCGTTGAAGTCACCGGCGATCATTTCCAGCAGGTCGGTCGCCGTCACCACACCTTCGAAGCTGCCGTACTCATCGACAACAAAGGCCATGTGCACACGCGAGCTCTTGAGGATCTCCAGCGCCTTCAGCACCGAAGTCGATTGCGGAATGAAGGCGGGCTCCTGGATCAGGGGCTCGATGTCGATCTTGCCGGAATCCAGCAGGGCATCGAGGACGTCCTTCTTGTGGACGACGCCCAGCGGGCTATCGATGTCGCTTTCGCGGGTCACCACGATACGCGAATAGCCACATTCGCGGATGTCCTTGCGCAGCGTCGCCTCGTCATCGGCCAGCGACACCCAATAGACTTCGTGACGGGGCGTCATGGCCACGCGAACGGCACGGTCGCCCAGGGTCATGATCTCTTCGATCATTTCCTGTTCCTGCGGTTCGATCAGGCCGGCCGAGGTGCCCTCGGCAATCATGCTCTCGACCTCTTCCTGCGTGACATCCGAACCGTCACGGTCCTTGACGCCCATCAGTTTGAGAATGCCAGAGGTCGAAGCCGTCAGAAGCATGACGAACGGCTTCATGACAATCGCCAGCGTGGACAGCGGGCCGGCCATCTTGGAGGCCACTGCCTCCGGATAGATCAGCGCCAGACGCTTTGGCACCAGCTCGCCCACGATCAGCGAGATGTAGGTAATGCCCACGACCACGATGGCGGTAGATACAACGTGCGAATAGGCCGACAGCGCCGGGAAGCTTTGCGTGAACAGAATGTCCAGCTCGCCAGCAATGCTGGCCTGGCCATATGCACCGGCCAGAATACCGATCAGGGTGATACCGACCTGAACCGCCGATAGAAACTGTGTGGGTTCTTCCGCCAGCTTCAGCGCGGCACGCGCACCGCGATCACCGCGCTCGGCACGGCTGTGAAGTCTGGATTTGCGTGAGGATACGACCGCGAGTTCGGTCATTGCGAACAAGCCGTTCAGTACCACCAGAAGCAGTACGACGACGATAGCGATGGTCAACATCGAAAGGGGTAGAGCCCAAAACGCGGTGCGACTTACGGCATCCGCATCATCGACTTTAATCAGCAAACGTTAAAAACACCAGTGTGTGCGCGGTTGCTGCGGGCAGGTTACGACTAAAAAATAAAGCCTTGCCGTTCTTGAAGCCGCTTTCGGGGACCGTTCAAACAAAAACGCCCCCCTTGCGGACCAGGGGGGCGTCTTGTCTGTCGTCACTGACG
>NZ_DJFS01000056.1 GCF_002432125.1 Brevundimonas sp. UBA5866
TCGCGCCCGACATGCGCCGCAGCGCCGCCGAACGCCTTCTGTCCAAGGAGGTCGATCTGGATGATGTGCAGCGCGCCGAGATGATCGAGGCGGCGTTCAGCGTCTTGGACGATGCCCGTTTTGCGCCGGTGTTCGGCCCCGGCTCCCGCGCCGAGGTTGCGCTGACGGGGACGGCCCCCGAACTGCCCGCTGGCGTGAAGATCAACGGCCAGATCGACCGGTTGGTCATCACGCCCGAGCGGGTGCTGGTGGTGGATTACAAGACCAACCGTCCGGCACCGGATCATCTGAAGGACGTGGATCCAGCGTATATGACGCAGTTGGCGGTCTATGCCGCGGTCCTGCGCCAGCTCTATCCTGATCGCCCTGTCGAGGCGGCACTGGTCTGGACCGATGGTCCCAAGCTGATGCCGGTCGATAGCGCGATCTTGATGCAGGCTCTGGACCGCCCGCCCATTGATTAACGTGGCCTTGTGCCCCAAATCACTATCGACGAGGTGACAGCCAGCCTGTCGCCGACACAGAAGAAAGAGATGAAATGGCCACTCTCAAGGTCACCGACGAGTCGTTTGAAGCCGAGGTCCTGCAATCCTCGAAGCCGGTCCTGCTGGACTTCTGGGCCGAGTGGTGCGGCCCGTGCAAGCAGATCGGCCCTGCACTGGAAGCTCTGTCCGACGAGATCGGCGACAAGGTCACCATCGCCAAGCTGAACATCGACGACAGCCCGATGACCCCGTCCAAACTGGGCGTCAAGGGCATCCCCACCCTGATGCTGTTCCAGGACGGCCAGATGACCGCCATGAAGGTCGGTCCTCTGCCCAAGGGCAAGATCGTCGAGTGGCTGGCTGAGGCCGGCGTCGGCTGATCCAGCGACGACAGAATATGAAAAGGGCGGCTCCGGTTGGAGCCGCCCTTTTTCATTGCCGGTCAACGCGGCCAGGTCTCGGGCGATGCCCCCAGAACCTCGCCCGCCAGATAGAGGCTGCCACAGATCAGTATGCGGCCCGCGCCGAGGGCCAAAGCCCGTTCCATCGCCTCATCTACGGTTTGCGCAGTGGTCGCACCGAACCCACGGCCCTGTGCCACCGCCGCCAGAGCGTCGGGCTCGGCCGCATTGCCTTCAAACGGCACGGCGATGACGTGGGCGTCCAGACCTTTGAGCGCCTCGAAGAATCCGCCTGCGTCCTTGTTGTTCAGCATACCGATTATCAGCGTCAGCGGACGAGGGGCCTTGGCGTGGCGATCGCNNTCGGCATCGGCGGCCTTGGCCATTTCGGCGTATCTGCCCGCCGTCAGGCGTTGCATTCGCGCAGGCCAGAAGACGCTACCCAGACCCTTGGCAATGGCGTCTTCCGGCAGGTCCAGTTCCAGCGCCGCAGCAATCGCGACGCCCGCATTGTCGAACTGGTGCGCGCCCGAAAGCGCCGGGGCCGGAAGGTCCAGAAAGCGTGTCTGATCCTGATAGGCCAGACCGCCGCGTTCGGCCCACGCGTCAAAATCAACACCGAGAACTGTCAGCGGAGATCCAACCTGTTGGGCCCGACGCTCGATCTCGGCCATAGCCGGTTCGGACTGCCGCCCTACGACACAGCGCGCGCCCGCCTTGATGATCCCCGCCTTCTCGCGGGCGATACCGGCAAGGTCGGTACCGAGGAACTCGGCATGGTCCAGATCGACGGGGGTGATGACGCTCAGCAGCGGGCGCTCGATGACATTGGTGGCGTCCAGAACACCACCCAGCCCGACCTCTATGATAGCAAGGTCAGCAGGCGTTTCGGCCATAGCCAGAAAGCCCGCCGCCGTGGTGCTTTCAAATACAGTCGCCTCGCCGCCGGTCGCGGCCATAGCCTCCTCGACGCGGTCGAGGATGGCGTTCAGCTGATCATCGGAAATCAGCTCGCCCGCCAGCCGGATACGCTCGTTAAAGCGGACCAGATGGGGCGAGGTATAGGTGTGGACCTTCAGGCCCGCGGCCTCGGCGATCGACCGGATCAGGGAAACGGTCGATCCCTTGCCGTTTGTGCCCGCCACATGGATCACAGGCGACAGGCGGTCCTGCGGATTGCCCAGCGCGGCACACAGGGCCTGCATACGGCCAAGGGACAGGTCGATGCGCTGGGGGTGCCGCGCCTTCAGACGCTCTGAAATCGGGTCCAAGACGCGACGTTTCCCTTTAGAGGTTTCGGCCTCAGGCGGCCTTTTTGCGCTTGCCGTCCATCAGGATGGACAGGATGCGGCCAAGGGTCTGCGGCAGGTCGTGACGGCTCACCACCTTATCCACCATACCCTTGTCTTTGAGGTATTCGGCGCGCTGGAAGCCCGGCGGCAGTTTCTCGCGGATGGTGGTTTCGATCACGCGCGGACCGGCAAAGCCGATCAGGGCACCCGGCTCGGCCAGATGGACATCGCCCAGCATGGCGTAGGATGCCGTCACGCCACCCGTGGTCGGGTCGGTCAGAACCACGACATAGGGCAGTTGCGCCGACTTCAGGTCCTGAATGGCCAGGGTGGTGCGGGCCATCTGCATCAGCGACAGGGCGCCTTCCTGCATACGGGCACCACCGGCCGCGGTGAAGCAGACCAGCGGCACGCCGCGCTTCACGGCTTCCTGAGCGGCGGTGATGAAGGCTTCACCCGCAGCCATACCCAGCGAACCACCCATGAAGGTGAAGTCCTGCACGATGACCACGGCGTCGGTGCCGTCGATCTTCCCATAGCCGATGGCCATGGTGTCGGGACGGCCCGCAGCCTTGCGGGCGGCGGCCAGACGTTCCTTGTACGGCTTGCCGTCCGAGAAGTTCAGCGGGTCTTCCGGCACGGCGGGCGTGTCGATGGCTTCAAACTTGCCGTCGTCGAAGGTGGCCTTCAGACGGGTCGGCGCATTGATGCGCATGTGGCGGCCCGAAGGCGTGACCCAAAGCGCGGCTTCGAGGTCCGAGCGATAGATCATCTCGCCCGTGTCGGGATCTTTCACCCAAAGATTGTCAGGCGTGTCCGTGGTTTTGACGACCTTGCGGACACCGGGGGAAAGGCGCGACAGCCAGCCGCCGCGGGCCTTGTTCTCGGAATTCTTATCGACCATGGGCGCTTCTTAAACGGTTTCCGCAACGGAAGCACTAGTGCGCGCACCACGAACTGCGGTGGAAAGTTCGCGAACCTTGTCCAGAACACGGGTCACAGCGGGCTGCCCGTCCTCGAGTGCAGCGGCCACTTCGTCCACCAGAACCGAGCCGACAACCACCGCATCGGCCACACGGGCGATCTCGGCAGCACGCTCGGGCGTCTTGACGCCAAAGCCCACGGCGACGGGCAGGCCCGAGGCCTTGCGTACGCGCATCACAGCAGGAGCGACCGAGGCGGCCTGTGCTTCCTTCACGCCCGTCACGCCCGCGACGGAGACGTAATAGACAAAGCCTGATGTGCCCTGAACGATGGTGGCCAGACGCACATCATCCGACGTCGGCGTGGCCAGACGGATCAGCGAAATCTGTTCGGCATCCATAGCGGCTGCAAGGTCGCCAGCCTCTTCCGGCGGGCAGTCCACAGCGATCAGCCCATCCACGCCCGCCTCGGCGGCTTCCTTGGCAAAACGCGCATAGCCATAGGATTCGACGGGGTTCAGATAACCCATCAGGATCAGCGGCGTGGTCGTATCGGTCTTGCGGAACTCGGCCACGAGGTCGAGCGTGCCGCGAAGCGTCATGCCGGCCTTCAGACCGCGAAGCGCCGCACGCTGGATCGGCGGGCCCTCTGCCATCGGGTCCGAGAAGGCCAGACCCAGTTCGATGATATCCGCACCGGCAGCAGGCAGGCCTTTCAGGATTTCCAGCGCCTCGTCACGCGAGGGGTCACCCGTCATGACATAGGGAATGAAACCCGCGCGGCCTTGGGCCTTCAGTTCGGAAAAGCGGGCGTCGATACGCGCAGTCGTCACGGATTACTTCCTTCAGAGGCGGAGCAGACATTGCCAGGGATAAGCGCAAACGCGAGATAGGCAGGCTCTTCGGCGACTTGCGGCTTGGAGGTGTCGAAAAAGGCGACCATCTGCATGCCGTCACAGCCGCCGCCCTCACGGCGTTTGATCAGGATGATGCGGTTGTCATCGCCATCGGCCGGAATCCAGCCCTTGGTTTTCAAATCCTCGACATAGGCATCTGCAATGTCGCCCAGCTGATCCATGCGCGCCGTCACACAGAAGGCCGGCGTAGACAGCAGTCCACCGCAGTTGGGGGACGCGACAGCCGGAGCCTTAACCTCGATATCGGTCGGGGCAATGCTGACCGGACCGGCAGCGGAAGGGGCGGCTTGCGCGGCCAGAAGGGCCAGCGCCGAAACGAGTGCGATCATGATTACAGCTCCACGCCTAGATGTTGGGCGACCGTGAAGATGTCCTTGTCACCACGACCGGACAGCACCACGACGATATCGCCCCCCTTGCCCACTTCACGGGCGATCTCGCCCGCACGCGCCAGGGCGTGCGACGGCTCCAGCGCCGGAATGATGCCTTCCAGCTTGGAAATCATCTGGAAGGCTTCCAGCGCCTCGTCATCCGTGGTCGAGCGGTATTCACCGCGACCGAGGTCGTTCAGCCACGCATGCTCCGGACCGATGCCCGGATAGTCGAGACCCGCCGAGATGGAGTGGCCCTCAAGGATTTGGCCATCAGCATCTTGCAACAGATAGGTGCGGTTGCCGTGCAGCACGCCCGGACGCCCGCCCTTGAGCGAGGCGGCGTGGCCGTTGTCCACGTCCAGACCGTGACCAGCGGCCTCGACACCGATCAGGCGCACGCCCTCGTCATTGACGAAGGGGTGCATGGCACCAATCGCGTTCGAACCACCGCCGATGCAGGCAACGACAGCATTGGGCAGATGCCCCATCTGTTCCATCGACTGCTTCTTGATTTCCTTGCCGATCACCGACTGGAAGTCGCGCACCATCTCCGGATACGGGGCCGGACCGGCAGCCGTGCCGATGATGTAATAGGTGTTGGCCACGTTGGTGACCCAGTCACGCATGGCCTCGTTCATCGCATCCTTCAGGGTCGCAGCACCCGCCGTCACGGCGTTCACCTCGGCACCCAAAAGCTTCATGCGGAAAACGTTCGGCTGCTGACGCTCGACGTCAACGGCACCCATGTAGACCGTGCACGGCAGGCCGAAGCGCGCACAGACGGTGGCCGAGGCCACGCCGTGCTGGCCCGCGCCCGTCTCGGCGATGATGCGGGTTTTGCCCATGCGGCGGGCCAGCAAAATCTGGCCCATGCAGTTGTTGATCTTGTGCGCGCCCGTGTGGTTCAGGTCCTCGCGCTTGAGCCACACCCGCGCCCCGCCGAAATGCTCGGTCAGACGCTCTGCGTGATAGAGCGGGCTTTCCCGACCGACATAGTATTTCAAATAGCCGTCCAGCTCTTCCTGAAAGGTCGGATCCGCCTTGGCCGCTTTGTAGGCCGCGTCCAGCTCGTGGATCAGCGGCATGAGGGTTTCGGGCACGAAGCGACCGCCATAGGGGCCGAAGCGACCCTGTTCGTCGGGCCATGCGTAGGTATTGGATAGAGGTGCGTTCACGGCTGCAATCTACAGGGGAGGGAAATGGCGAAATCAGGACCGACGCGCGGCCTGCATAAATTCACGGATCAGGGTGATGTCCTTAACACCCGGCGCACGCTCGACGCCAGAGGAGACATCAACCATTGGAGCACGGGTCATGCGCAAGGCTTCACCCAGATTGGCCGGATTGATCCCTCCTGCGAGAAACCATTTTGCGCCAAACTGACGATTGGCCATCAGTGACCAGTCAAAGCTGTGCCCCACACCACCGGGCAGGTCGCTGCCCGCCGGGGGTTTGGCATCGAACAGGAGGATGTCTGCGGCGGAAGTCCATGCAGGAACATCTACGAAATCGGCTGACGTGCGGATCGGCAGCGCCTTGATGATTTTTGCGCCGGTCGTCTGCCGCACTTGTCTGGCGCGCTGTGGCGTTTCAGAGCCGTGCAGCTGGATGTAGTCGGGTTTCAGATGCGTCGCTATGCGGCGCAAAAGGACATCGTCCGGATTGACCACCACGGCCACGATGCCCGCCCGACCGCGTGCCGCCTCAAACAGTCCGGCTGCGGCTTCGGGCTCGAGATGGCGCGGACTTCTGGGGAAGATCACCGCGCCGACATAGGCCGCGCCTTCGTCCAGCGCAGCGGTCAATGTCTCGGGGGTGCTCAGCCCGCAGATTTTTACCTCGGTCATGAAAAAGGGGGTGCGCGACCCAAGCCATAAGGTCAAGGCCGCACACCCCTAAATCATCGGTGCCGCGATCAGCGGTTACCGGTCGAGCGCGTCATGGAAGCCCGCATACCCTCAGCGTGCAGGGCACCGGAGGGGGCGATCTTTTCGTTCGGGGTTTCAGCCGGGCCCTTGTTGGCCGTGCGCGATTTCGGTCCCGACTTGGCCGGAGCCTTGGCTTTGCGCTCAACCGCTTCGCGCAGATTTTCCGTGGCGCGCGAGGATGAGTTCGACAGGGAACGGGCCTCCAGCGCCGCATTCACCCGCTCGATGGCCGCAACCAAAAGCTCCTTCTTCTCGCGGGCACCGGTATCGGGCTTGTTCTCGCCCGAACGACGGGCAGCGCGGGCGCGGTCACGCATCATACGCTGGACACGCTCGCGGCGGCTGCGCAGCTGGCGCGCCAGTTCGGTCAGTTCGCGGTGAGACATGCCGTCCAGCTTTTTGGACTGTTCCACCCACTGCTGCTCATTCTGGTCCAGAACGCGTTTGGCCGAAGTGCTCATGTTTTTCTTCCTGTCTTTTCTTATGGAAAGACAGCGCGTGACGACACAGGACGTTCCTGATTTTCGCACGCGTGAAGGTGTCGCAACGCGGGCGGTTCAGTCTGTTGGCTAGGTGGCCGGTGGGGCTTTTGCCTCCACCTCCTCGGCGGGGCCTGCCCCTTGAGGTGTTACCGCCACGCCAAAGGCGGAGAACCGGCCCCGATGATCGGTACCGCGCGCCATTCTCCGATCGGCATAGGCAATGGCCGGCAATCTCCGGGCCAAGACTCAGAGAACAACGGTTGACCACCTACTGAAAGATGGCGGCGATCTCCTGCGCCGACAGCAGCTTCCATTGACCGGGTGCCAGATCATCGGGAAGCGTCAGGCCGCCCAAACGCTCGCGGTGCAGTTCCTCGACATGGTTGCCCGTGGCGGCGAACATGCGGCGCACCTGATGATAGCGGCCTTCGGTCACGCTGAGCAGGGCTTCGGTTTCCGACACCACCGCAAGCTCGGCGGGGGCCAGCGGCTTGTCCTCGCCCTCGAGAACCAGTTCGCCGGACGCGAACAGCGCCCCCTCTGTGCCGTTCAGCGGGCGGGCCAGCGTGGCGCGATAGGTCTTTTTGACGTGACGCTTGGGACTGATGACACGGTGCAGCAGGTCGCCGTCGTCGGTCAGCAGCAGCAGACCCGAGGTCTGCTTGTCCAGACGCCCGATGGTCGAGATGGCCGGATCACGACGCAGCCAGCGTTCCGGCAGCACGTCATAGACGAGCGCCCCGTCCTCCTTGTGCGAACAAGTCATGCCCAGCGGCTTGTTCAGCAGGATCACCAGACCCTGAACCGGATCGAGCGGCTCGCCGTCGATCTCCATGCGTGACGGTAGATCGGGCGTGACGGGAATGCGTTTGGTCACATCCGTCAGGTCCTCGCCGTCCAGCATGATGCCGCCCGCCTTGGCCATCCGCGCCATCTCATTGCGCGAACCATAGCCCATGGACGAGAGCAGTTTGTCGACGCGGGAAGTCGGCACCTTGGCCATTATTTAACCGCCTCAAAAATCTTAAAGCCGTTCTGGTCAGCGACCATGTTCACGCGCTTGAACACCTCGTTGAGGTCGTTCTCGTACGGCAGGTGACGGTTAGCGACGATCCATGCCACCCCGCCCTTTTTCAGCAGTTCTGCCGACTTGCGGATGAATTTCTGGCCCAGACGTTTGTCCTCGATGCCGCCATCGTGGAAGGGCGGGTTAGAGACAACGAAATCAAGAGTGCCTGCGGCGTCCAGCAGGCGCACATCGGCCCATTCAAAGCTGGCGCGGGGGTCGGTGATATTCTTCTTGGCGGCCTCGATGGCGCGGCGGTCCATGTCGACCATCCGCAGCGAGGTGACGGCTGCCGAGCGCAGCGCCACCGTGGCCAAGGCCCCATAGCCACAGCCCAGATCGATGCCGTTGCCCTTCAGCGCCGGAAGTGCACCGGCCAAAAGGGCCGTGCCCGTGTCGATACGGTCCCACGCGAAGATGCCCGGCTGGGACCATGCCTCCAGACCCTGCACGATGCGCGGGGCACCGGCCTTGATGGCCTCGTCCAGACCCTCGACAGTTTCGGGGCGGGTGATGATGGCGCGGCGGTGGTGGGCCTTTGCGGTCTCGGCGAACTCCAGACCGAAAGCCTTCAGCTCCTTGCCCAGACGCGAGCCGCCCTTGTCCTTGGGTGCCATGACATCCAGCTTGCCGCCGACCTTCAGCGCGCGCAGCGCCAGCGCCAGCACATAGCGGCGCTCGATCGCACCGGGCGGAGCATAGAGGGTGATGTCATCCGCCGACGCGGGCGCACAGTCTTCCAGCGCCATCGATCCGGGAATGAGCGGAGAGGTCTGCTGCGCCGACGAGGGCGGGTCGAATACGGCGGGCGGGCGGCCATAGATCAGGCTGTTCATGCGCTGCCCTATAATGGTTTCGCGCGTCATAGGCGACAGGCGCGAAGGTCGATCACATCTGTGGGCTTGCCCATTGGTTCGGGATGACACACCCCGCCGAATAGTGGCACACACCCCGCATGCTCGATCACGCCCCCTTCCCCGACAACTCGCCCACCCTGCAGGATGCGCGGGTGCTGCTGGAAAGGGTGTGGGGCCACAAGGATTTCCGTGGGCTCCAATCGCGCGTCATCGAACAGGTGCTTCAGGGCCGCAACACCCTGGCCGTGCTGCCGACCGGCGGCGGCAAGAGCGTCTGCTACCAGATCCCCGCCATCCTGCGCCCCGGTGTGGGCCTGGTCGTCTCGCCGCTGATCGCGCTGATGACCGATCAGGTCGAGGCCCTGAAACAGCAAGGTGTCGCCGCCGCCCGCCTCGACAGCGGCATGACGCCCGACGAGCGAAGCGCGGTGTGGCGCGCAGCCCGCAACGGCAACCTCGACCTGC
>NZ_DJFS01000092.1 GCF_002432125.1 Brevundimonas sp. UBA5866
GCAGGCCACCGGCCCGCAGATCACGGCCATTTTCAACCAGGTCTATCCGCACTGGAACCTGCCGTGCGACATCCCCGGTGCGACCGAAGTACGCGTTCAGGTGGATGTGACACTGTCGGCTGATGGACGCATCACGCGCGGACCGACTCTGATCAATCCGCAGAGTTCAACCGTATATCGGGCCACGGCGGACGGTGCTCTTCGGGCATTGCGTCAGGCCGCGCCCTTTGACGTGCCTACCAATTTCGAAGGGGGACAGTTCCGTCCGACCTTCAACCCGGAAAGGGCTTGCGCCAACCGTTGAGGCAGCCATCAGGCTTGACCGCGCGTTAAAGGCGAAGGCCCATTCTCTGACTGACGAATCGATAAAGGGAGTTCCATCATGCGACTGAAGCTCGTTCTAGCCACGACGGCCGCACTGGTGATGGCCATGCCCGCCTCTGCACAGGTGCAGCAGGCTCCGACAAATGGTCCCATCGAGGTCGAGATCGATCAGGGTGTGTTGCGCCCGCTGCAGATCGCCGTGGTGCCGTTCACCGGTGCCAATGGCGGCCAGATCTCGCAGGTCATCAGCGGCAATCTGAAACGCTCGGGCTTCTTCGATCCGCTCAATCCGGCCAGCTTTATCGAGACGGGCCTGACGCTGGCCAATGCGCCGAACTTTCCGCAGTGGACCAGCATTGGTGCACAGGCGGTTCTGTACGGCGGCGTGACCCAGCGTGCCGATGGCCGCGTGGATGTGGGCTTCCGCCTGTATGACCCGTACCGCCAGTGCCAGCTGGTCAGCTATCAGTTCACTGCCACCGCCGAGCAGTGGCGCCGTATCGCGCACAAGATTTCAGATGTGGTCTATCAGCGCCTGACGGGCGAGCCGGGCTTCTTCGACAGCCGCGTGCTGTTCGTCGCCGAAAGCGGCAGCCAGACCAACCGCCGCAGCCGCCTGACCATCGTGGATCAGGATGGCTACAACCCCGTCTTCCTGACGCAGGGCGACGAGGTGATCATGTCGCCGCGCTTCTCCATGCACAATCCGGACGAAGTCACCTATGTGGCTCTGGGCAAGGATTACAGCCGTATCTACCTGTACAACCTCGCCACGGGCCGCCGCGAAAGCCTCGGCGAGTTCGAGGGGCAGGTTCTGGCCCCGCGATTCTCGAATGACGGGTCGAAGATGGCCTTCTCCATCATTCGCAATGGCAACACCGACATCTATGTGATGAACCTGCGCACGCGCCAGCTGTCGCGTCTGACCAGCGATCCGGGCATCGACACCTCTCCGTCGTTCAGCCCTGACGGTTCGCAGATCGTCTTTACGTCCGACCGTTCGGGTTCGGCACGCCTTTACACCATGCGCGCGGACGGTTCGGGCCAGCGCCCGATCAGCCGCGGCGGCGGCATCTATACCGCGCCGGCTTGGTCGCCGCGCGGCGATCTGATCGCCTTTACGAAACAGGCGGGCGGTCGTTTCCACACCGGCGTGATGCGTCCTGACGGTACGGGCGAGCGCAGCCTGTCCTCATCCTATTTCGAGGAAGGTCCGTCCTGGGCGCCGAACGGCCGTTATGTGATGTTCGCCCGCCAGTCTCCGGGCGGTGACACCCGTCTGTGGACGGTTGACCTGTCGGGCCGCGTCGTGGCCCAGGCCGGTTATCAGGAGCGTGGCTCCAGTCCGGCATGGTCCGGTCTGCTGGACGCTCCCCCCGCAAATCTGGGCCTCAATCAGGGTCCTGATTCCTGTGCCGCTTCCTGAGGGGCGCGGTTTGGATCAATGGCTTCACTCCTGCGTTATCGGTCATAGCCTTGCTGGAACACGAGCAGGAGCCAGTGTAGCTACAGCCATCTTTATTGCTAAGCTTGGATCGCGCTTTGCGATCCCCTCTCTCTAGGAGTCGAGCATGAACAAAGCCTCGTTGATCAAGCTGGCCACTGTCGGCGTACTCGCCGTTTCGGTTGTTGCCTGTACCCCTAAGCCCAAGGTTGATACCGCGACCCCGACCGGTCCGGTCGAACAGCCGGCGGGCCCGACCTATCCGACCGCACCGACCGGTCCGGTTGACGGCGGCAACGTCGGCGCAGCCATTCCGGGCTCCGAACAGGACTTCGTCATCAATGTCGGTGACCGCATCTATTTCGACCTCGACTCGTACGAGGTGAACGGTGAAGCCGGCATGCGTCTGTCGGCCCAGGCGGCCTGGCTGCAACGCTATCCGCAGGTCACCGTGCGTATCGAAGGCAATGCCGACGAACGCGGCACCAGCGAATACAACCTGGCGCTGGGTGCCCGTCGTGCCGAAGCCGTCCGCAACTATCTGATCAGCCGCGGTATTCCGGCCAACCGCATCGACACCATCTCGTTCGGCAAGGAGCGCCCGATCGCAGAAGGCTCGAACGAGAGCGCATGGGCCCAAAACCGTAACGCCCGCACCGCCATTGCATCGGGTGTGCGCTAAAGTCTGATCCCGAATGGGGAAACAATAGGAAGGGGCACCGGCCACAGGTCGGTGCCTCTTTCAATTTTACGGGTGAAACGGCACTGTCAGCGGGCGTTTCATTAGGGGGGGATACCTGTGGAAGTCGATGCCGTTGGAACAGCTGTAGGCGCTATCGCCGGCGGCGTTGTGGCTCAGTCCGTAAAGCCTGGAACGGGGGAGGCGGGCGAGGGCGGTCATGTCTGTGCCGATTGCGGCTCGGCGGTGACGGGCAAATACTGCGCCGAATGCGGCCAGCCCGCCCATGTGCACCGCACCCTGATGCATCTGGGGCATGAGCTTCTGCATGGGGTCATGCATTTCGATGGCCGCATCTGGCGCACCCTGCCGTTGCTGGTCGGCAATCCGGGACGCTTGACGCGCGAGTGGAGCCAGGGGCGGCGCACCCGTTATGTCTCGCCGCTGGCCATCTTCCTCTTCACCCTGTTCATCATCTTTTTCGGCCTCAGCATGATGCCGCAACCCAAGGTGAACATCGGCAACAGTCTCGAAAACGCCGCCATGACCGAGGCGCAGGCGGATGCGATACGGGCGGAACTGGTCGAACTGGACAAGGAAATCGCCACCGTAGAAACGGCCTTCGAGAGCAGTCGGGGGTCGGAGCGTATCGCGCTGGGAACCCAGAAGGGCGCGATGGCGGGCTCGCGTGCAACCCTGCAGGCCCGCATCGATGCCTTCGATGCGGCCAAGGCGGGCGGCAAGGCCCCCGATGCCCCGCGCACCGACGGTCTGACGCCGGGCTCATGGCAGGCGCAGGTCGCGGACCTGAACTGGGACAGCAACAACAAGGGGGCGATGGCCAAGATCGGCAAGAAGCTGAAGAACCCGGACCTGATGGTCTACAAGCTGCAGCAGACGGCCTACAAATTCGCCTTTCTCCTGGTGCCGCTGTCGATCCCCTTCATGTGGCTTCTGTTTCTGTGGCGACGGGGGTTCACCCTGTACGATCACGGGGTCTTTGTTCTCTATTCCCTGACCTTTATGGCCATGCTGACCCTTGTCGCGGTCGGGGTGGCGGGGGCTTTGCCGTCCCTGTCGTCTGCCGTGATCTGGCTGGTGGTCTTCATTATTCCGGTCCACATGTTTGCCCAATTGAAGGGGGCCTATAGCCTGTCCTTCGTCTCGGCCCTGTGGCGGACCTTCTTCCTGCTGGTGTTCTGCACCATTGTTTTGGCCCTCTTCCTGACGGCCATCGTCTATCTGGGGCTGGGACACTAGAGGACGTCGAAACGCTTGCAGTCGCGGGCAATCGGTGGAACGGATAAGACCATGATGAAACAGCCTTTTCGCTTGAAGATGTCGGTCGCGGCCACGGCCATTGGCCTGTGCGTGATCGGCGGTACCTCCGCCATTGCCCAGAACCGCGGCGCCCCTGTGGCCCAGCCCGTGATTCCGGCTGTTGAATGGGACAAGCGCCGACTGGACCAGCTGGACCGCAATGTCCGCCGTCTGGAGCGCGCCCTGACCCAGCGCAATGCTGCGGGTCAGCCGGTGATCGTCGAGCCCGATCCCGAAGTGATCGCGCTTCAGGGGCAGGTCTCGTTGATGGAGCGCCGTCTGGCCGATCTGGAGGCGACCTTCCGTCGGGTGAATGCCGAGAACGAGCGCATGACCTTCGATCTGGACGAGGCGACGCGTAACAACGCCGATCTGGTCCGCCGTGTTGATGCGCTGGAAGACCGTATCAAGACGCTTCAGGAAGAAGCCGAACTGAACGCGCCCATCACCGCCAACTCCCCGACCGGCGATGCGGCTGGCGACCTTCAGGCCGCCATGCGCCTGAGCGGTCAGGACACCCGTCGCGGCATGCGCGCGCTGGAAACCGTGACCGTGACATGGCCCGACACGCCACAGGCCAAGGAAGCCTACAGCCGCCTTGGCGACATCCATGTCGCGGGTCGTGACAATGCCTCTGCGGTATCGGCCTATGCTCAGGCTCTTACCGGCTGGCCGCGCACCCCTTGGGCTGCCGAGACCGTGCTCAAGCTGGCCGAGGCCCTGCGTGCCACCGACCGCCAGACCCAGGCCTGCGGTGCCCTGAACGAGTTCACGCGCCGCTATGCCGAGGCCGCAACGGCCCAGCAAAAGACCCGCGCGACCCAGCTTCGCACCCGCGCGGAGTGCAGCTGATCCCTGACGACCAGACCTGCGGGTTGAGAGGGCGCGTCCTCGCGCAGCTCTCGGCCCGTCTGGACGGACCGCATGACCGCCCGGTGGCGGTAGGTCTTTCGGGCGGAGGCGACAGTCTCGCCCTTCTGGCGCTGGCCTGTGAATGGGGCCGACAGGCCGGTCGCAGGATATTGGCCCTGACGGTCGATCACCGGCTTAATCCCGACAGCGAAATCTGGACGCAGCGTGCCGGGCAGATGGCCCGAGGCTGCGGTGCGGACTGGCGCGGTCTGGTCTGGGAAGATGCCCGTGCAGGCACCGCCATTCAGGAACGTGCCCGTCTGGCCCGTCATGCCCTGTTGGCGGAGGCCGCCCGCGAGGCGGGGGCCTCGGTGATCCTGCTGGGCCATACCGCCAACGATGCGCTGGAAAATGAATGGATGCGGGCACAGGGCACAGCGATGGGCGAGCTCCGCCCCTTTTCGCCTTCGCCTGTGTGGCCGCAGGGCAGGGGAATCGCGATCCTGCGCCCTTTGTTGTCGGAGCAGCGCGAGGATCTGCGGCACTGGCTCGGCCATCAGGGGCTGTCGTGGATCGATGATCCCGCCAATGCCGATGACCGCTATACCCGTGTCCGCGCCCGTCAGGTCGTTGCGGGCCGTGAACGCGAACCGGCCATGTCCGCCCCGATTGTATTGCCCGATGCCGGACCGGATGCGGATCTGGGCATCTTCCATTTTCCGCGCGCCGCGATTGCCCGGTCACGCGCGCTGTCTGTGGCCTTGTTGTGCGCCTCTGGACAGAGCGTGCCGCCGCGGGGCGAACGTCTTGAGGCGCTGGTCCGCCGGATCGCTGCGGGTACAACCGATGTGGCTGTGCTGGCAGGCGCGCGGGTCGAGATGGATGGCCCTGACGTCCGTATTTTCCGTGAAGCCGGTGAACAGCGCCGCGGCGGTCTGAATGTCCTGTCTCTCAGGGTGAATGAACCTGTGGTGTGGGATGGGCGTTTCGAGATAACCGCCCGTGAAAACGGTTGGCAGGTTATGTCTGCGGACGGATTTATCGCCCGCCTGTCGGACAGGGACCGCAAGGCCCTGAAAACCCTGCCTGCCCATGCGCGGGCCAGTATGCCTGTTTTGTACAAACCGCTGACAGATCAGTATGTTTTGGGCGATGACGGTGTGGATGTATGCGGCCTTTGCGGACGTCGCTATCGCGCCACCGCGCTGGCACTGGCCGATAGTTTACTGGACGAAACGACGCAGGAGAGCGCGCTGTTTGACCTGTGGCATGGCGAAACCGGTTCGACTGCCCTATTTTCATTTTGAATGACTGCTGTCCGGCGCAGCCCTGTTGGCTGTGTCGGGAAACCGAGGACCGCATGAACCTGCGAAATATTGCCATCGGCGCCGGGATCCTACTGATCATGGCGGTGGTGTACTCCACCATGACCACGGGCGGTGGATTGGCCAACAAGGCCGTCACGCCGGCTGCGGCCGGACGTCCGGCCGAGATCAACTATTCCCAACTGATCACCGCCATCGACGGGCAAGAGATCAAGTCTGTCACCGTGCGTGGCGACACCGTGAACGGTGTCTATAAAAACGACAGCAAGTTCACGACCGTTATTCCGGTCCCGAACGACACGATCGTCGAAAAGATGAACGCGGCGGGCATCGCCGTTGACGTCAAGACGACCCGCCAGCCGTGGTGGTCGGGTCTGTTGGGTCTGCTGCTGCCGGTGGTGCTGCTGATCGGCTTCTGGCTGTTCATCATGAACCGCATGCAGGGCGGCTCCAAGGGCGCGATGGGCTTTGGCAAGTCCAAGGCCAAGCTGCTGACCGAGCACAAGGGCCGCAAGACCTTTGCCGACGTCGCAGGTGTCGATGAAGCCAAGGAAGAACTGCAGGAGGTCGTGGACTTCCTGAAGGACCCGTCCAAGTTCCAGCGTCTGGGCGGCAAGATTCCCAAGGGTGCCCTGCTGGTTGGCCCTCCGGGTACGGGTAAGACCCTGCTGGCCCGCGCTGTGGCCGGTGAGGCGGGCGTGCCCTTCTTCTCGATCTCGGGTTCGGACTTCGTGGAAATGTTCGTCGGTGTGGGTGCCTCGCGCGTCCGCGACATGTTCGAACAGGCCAAGAAGAACGCGCCGTGCATCATCTTCATCGATGAAATCGACGCCGTGGGCCGTCACCGTGGTGCGGGCCTTGGCGGCGGTAACGACGAGCGCGAACAGACCCTCAACCAGCTGCTGGTCGAGATGGACGGTTTCGAGGCATCGGAAAACATCATCCTGATCGCCGCGACCAACCGTCCTGACGTTCTGGACCCGGCCCTGTTGCGCCCCGGCCGTTTCGACCGTCAGGTCACCGTGCCGAACCCCGACGTCTCGGGCCGCGAACACATCCTGCGCGTCCACATGAAGGATGTGCCGCTGGCCGCCGACGTGAACGTCAAGGTGATCGCACGCGGTACGCCGGGCTTCTCGGGTGCCGACCTGGCCAACCTCGTGAACGAGGCCGCCCTGATGGCCGCGCGCAAGGACCGCAAGATGGTCACCCACCGCGATTTCGAAGACGCCAAGGACAAGGTCCTGATGGGCTCGGAACGCAAGTCGATGGCCATGAACGAGGAAGAAAAGCGCCTGACCGCCTATCACGAGGCCGGTCACGCCATCGTCGCCCTGAACGTCCAGATGGCCGACCCGGTCCACAAGGCGACCATCGTGCCGCGCGGTCGCGCCCTGGGCATGGTGATGCAGCTGCCCGAAGGCGACCGCTATTCTATGAAGTACCAGCAGATGGTGGACCGTATCGCCATCATGGCCGGTGGCCGCGTCGCCGAAGAGCTGATCTTCGGCAAGGAGAACATCACCTCTGGCGCTTCGTCGGATATCGAACAGGCCACCAAACTGGCCCGTGCGATGGTCACCCGTTGGGGCTTCTCGGACAAACTGGGCACGGTGGCCTATGGCGAAAACCAGGAAGAGGTCTTCCTCGGCCACTCGGTCTCGCGCACCCAGAACATCTCCGAGCAGACCGCCCAGATCATCGACGACGAGGTGCGCCGCATCGTCAACAGCGGCTGGGATGAGGCCCGCAGGATCCTGACCGAAAAGGCCAAGGATCACGAGGCCCTGGCACAGGCCCTGCTGGAATATGAGACCCTGTCGGGTGAAGAGATCAATGCCCTGCTCAGGGACGGCACTCCGCCCAACCGCGAGGATGTGGGCGAGCCGATGACCG
>NZ_DJFS01000029.1 GCF_002432125.1 Brevundimonas sp. UBA5866
ATCGTCGCCTGTGGCGGGATTTCCCAGCTTTTGGCCGCCGACCGCTGGGGGCCGTTTGCGCGCCCCATGCCCGACACCGATCAGGCTTTGGCGGCGGCGCGCTCCGGTGCCCGCGCCCTGATCGATTTCGGCAACCGTCCGTGGTGGGCCAAGCTTCTGGCCGATCCGGCGCTGAAGGTGATCGGGGCCCTGCCGGATGATGCCCATGCCCGGCCCCGCGCCTTTATGGTGTCGAGCGAAACCAGCGGGCCGACGGGCGATGACCGTACCTTCTGGATAACCGACAGCCCGCTGCCGGACTTTGAAATCATCGCCCACATGTCCAACAACGGGCTGGCCGCCAGCCTGATGGCCGAAGCGGGCGGCTTGATGCTGTTCGCTCTCGGTGGCTATGTGCAGGCCGAGGACGGGAGGCTGGAAGGCGCTCCCGGACAGTTGCAAGGCATCATCGGTGCCGCACCCATATTCTGACCGATAAAAATTCGAGGAAGCGTCATGACCGACCCACGCGCCAATGCGCCCACGCCCAAGCCGGGCATTCTGGACATCGCCCCCTATGTAGGCGGCAAGGGTGCTCTGGACGGCATCGCCGAACCGATGAAGCTGTCCTCGAACGAGAACCCGCTGGGCGCAGGCCCCAAGGCCCGCGAGGCCTTCGCCTCGGTTCTGGACAAGATCCACATCTATCCCGATGGCCGCGCCGACAGGCTGCGCGCCGCCGTGGCCGCCAAACATGGTCTGGAAGAAGATCGCCTGATCTTCGGCAATGGTTCGGACGAAGTGTTCGCCCTGTTGAACCAGACCTATCTGACGGCGGGCGACAATATCGTCACCGGACAATACGGCTTCCTCGCCTATCGCATCTCGGCGCTGGGTTGCGAGGCCGAGGTCAAGCTGGCCCCGGAACCCGGCTACAAGGCCGAGGTCGACGCCCTGCTGGAGCAGGTCGATGAGCGCACCAAGATCGTCTACGTCTCCAACCCGTCGAACCCGACCGGCAGCTGGAACACCGCCGAGGAAATCCGTCGCCTGCACGCCGCCCTGCCGCCGCACATCCTGCTGGTGGTTGACGAGGCCTATGCCGAATATGTCGTAGAGCCGGAATACGAGAGCGCATTCGAGCTGGCCCGCACGGCCCACAACATTGTCGTCACCCGCACCTTCTCAAAGATCCACGGCCTTGGCGGCCTGCGGATCGGTTTCGGCTATTGTCCGGCCGAGGTGATGGCGGCGATGGACCGTATCCGCCTGCCGTTCAACGTCTCGGTGCCGGGTATCGCCGCCGCCGTGGCTGCCGTGAACGACGAGGAGCACCAACAGGCCTCGCGCGATCTGGTGCTGGAATGGCGCCCGCGCCTGACGCAGGTCATCAAGGGCTTTGGCTATGAGGTCCTGCCGTCGGCGGGCAACTTCATCCTCGTCCTGTTCAAGGACGCTGCCGAAGCCAATGCCGCCAGCGAATGGCTGAACCGGAAGGGCATTATCGTGCGCGGCGTCGGCGGCTATGGCCTGCCGCAGGGCCTGCGTATCACCATCGGTACGGCAGACCAGAACCGCGCCGTGGCCGACGCGCTCAGCGAGTTCGCCGCCCGCTAATCTGCGGACAGGAACAAAAGAAACGCCGCGCTCTTTGACAGAGCGCGGCGTTTTTTATTGTCCTTTAGCCCTTAGTTCGTGAACGCAGGCTGCGACGTCAGCAGGGCGGTCGATGCCGTCTCGATCGAGGCTTCCATCCGCTTCATGAACTCGCCGCGCTTCAGACCGGCTTCGATCGGCGGCAGGAATTCGAACACCACCTTGCCAGGTTTGAATCCGGTGGCCCCCTTGGCAGGCCAGTGCTCGCCCGAGTTGGTCGCGATCAGATAGCAGGTCGCATCCACATCACGATAAATGGCCGCAACACCCGGCTTGTATTCGCCCGCCGCGCCCGGCTGGGTGCGGGTTCCTTCGGGGAAGATCATGATCTGGCGACCGTCTGCCAGACGATCGCGGGTATTCTTGACCATGTCCTTGAGCGCCTTGGCATGGGCCTCGCGGTCCACGGGGATCATCTTCGTCTTCCAGCAGAACCAGCCGAAGAAGGGCAGCGACATCAGCTCTTTTTTCAGTACGAAGCAGGGGTCATCCAGAACCGTGAACGGCACCACCACATCCAGCATGCTCTGGTGTTTGGCCGCTACCAGACCGGGGCCGGTCGGGCGATGCTCAAGCCCGCGAACCTCGACCTGAATGCCCGCGATCCAGCGCAGGCCGAACAGAACGATACGCGCCCAGATGCGGATCACCCCCATTGCCGCGTCGTGCTTCATCAACAAAGCCGGCGACAGGCCGACAGCACAAAGCGGCATCGACAGATAGAGCCATACCGAAAACAGCAGGGAGCGGATAAGATTCATCAGGTCTCTCGGAGCCTTAAGGAGCTTCAACAGGGGCAGCGGTCGGCGCACTCATCGGGCGCTCGGGATGAAAGCCCCGCAGGCGGTGCCAGGCCTCGCGGCCCAGAACAGCCAGATATTTCATATATTCCAAAGTCATACGCCGCGCCGGCTGTTCTTTGCGATACCAGTCCGGTCTAGCCAGTGTCGGTGTGGAGACCGCATAGGGCACCAACACGACCCCCGGCAAGGCACTGCGGATTTCGAGCAGGCTTCGGGCCATGTGGTAATCGGACGTCACCACGATCAGGCGCTTGTAATCGTTCTTGCGGGCCCACTCGGCGATCTCGCTGGCGTTGCCGACGGTGTTCTCGGCCTCGAAACCCAGATCGACACAGCAGTTGAACAATTTGCTGGAACCCGGCGTCAGAGCGCGCAGCTCCCCACGGCGTACATCGCGGTTCACGCCCGAGATCAGCAGTCGCTCGCCCTTGTCCAGTTCCAGCAACCGGATGGCCGCATTGACCCGTTCCGACGAGGGGCCGGTCAGGGATACGATGGCATCCGCACGTTCAGGCTCGGAGGCAGGGGTAAAGTCCTGCACCCTGTCCGCGAAAACGAACAGGCCGACAATCCACATCAGGACAATGGCGGCGATGAGGGTGAGGAACTTCATGAAGCCTACTTACCCACGGCCCGCGAGCTTCGCCAGAGCCGTAAAGCGCGCGGCCAGAACAGCGGTGACGGCGGCCAACAGCGGGCAGACCATAATCGCCACCAAATCCAGAAAACGCACGGGCAAGGCAGCCGTGACCCCGGCTTCTCCGCCCACCATGCGAAGGACCGCCATAGCCAGTCCGGCAATGACCGCACCCGCGGCACCGGCCAAAAGGGCCAGCTTTCCGAACTGGGCCTGATAAAGCCCTGCGACGGTACGGTCGGACGCACCGTTCAGGCTGAGCGTTTCAATGACATCCGCCTGTGCCGACATACCCGTACGGGTGGCATAGGCAATGACCGCCGCGGTCGCCCCTGCGATCAGCACAAAGGCGGCAATAGCCAGAATGCTGACCACACCGGCGGCCCGTTCCACTTCGCCGCGCCACAGACTGTGGTCATCCACCGATGCATCCAGCCCCGCTTCGGCCAGTGCGCGACTGAGCGTGGGCGCGCTGGCGGGCGCTTCGGGATCGAGGCGCACCACGACCAGATAGGGCAAGGGCAGATCCGGCAGAACGGCCTCCCCGACCCACGGGGCCAACAAACGCTCGGATGCCTTGCGATCCAGGGCATAGGCCTCTTCCACGCCCTTCACGCCCGACAGGGCTTCGGCGGCACGGCTGGCGGCGGTCGGCCCGGTTTCGTCGACGCGGGGGCGCACCTGAACCGTCGCCTCGCCGCGCAGCTCTCGGGCCCAGCCATGCGCCGCACGATCTGCGGCCAGGGCACCAATCGCCGCCAGGGTGGCGATAAAGCACAGGACGGCGATCACGGCGGCCAGCCAGCGCTCACCCGTCCGCTCCTGCGGCAACAGGGAACCGGGCACCGGCAAGGGCTTGCGGATCACGGTTTGCGCGTCGGTCATGCGACGTTTCCGGTCGAGAAGGCGGATTGCGGCTGCACCTGATGCAGCTGTCCGTTTTCGAGATGCAGACGGCCCGCACCGTAACGGCCGGCCATTTCATCATCGTGCGTGGCGATCAGCACCGTAGCCCCGAGCTTGTTGAGCGACAGGAAGAGCCGCATCAGCTTTTCCCCCATATCCCGATCCACACTGCCGGTCGGCTCGTCCGCCAGAATCAGACGCGGACGGGTAATGACCGCACGGGCAATCGCCAGACGCTGCTTCTCGCCGCCCGAAAGCGATGGCGGCAAGGCGTCGAAGCGCCCGCCCAGACCAACCCAGCGCAGCATTTCAGCGACATCCTGCGCATATTCGCGCGGCTTCTCGCCATTCAATCTCAACGGCAGCGCCACATTGTCGAAGGCCGACAAATGATCCAGCAGCCGAAAATCCTGGAACACCATACCGATACGTCGGCGCAGCGAAGGAATGGCGGTGCGCGGAATATGGGTCACGTCCTGCCCGAAAAGCCCGATACGGCCTGAAATCGGACGCTCGTCCAGCGTTAACAGGCGCAGCAATGTAGACTTGCCCGCACCTGACGGTCCGGTAAGGAAATGGAAAGAGCCGTGAGGCAGAATAAGGTTAACGTCGCGCAGAACCGAAGGTCGGCCCGAATAGCCGAACCCCAGATTTCTGAGGCGCACGATATCGGTCTCTTTGTCTGGCGCGCTGGGGCGACGTTCTTGATCTGGCATAGGGTGTTTTCATTTTGGACCGGGGCGAGTGCGCCCTCGACAGGAGGGGGCCAAACGCCTCTTAGCCGCCGCCTATGATACTGACCTGTCCGGCATGTGCCACCAGCTATTTTGTTCCTGACACTGCCATTCCGGCAGCCGGTCGTCGTGTGCGCTGCAAATCCTGCGGCAATGACTGGCGCGCGACCAGTGACGATGCCCCGCTGGACCTTGGTGAAGTCGCCGCCGCGACCGCACCGGGCACGGTGCAGCCGGCCGAAACGCCCATCGACGAGGTTGAGATCCCGCAGGCCCTTCCGCAGGCTTTCCGCGCCCGCGCCGAACAGAAGCGCCGCACCCAACAGGCCATTCGTCAGGGACTGGCCTGGGGCCTGACCGCGGTGATGGTGCTGGTCGGCCTGCTGCTGGCCTATCTATACCGCGACAGCATTGTCGCCCGCGCCCCCAAACTGGCCAGCGCCTATAAGGCCGTCGGCATTACGACCAACCCGTTCGGACTGGAGTTCGAAGCCGTATCCACCGGTTTCGCGCGCAATGATGTGAGCCGCGTCTATGTTTCAGGCGCGGTGCGCAACATCCGCAACAAAGAGATCGTCATTCCGCCGATCCGCGTCGGCGTTCTGGATGCCACGGGGCGTGAGATCAGCCATCGCATCATCCGTGTGGACGCGGCCCCTGTTCTGCCCGGCAAGGTTGAGGGTTTTGCCGCGATCATGCCCAATGACGACGGCCGCTTTGCCGAAGCCACGCTGAGCTTCGTTCGTGAGGACGAACTGCCACAGTCGCCCGATCCGCAACCGGCCGCCAAGGCTCCGTCCCGGACAGCACCGGCAAAAGCCGCCGAACCCGAGCCGGCCCCCGCCAAGGCCGCCGCCACCAAGCAAGCCGATGGCGGTCAGGACGGGCTTCGCCGAATCAGCCAGCTGACCCCCACCCAGCCCATTGGTCGAACTGATCTCGACACAGGACATGCGGACGGGGTATCGGCTGGGCATGGCTGACACTCCCCCGCACACGCCCACCGTCCTTCTGGCCCAAAGCGAGATCGACCGTATCAACGCCGAACTGGCCCGCAAGATCGCGCCGCTCATCGATGACGATACAGTCGCGGCGGTCCTGCTGACGGGAGGACTGTGGTTCGGATCGGACCTGACACGCGCCCTGTATCGCGAAGGCCGCAATGTGAAGTTCGACGCGGTGTGGATGTCGTCCTACGGCGACGAGCAACAGAGCCGTGGCAAGGTCACGGTCCGCGCGCCTTTCCAGCGCTCGATGGAAGGCAAAACCGTTCTGCTGATCGATGACGTGCTGGACAGCGGCCTTTCGCTGGCCGAGGCCGTGCGCATCACCAAGGAGGCCGGTGCCGCCCGCGTTCTGACCTGTGTCTTCGCCCGCAAGCCCTGCGCGCATGAACGGATGGAGCCGGACTTTGTGGGTTGGGAAGCGCCCGCACGCTTCCTTGTCGGCTATGGACTGGACCATCAGGGCGGCATGCGTGGCCTGCCCGACATCTGCGCCCTCGACTAAGACAAAAGGCCCCTCGATCGAGGGGCCTTTTTCTTAGGTCTTACAGCCAGTCGGCGATCGGTTCTCTGGCGAAGATGTCGTCATAGGTCGGGCGGGGTTTGATCACCGCCCACTTGTCATCATCGACCAGAACCTCGGCAGCCATCGGGCGGGTGTTGTATTCGCTGCCCATCACCGCGCCATAGGCACCGGCGGACATGAAGACCACCAGATCACCGGCCTTCAGCGGGGCCAGCTCGCGGTCGCGGGCAAAGGTGTCGCCCGTCTCGCAGACAGGTCCCACAATGTCGTGCGGCAGGGACGCGCCCTCTACCGGACGGACGGGCTTCACGTCATGGAAGGCGTCATAAAGGGCCGGACGCATCAGGTCGTTCATGGCCGCATCCAGCACCAGGAAGCGGCGACCGTCAGTACGCTCGTTCACATGCACCACGCGGCTGAGCAGCACGCCCGCATTAGCCGCCATCAGGCGCCCCGGCTCGAACGCGGCCTCGACCCCAAGGCCATCCAGTACACCAGCCACCATAGTGATATAGGCAGACGGCGGCGGGGTATCGGTCTCACCGTAATAGGGAACGCCCAGACCACCGCCCAGATCAAGACGGGTCACGGTCATACCGCGTTCGCGCAGGGTCTCGGTCATACCGCGTATGACCCGGAACGCGTTTTCCAGCGGCGTCATGTCGGTGATCTGGCTGCCGATATGGCAGGCCAGACCGACCGGATTCACATGCTCCGAGCCTGACGCCACCGCATAGAGGTCAAGGGCCTCTTCAACCGGAACGCCGAACTTGTCGCCCGCGCCGCCCGTGGTGATCTTGGCGTGGCCGCCCGCGCCGATCTTGGGGTTTACGCGGATGGCGATATCGGGCTTGGCACCAAGGCCTTGCGCCACCTTGATCAGACGCTCCAGCTCGGTTGAGCTTTCGACATTGATCTGGCGCACGCCCTCGCGGATGGCAAAGGCCAGCTCGCTGTCGGTCTTGCCCACACCCGAGAAGATGATTTTGGACGCCGGAATGCCTGCCTTCAGCGCGCGGCGGATCTCGCCCTCCGACACCGTATCGGCACCGCAGCCCATGCTGCCCAGAACCTTGAGCACCGAGAGGTTGGAGTTGGCCTTGACCGCAAAGGCGATCAGGGCGTCGCCCAGCGCGTCCCTATGGGCGTCGCAGGCTTCGCGCATCAGGCCATAGTGGCGGCGCAGGGTGGCGGCGGAATAGACATAGGTGGGCGTGCCCACCTGTTCGGCCACAGTTTCCAGATTGACGCCCTCGGCATGGAGGACGCCATCTTTGATCTCGAAATAATGCACGCCGCCCCCTCAGGTGGCTGAAGTTACTGGTACGGGCGACGGCCCGTCGGGTCAGAGACGCCCTCGATCGGGTTCTGGCTCGAAGGGCCAGCGACTGTGGCCGGATCGCGGTTGCGGTCGGTCCAACGCGAGTTGTTGGTCGGACGCGCACCCGGCGCTTCCAGATCCGCCATCTTGCCGCACGCCGAGATGGTCACGGCGGCCAGTGCAGCCGCACCGAGGATCAGGCTCTTTTTCACAGACAGTTTGGCAGTCACAGGCGTTGTCTCCAGTCGGCGATACGGGCGCGGACCTGATCCGGTGCCGTGCCGCCATAGGACTGGCGGCTGGAGCAGGAGGCCTGCGGGGTCAAGACAGCATAGACACCCTCATGGATGCGCTCGTCCAGAGACTTCAGTTCTTCAATCGACAGTTGGCCTAGATCAAGGCCCAGCTGCTCGGCACGCTTCACGGCGGCACCGGTGACGTGGTGGGCTTGGCGGAACGGCAGGGTCAGTTCGCGCACCAGCCAGTCGGCAAGGTCGGTCGCGGTCGAGAAACCGGCACCGGCGGCGGCGGCCATCTTCTCGGTGTTCGGACGGAAGGCGCTGATCATGGCGGTCATGGAGGTGATGGCCAGATCGAGGGCATCAAAAGCTTCGAACACCGGCGGCTTGTCTTCCTGCATGTCTTTCGAATAGGCCAGCGGCAGGCCCTTCATGACGGTCGTCAGGGCGATCAGGGCGCCGTTGATGCGGCCCGTCTTGGCGCGGACCAGTTCGGCGGCGTCGGGGTTGCGCTTTTGCGGCATGATCGACGAGCCGGTCGTCAGATCGTCCGGCAGGGTGATGAAGCCGAACATCGGCGTCATCCACACCACGATCTCTTCGGCCAGACGCGACAGGTGGCCTGCGGCGATCGATGCGGCGGCAAGGCTTTCCAGCGCGAAGTCACGGTCAGAAACGGCATCGAGCGAGTTGCCCATCGGACGGTCGAAGCCGAGGGCCTCGGCCGTGGCATGACGGTCGATCGGGAACGGCGATCCGGCCAGGGCCGCGGCCCCCAGCGGGTTTTCGTTCATGCGCTTGCGGGCGTCGGCAAAGCGCGAGGCATCGCGGCCGAACATCTCGACATAGGCCATCAGGTGGTGGCCCAGCGTGACCGGCTGTGCGGTCTGAAGGTGGGTGAAGCCCGGCATCAGGTCGCCCGCGTGCTGTTCGGCACGGTCCAGCAGGGCGCGTTGAAGGTCTTTCAGTTGTTCGATGGTGCGGTCGGCGGCATCACGGACCCACAGGCGGAAGTCGGTCGCCACCTGGTCGTTGCGCGAGCGGGCGGTGTGCAGACGGCCCGACGGCTCGCCGATCAGCTCCGACAGGCGCGCCTCGACGTTCATGTGGATGTCTTCATAGGCATCGCGGAACGGGAAGGTGCCGTCCTTGATCTCGCCCTCGATCACATCCAGACCGCCCAGAATGGCGTCGGCGTCGGCCTGCTGGATGATGCCCTGCTTGGCCAGCATGCGACAATGTGCTCGAGAACCAGCAAGGTCTTGCGCCCAAAGCCGTTTGTCTACACCTATGGAAACATTAATAGCCTGCATGATGTCAGCGGGCTTGGCGCTGAAGCGGCCACCCCACATCGACTGGCTTTGAGGCTTGGCGGAAGACGTATCGGACATGAGCGGCTCTAAACGGACTATGGCGATCGGAGTTGTGATCGTGGCCCTGATCATCGGGATCGCGGGCGCTTGGCTGCTATACGTCAAAGCAGGCGACCGGAGCAAAGGTTCTGATGCCGCTTTGGCCGAAAGTTCCCTGCTGAAACCGTACGCCACCGGCCAATTCAGCTCTCTCATCCTGCCCGAGCCCGCGCCCGCACCGGCCCTGCCCTTCGTGGATAGCGATGGAGAGACGCTTCATTTCACCGATTTCGCCGGTAAGGTCACGGTGGTGAACCTGTGGGCGACGTGGTGCGCGCCATGCAAGATCGAGATGCCGACCCTGGCCGCTCTGGCCAAACGTTACGAGGACCGCGAGGACTTCGATGTCGTGGTCATCAGCATGGACACCGACCGTGCGCAGGCGGCGGCAAAAGCCTTCATCGCCGAGCACCCGCCTCTGGCCTATTATGCGGATCCCAAATTCCGCATGGCCTTTGACTTCCCCGGAAAAGGGGCCATGCCGCAGACCGTCCTGCTGGACCGCGAGAGCAAGGTCCGCGCTGTCATGGTCGGAGAGGCGGATTGGAACGGGGCAGAGGCGATTGCCCTGATCGAGGCCTTGCTCAACGAAAAAGGGGCCGCCCCGTAAGGACGGCCCCCGAAATTCTCCAAGCCAGATAAGGCTTAGTTGCCTTCCAGCTTGGCGCGGGCGTCAGCGGCGGCCTGCTCGGTCTTTTCAGCGGCGGTAATGGCACCGTCCTTGATAGCCGCACCGGCCTTGTCAGCCGCGTCGGAGGTGGCGACGGCAGCGTCTGAAGCAGCGGCCTGGGTTGCATCGGCGGCGCTGTCTACGGCAGTTGCAGCAACATCACCGGCGTGGTCGAGCGCAGAAGCGGCATCGGCTGCGGCTGCATCGGCAGAAGCCGAAGCCTGGTTTTGCTCGGCTTGGGTGCAGGCGGCAGCGCCCAGAGCCAGAACGGCAGCGGCAGCAACAGTCATCGAACGAATACGCATGGGATTTCCCCCTTCGTGAGATCAGCCCTCAAACCGGGCCGCGATGATAACGCGTTCGTGAACTGCGGGTTGCAAAGCGATTTCACAGGCTCCGAAGCCTTTCCCTGTTTCAGGGCACGGACAGATTATCACACAACCTGAACATTATTTTTGAACTGCAAGTCATCCGGTTGCGGATAGCGGGCGTAGACTATGCGGTTGGCAGCTTGCCGACCTCTTCTGGACGAGGCTGGCGAGACGTCGGCCGCTTCGTCAGGGGCGATGGGGATCACGGAGCGGGCCGGTGCGCGCTGTGGTTCGTCGCGTCCAACCCTGTCCTCAAAGCATTCACAGGATGATTGCATGTTCAGAACCCTTTTGATCACTTCGGCAGCCACGCTCGCCTTCGCCGGTGCTGCGCAAGCCCAGACCGCACCGGGCAAATGGACCGTCAGCATCGAAGCCGGTGCCGACTTCCAGGTCGGCGGTGATGTGCATGGCGGTGCCACGGCGCTCGTGCCGGACCTCGGTCCGCTGAATCCGGCACTGGCGGGCGTCGATGCAGAACTGCGCATCCAGCCGCGCACCTTTGACGAAATCTATGGCGAAGGCATGAACATCGGTGCCGAGTTCGCCTATGGCATGATGAACAATGGCGAAGCCTTCGGCTCCATCCGTTACATGAAGGCCGACGAGGGCAAGGTTCAGGTGGGCGGCGCATTCGTTCCGGCCCTGGACACCACCCTGCCCGTCTTCGGTACCTTCAGCGACTATGAGGCCTGGGCCGTCGAGGCCGGTTATCGCCAGTATTTCGGCGACGGCCCCCTGAAGCCCTATCTCGCGGGCCGCGTCGGCGCTGTGTTCACCGACAAGATCACCGCCACCTTCGAGATTCCGGATGGCGGCATCACCATTGCCGATGCCCCCTTCTATGACAGCTCCACCAGTTTCACCGTGGGCATTGATGTGGGTCTGTCCTATGCCGTCAGCGACATGGTGACCCTGCAGGCCGAGACCGGTATCCGACACATCACCAAGCTGGAAGATGACGACAGCGCCATTGGTGGTCTCGGGCTCGCGTCGATCAACAATGTGGGCGAGCGCACGTACATGCCTTTGACGGTACGTGCACGGTTCGCGTTCTAGGCGGGAGGAAAATCCTGTCGCTGTGTCGGACATTGCCCCACGCCAAGGCGCACGACAGGATCAGCAGGGACGTTCTCCGGGTCCCTGTGCACCACCCCGAAAGAGCGTGACGAACGACCGTTACGCCCCTTGTTTGTGATCGACCGAGACGGAGGTGCGGCAAGTCCGCACCTCCGTTTTTTCATGGCCGAATAGCCGCCCCACGCGAGCGCGGGCGGTGACGGGAAGGCTGGGCGAGGCACCGGAATGACGTCCGGAAAAAAGATGGGTTTACCGTTTCGGCTTTTTGCTGGGGCCGCGGTTGTCGGCCCTACGGGACCTCCCGACCCGACGCGGCCTGAGGCCGACGCTCCACGCCGTATAAATGAGCTTGGGGCATGCACCGTTGTTGGCGTTTACCCCAGCGCCCGTGGCGGGCAGTTCTGGCCGACGACCAGAACCGGAACGGTCCGGGTATCCACCCCGACCCTTGCCGAAGCCTCTTCGTCCAAGTGCAGCGCACCGACAGGCTCCACCGGCGTCATGCGTGTGCGTGACCCCCGCTCTTCTCGCTCCCGCCGCCGCATCGGATCGCCGGCCGAGCGAGCCCTCCCCTGCGACGGGACGCGGGGATTATGCGGGAGGGACTAGGTAGGGCGAGCAGAAATATATCCTACGTATACAGGGTTATTATTTTTCAGATATTTATAGGCAAAGCAAAAGGCTAAGCATGATCCGGACCAACATTTGAATATCATCGGTTGACGAATCAGCTTTGCTATTAATTTGTTGTCGTATGACACCAAAAGCGAAAAACCCTATCCAGCTGCGCCAAGGCCTTACGATTGGTCAACCCGCTGCAGAAGATGATGATGAATTCCTCTTTCCGGCGTTTTTTGAGAACTACGCATATGCGGAAATGTCATCCGTTTCTTCTCCTAAGTTTTTGCTACTAGGTCGAACAGGAACCGGAAAAACAGCGATCCTAAGGTGCATAGAAAAGCAGAAAGATTATGTCGTAAAAATAGATCCTGCAGAGCTATCCCTGCAGTACATTTCGAACTCCGATATTATTAATTTCTTCGAGAAAAACGGAGTTAAACTAGATCTATTTTATCAAATGCTGTGGCGCCATGTCATCGCTTCCGAGTTAATTAAAAAGTTTTTTGGCCTAGACGACGAAGCAAAAACTAAAAGCTTTTATCAAAAGATTGCTACAGGTTTCTCAGCGAAACGAAAAAGAGCAATCGAGTATATGCAGTCTTTCGGCTCTGAATTTTGGATGGAAACAGACGAACGCATCAGTCAGGTTACAACAAAATTTGAAAAAGAACTGAAAGCTGGCGCAGGTATAGACGATACAATTATACTAGGAACACAAGGATCTACGACCTACAGCGAAGAACAAACCAAACAGTTTGCTTATCGAGCTCAGAAAGTGGTCGATAATGTAAAACTTCAACAATTGAGTGAGGTTATAGATTGGCTTGATGCCGATGTATTTACAGACCCTAAAAAACAATATTACGTCCTGATAGATGATTTGGACCTTAATTTTTCATTCGGAGATACAAAACTTTGGCTGATACGCGCTCTAATAGAAACATGTAAAAAATTTAGAAAAATTTCTAACGTAAAAATTGTTATCTCAATAAGAACCGACCTTCTTGAACGAGTATTCGAAACAACTAGAGACGAGGGATTTCAGGAAGAAAAGTACAAGGGCAATATTTGCAAGCTAATGTGGCTTCCAGGCGAGCTAAAAGAAATAGTAAACAGAAGACTAAGCGAGTCCATAAGAAGACAATATTCAAATTCTAATATTGGATTTAGCGAGGTTTTTCCTGAAAAAATAAATCAAAGCGATTCATTTTCCTACCTAGTTCAAAGAACTCTACACAGACCGCGCGATATAATCGCTTACGTGAATGAATGCATAGTTCAATCGGTGGGCTCCGACAGAATATCTATATCAAATATAAAAAAGGCAGAAGAGCCATACAGCTACGATAGATTCAATGCATTACGCGACGAATGGCTATCACATTTCCCACTCCTTGGAGAATCTAGCAAAATTCTGCACGGAAGGCCAAGAAAGTTTTCACTATCACAAATAACCAAAGATGATATTGAAATGATTATGCTTGAGCTTGCTACCAATGATAAACACGATCAAGATCGGTTAGCATCCAAGATACCAAGCTCCGGAAATTTCAAGCGAAGTGATATTAATAAGTTTAAGATAGAACTTGTATATTGTTTATACCGGACAGGAATAGTTGGACTAAAATTAAAACCAGAAAGCAAGCTAAACTGGTCTCATATTGATAGTGTTTATATCAGCAGAGAAGACATATCCGAGGACACAACTATATATCCTCACCCCATGCTCTGGCGAAAATTGTCCATAAACACAAAAGAGTTCGACAGCGAAATCCAGCCCTGAATGAAAGGGCGGCTCTGAGAGCCGCCCTTTCTTGTTAGTGGACTTGGGGTTTGCCGATTTGGAGGCCGTCTTCGCTGGCCGAGACGTGGACCACCGAGCCGTCGGTGAACTCTCCGGCCAGCAGTTTGCGGGCCATCGGGTCGACCAGTTGTTTCTGGATGACGCGTTTCAACGGGCGGGCGCCGTAGACGGGGTCGTAGCCCTTGTCGGCAAGCCAGTTGAGGGCGCTGTCGTCCAGGGCGAGCGTCAAGCGGCGCTCGGCCATCAAAGCCTCAAGCCGTTTCAGCTGGATGCGGACGATGCCGCCCATCTGTTCGCGACCAAGGCGTTTGAACAGGATGATCTCGTCGATCCGGTTCAGGAACTCTGGCCGGAAATGGCTGCGGACCACCTCCATCACCGGCTCGCGCACGGCCTCGACGTCATCGCCCTCGGCCTGACCGGCGAGGAACTCCGACCCCATGTTGGAGGTCATGATGATGAGGGTGTTCTTGAAGTCGATGGTGCGGCCCTGACCGTCGGTCAGGCGACCGTCGTCCAGCACCTGAAGCAGGATGTTGAAGACGTCCGGGTGGGCCTTTTCGACCTCGTCGAACAGGACGACCTGATAGGGGCGGCGGCGCACGGCCTCGGTCAGGGCACCGCCCTCGTCGTAGCCGACATAGCCCGGAGGGGCGCCGATCAGGCGGCTGACCGAGTGTTTCTCCATGTATTCGGACATGTCGATGCGGGTGATGGCGCTGTCGTCGTCGAACAGGAACTCGGCCAGAGCCTTGGTCAGCTCGGTCTTGCCCACGCCCGTCGGGCCAAGGAAGAGGAAGGAGCCGATCGGCTTGTTCGGGTCGTTCAGGCCCGCACGCGCACGGCGTACGGCGTCGGAGACGGCCTCCAGCGCATCGTCCTGACCCACGACGCGGGCGCGCAGGGCGTCCTCCATCGAGAGCAGTTTCTCGCGCTCGCCTTCCAGCATCTTGTCCACCGGAACGCCCGTCCAGCGGGAGACAACGGCGGCGATCTGTTCGGCATCGACCACCTCGGCGGCGAGGTTCGAGGCCTTTTCTTCCTCATTGGCCTGAGCCTCTTCCAACTGGCGTTCCAGTTGCGGGATCTGGCCGTAGGCGATCTCGGACGCGCGAGCGAGGTCGCCCGAACGCTGGGCATTGGTCAGTTCCAGACGCAGGCGATCCAGCGTTTCGCGCAGTTGGGCCGACTGGCCGACCTTGTCCTTGGCGGCGCGCCATTGGGCGGTCATGTCCTCGGACTGGGCTTCCAGATCGGCGATCTCGTCCTCGAGTTTTTCGAGGCGCAGGCGCGAGGCGTCGTCGTCCTCCTTTTTGAGGGCTTCGCGCTCGATCTTCAGCTGGACGAGGCGGCGGTCGATCTCGTCCAGAGCCTCGGGCTTGGAGTCCACGGCCATGCGGACGCGGCTGGCGGCCTCGTCGACAAGGTCGATGGCCTTGTCCGGCAGGAAGCGGTCGGTGATGTAGCGGTTCGACAAGGTCGCGGCGGCCACGATGGCGCTGTCCGAAATACGGACGCCGTGGTGGACCTCGTACTTCTCTTTCAGGCCGCGCAGGATGGAGACGGTGTCCTCGACCGTCGGCTCCTCGACCATGACCGGCTGGAAGCGGCGGGCAAGGGCGGCGTCCTTTTCGATGTATTTGCGGTACTCATCCAGAGTGGTCGCGCCGACGCAATGCAGCTCGCCACGGGCCAGAGCCGGTTTCAGCAGGTTGGACGCATCCATCGCGCCGTCGGATTTGCCGGCACCGACAAGGGTGTGCATCTCGTCGATAAAGAGAACGATCTGGCCTTCGGCGGCGGCGACCTCGTTGAGGACCGCCTTCAGGCGTTCCTCGAACTCGCCACGGTATTTGGCACCGGCGATCAACGCGCCCATGTCGAGCGCCAGCACCTTTTTGTCCTTCAGGCTTTCGGGCACGTCGCCGTTGACGATGCGCAGGGCCAGACCCTCGACGATGGCGGTCTTGCCCACGCCGGGTTCACCGATCAGCACGGGGTTGTTCTTAGTGCGGCGGGCCAGCACCTGAATGGTGCGGCGGATTTCCTCGTCACGGCCGATGACCGGATCGACCTTGCCGTCGGCGGCGGCCAGCGTCAGGTCGCGGGCATAGCGTTTGAGGGCGTCATAGCCGTCTTCAGCCGAGGCGCTGTCGGCGGTCTTGCCCTTTCGCATGTCGGCAATGGCGGCATCCATCTTGTCAGGAGTCACGCCGACGCCGCGCAGGATGTTGGCCGCCACGCCGCCCTCGCGGGCAAGGGCAGCCAGAAGGCGCTCGGTCGTCACGAAGGCATCGCCGGACTGCTTGGCGGCATCCTCGGCGGCGGCGAACACGCGGGCGGTGTCGCCATCCATATAAAGCTGGCCGGAGCCGCCCGTGACCTGCGGGCGCTTCTTCAGCGCGGTTTCGATGTCGGCGACGGCCTTGGCGGCGTCACCACCGGCCTGGGTGATCAGGTTGCGGGCCAGACCATCGCGCTCTTCCAGCAGAACCTTGAGCAGGTGCTCGGGCACGAAATGCTGGTGGCGGCGGGCAAGGGCCAGCGACTGGGCCGACTGGATCGCCTGTTTGGCGCGGTCGGAATATTGTTCGATGTTCATTCTGGGCATCCCCTGAGAGGCGGATTGGAGGGCCGCGCCCCGCATCTGCAGCGACGCGGCCCCGATCAATCTCAGTTGGGAAAGCCGTTGTTTTTCCGCAAGGGTTTTGGATGTTTTTGAGTGGGCCTATCGCGCTTCGCGCTACTTGAGGCCCGCTCGTTCAAAGTGGGCCTATCGCGCTTCGCGCTACTTGAGGCCCATTGGGAAAACAGCCTTCAATTAGCCTCCGGTCGGGCCGGTCGAGAAGTCGAACTGTTCCGGCTGGCGGCGCGGGCTGGAACCCAGCTGCCAGCTGAGGCCGATATAGAAGGCCCGCAGGTTGATGTTCTGCTCGTTGAACTCGCGGAACTGGTCCGTTTCGTAACGGGTCGAGTTCTTCATGCTGTTGAACAGGTCGCGGCCCGTGACGTTCAGCGACAGCTTGTCGGTCAGCTTGCGGCGGTAGCCGAGGTTGACCATACCGCCCGCCTCGCGGGTACCCTGGGCCAGCAGGCTTTCACCCTGCCAGAAGCCCGACAGCTGGACGAAGTCCTTGGCGGTCGGCTGCCAGTTCAGGCTGAGACGGCCCGAGACCATCTCGCCGGAACGGTTCTTGCCGCCCGGAATACCGCCCGCGTCGATTTCCTGATGGAAGGCGTTGATGGCGGCGTTGTAGCGCAGGGTCGAGTGCAGGCGGCCTGCAGCCGTCAGTTCGATACCGGTGTCGGTGCGGCCACCAAGGTTTTCAGGGCGGGTCAGCAGCACACCGTCAGCCAACTGGGTGGCGACTTCGGTGAAGGCCTTATCGGTGTCGCGGTAGTAGAGCGTCGCCTGATAGAAGTTCTGCCCCTTGCGGACCTGCCACATGGCTTCGAACGCATCGGTTTCCTGCGGGCGCAGGTTCGGGTTGCCCGATGAACGGTAAAGCGGGCTTTGGTAGGAAACGAATGGGTTCAGCTGGGTCAGCTGCGGACGCTGGATGCGGCGCGAATAGCTGGCACGAAGGGTCTGGGTTTCCGACAGCTGGTACTGGAGGTGGCCGGTCGGATAGGCGCGGAAGTAATCCTGGCCGGCCTTCAGGCCGCCGGTCAGATCGTTCACTTCAATATCGGCCTGCTCCAGACGAAGACCGGCCTGTACCGACAGCTTATCGGTCAAGCCACGCTCATAGGTCGTGTACAGGGCGTGGACGGTCTGGGTGCCCTCGAACAGGTTGCTCAGTCCCGCGACCGGCGCGAGGCTGTTGGCCGACGGGCCGCGCAGGAAGCGGACGTCGTTTTCCGGCTCGACACGGGTCAGTTCATAGCCTGCACGCAGACGCTCGTCCTCGCCCATCGGCAGGACATAGGCGCTGGTGAAACCGATCATGGTCGATTTGGTCTCGGTATTGAAACGCTCGAACACTACCGGCGCGACCGGCGTCGTATAGGTGGTCTCCAACAGGAAATCGTTTTCGGAATCCTGTCGGCCATAGCGCAGCTCGTTCGACCACTCGTGACCCTGGTCGTTGAAGCGGTGCACCACCCGCGCCGTGGCGTTCATATGGCCGATTTCCATGCCGCCCGTATTGAGGCTCTGATAGGCATTGGTCAGGACATTGTTGGCGTCGCGGGTTTCGTAGAAGCTGGTGTTGCGCGGGTCGATATCGAATTTCATCGCGCTCAGTTCGGCACTGAAAGTCGTGCGGTCGGTAAGCTTGTACTCTGCGCTGACTCGACCGAAACCACCGCGCTGGCTGGTATCGGATTCCTGATAGACCGTATTGGTGCTGATGACCTGACCCGCCGGGTTCAGGTTTTCGCGCGTGGTCGGAAACTCGAAATCATTGGCGTCGTAGCGGTAGCTGAGGTCGCCCGCCAGCGTCAGCCTGTCCTTCTGGCGCGAACCGCTGATGCCCGCATTCCAGCGGCCGTTGTCGCCCACATTGAGGCGGACCGAGCCGGTTGTCTGCACACCCGGACGCGGGGCCGTCGGCTTGGTGATCAGGTTGATGATGCCGCCGCCACCCTCGGGGGTATAGGCCGCCGAAGGATTGGTCATCACCTCGATGCGGGCATATTGGTCAGCCGGAAGTTGAAGAACGGCCTGTCCGCGACTCTGACCGCTGAAAATCGGTGACGGGCGACCGTCCACCAGAATGGTCACACCCGAGTTGCCGCGCAGCGAGACATTGCCCTGCGGGTCGACATCGACCTACGGGACATTGCGAAGCGCATCTGCCAGCGAACCTGTCGTCGCCTGCAGGTCATTGGCCAGGCTGTAGCTGATCGAGTCGATCGAAGTGCGGATGCCATCGGTGCGGGCGCTGACGACAACCTCTTCGACCTGTGCAGGTTCATCCTGGGCGGTGTCCTGTTCCGCATCGGCATCGCCGCTCCGGGCTTGCGGCTCTTCCTGCGGCGCAGTCTGCGGCGCGGCCGATTGAGCCGGAGCCGGCTGGGCGGACGCCGTCCGGGCGGGGGCGGACTGGCCAG
>NZ_DJFS01000042.1 GCF_002432125.1 Brevundimonas sp. UBA5866
GCCGACATGGCCGCCGCCGCCAATGAAGCCCAGGACGCCGCCCGCATCGCCGCCGAGGACCTTGGCCGTCAGACCCTGCGTCTGGAAACCGCTGGCACCGGCGTTACCGAACAGATCAAGGCGGTGGAAGACGGCCTGAGCCAGCAACGCGCGGCCCTCGTGACCGCCGCCTATTCCCTGCGGACCGATCAGGAAGACTTTGCGGCGCAGATCGAAAGCCAGCGCGCCCAGTTCATCGAGCACCTGAGCCTGACCCGCAACGCCGCCTCCGAGCTGAACCAGACCGGCGACCAGATCGCCGATGGCATCAAGAACCAGGTCGAGGCTGTGCTGGAACAGTTCCGCACTCTGGTGAACATGTCCCAACGCGAAGCCGAAGGCTTTGACGCGGCCACCAAGCTCTCGCTCGACAAGTTCGAAGTGCTTGCCGCCGAAAGCCGCGAGCGCCTGCTGATGGAAACCCGCACAGCGGTCGAGACGCTGAACCGGGCCGCTCTGGAACAGCGGCAACTGGCCGAACAGGCCTTGCAGCAGGCCCAGATCCGCGCTGACCGTCTGGGCGAAAGCCTTTTCGATGCCGCGCGTCAGGCCGATGACGCCGCTGAATCCCGCATTGCCGGTGCCCGTCGTATCGTCGACGAAACCCTGAAGCTGGTCGATCATACAGGCATCGAGGCCATGTCGCGGCTTGAATCCCTGACCCAGCGCGTGAACGAGGCGCTGGCCCGTATCGAGGGTTCCGTCCGCGAACTAGACGAACGTGCAGCCCGCCTTCCTGAAGAAGCCGCCCAACGCATGGCTGCCGTGCGTCAGACCGCAGAGCAGAGCCTTGCCTCCCTGTCCGACGCCTCGCGCCGTGCCGCAGCAGAGGCCGAAGCCCTCGACATGGGCTTCCAGGATCGGGTCCGTAAGAACTACGAGATGGTCAATGAAGCCGTCCGCCTGATGGGGACGCCAAAGTCAGAGCCGGCACCTACCGACCTGCGTGTACCGCTGCGACCGGCACCGTCACTGCATGAGCCTGTAGCGGCCCCTGCCCCGGTTCAGCCACCAGTTCAGGCCCCGGTTCAGGCACCGCCCGCCGTGCCGATCAGTGTCCTGACCGAGCGCGCTGTCAGCTCGATCCGCCGCATGGGGGTCGATCCCAACGCCCTGCTGCCACGCGCCCGCATCGAGGACGCGGCCTATGCCCTGTCACGTCAGGATGTCGTACGTGCCCGCCAGATCGTGCGCCGCGTCGCCCCTGCCGCCGTGCGTAGCGTCAATCGCCGCATTGCCGCAGACGTCGAACTGCAGAACGACATCCTCAACTATATCGAGCGTTTCGCAGCCGTTCTGGCCGATTATGGCGACGACCAGAATGCCGTTAACGCCCGTCTGGCCACCGACGAAGGCCGCGCCTTCCTCATCTATGATGCGGCTTTAGGCGAAATTCAGTGAAGTGACGCAACCTAAACAGGGCTTGACCGCTTCCGACTGAACACGCAGGTTCCATCGCACTTGGGCAGGAGTAACATTCAGCGAATGGCACTTTCGACGCATTTGCCGCAAGACCGCGTGGCCGAACACGATCGCCGCCCGACCATTATTGTCTGTAATTGGTCGCAGGAAGATCCGGCCTGGGATCTGGTCGAGGACCTGTCGGGTGTGCCGTGGCAACCTGAAACAGCCCACACCGAACTGGTCGAACCGACAGGCGACATTGCCAGCATGTCCGAACAGTTGGCCGAACGCCTGCTGAACCACGATGTACGTGCCCTGCTTTTGATCGGACGTACACGTCATGAAGGTCCCGCGCGCGTTCAACTTCGCGCGGAGATCCCGCACGAAAACGGCAAACGGATATCGACGGATACGCCCGGGGTCGTCCGCTCAACCGGACCGGCCGGTGAGATCATCGATGCGGTGACAAAGGCGCACGTCTCGATCGTTGCCTCGTCCGAACACGAGCCGGACGCAGGCAGCGAGCTGCTCTATGACCTGCTGACACGTATGGAAGCGACGCTGGAAACGCCCGCCATATCGCTGCTGCGTTTCCCCTCGTCCATGAGCGAAAGCAATATCGCCCAGGCCGTGAAGGCTGCGGTTACCGTGATGACCCAGAACCTTACGCCACTTCCGCGATTTGGCTCAGGTCGCGCCTGACCTCTGCACGCACGGCCATGACGGCATAGACGCCCACGACGGCCAGACCCGCCATCGGCAGATAGCCCAGACCGCCCCACTTGTCGTAAAGCGGGCCGGATGCGGCCGTGGCCAGCCCTGTCATCAAGCCGGAAGACAGCATGGATGCAAGGGTCTGGGACGAGGTGTGATCCTGACGGGGGCTCAGTGTGCTGACGATTTCGACACTGCCCAGATAGACCGCCGCAAAGGTCAGGGCATGTAGCGCCTGCAGCGGCAGCAGGAAGGCCACAGACGGTTCTGTCGCCATCAGCAGCCAGCGCAGCACGGCGGCTATCCCGCCGATGATCACCAGTGTGAACGGGCCGATGCCGACCTTGCGGCGCCACGGGTCGATCAGCCACATGAAGACGATTTCACCGGCGACAGCAAAGGCCCACAGCAGGCCCGTCGTGCTTTCGGCAATGCCCTGCTGTTTCCAGAGAATGGCCGAGAAGCTGTAATAGAAGCCGTGGGCAGCCTGAATGGCCCCCACCCCCAGAACCGCAATCATGAATGTGCGGTTTTTCAGGAGCCGCCCTAGTCCCTTGAACCGTTCGCGTCCGGACTGGGCGATGCCGCCCTCGCTGACTTCGACCGCCGGAAGAGCCAGCACGGAGAAGACAGCGCAGAGTGCGCTGGCCGCCACGATCCATATGATGACCGCCTGTTCGGAAACCTGCGTCAGCAGTGCCCCCATGCCGATATTGGCCATCACGAAAGCCAGAGAGCCAAAGCCGCGCGGCAGGCTGAACGGATAGCCATCGCGCTGGGCCACACGCAGGGTCAGAACATCGATCAGCGGGATGATCGCGGCACAGGCGGTGGCCCCCACGAACCAGAACAGGCCTCGCAACAGGGTGCTGTCCACCAATGCCGCCGCGCCATAGCCCAGCGCCATCGCCAGACCCAGAAGCGCAATCGCCGTCTTGCGGTAGTGAAAGCCGTCCGCCCAGACCGCCATCAGGGGTCCGGTGGCCAGCCGCCCGACCATAGGCAAAGCCAGCAACAGGCCGATCTGTGCGCCTGACATGCCGGTAGAGGCAAGCCATAGGGCCGCGAACGGCATGACCACACCCGTGGTGCCGAAAAGCAGGGAATACTGGAGCGAGACGCGCACGGCCGATTTCATGGCCGCGCCGGTAGCAGAGACTTCAGGTCGGATGTAGTCTAAACCTTAGTCATGAATGCCAACCGTAATCTCGTCTTTTTCGCGGCTTTGAACGGTGCGATGTCCGTCGCTGTCGGCGCATTCGGCGCCCACGGCGTGGAGCCGCATCAGGCGGCACTTCTCCAGACCGGAGGACATTACCAGATGGTGCACGCTGTTTTGGCCGCCGCCATTGGGTTTTGGCCTGCTGCCGGACGGATGGGCACAGCAGCCGGATGGCTGGTTTCAACAGGCGGTCTGGTCTTCTGTACCGCGCTTGCATTTGTGGCTTTAGCTGGACTTCGCGTCATGGGAGCGGTCGCTCCCATCGGCGGGACCTTGATGATTTTGGGCTGGCTGTTGCTGGCCGGGCACGCTGTGCGAGGCATGGCTGTCCAGAACGTGTAACTTACAGAAAGAACCCTGATGGCCTTTCCTCCGATCACTGCACCCCGGCGCGAACTGTACCCCGAGATTGACGCTTACAATCACGGCTGGCTCCAGACCGACAGCGTCCATGAAGTCTATTGGGAAGAAAGCGGTAATCCGGACGGGATTCCGGTGATCGTTCTGCACGGCGGACCGGGCGGTGCGGTCAATCCGGCCATGCGCCGTTACTTCGATCCGGCGGTCTATCGCATCGTCATGTTCGACCAGCGCGGCTGCGGCCTGTCGCGCCCCAACGCCAGCCTGGAAAACAACACCACCTGGGATCTGGTGAACGATATCGAGGCCATCCGCGAGATGCTGGGCATTGACAGATGGGTGGTCTTTGGCGGCTCGTGGGGGTCCACCCTGTCGCTGACCTATGCGATCAAACATCCCGAGCGCACCCGCGCGCTGGTCCTGCGCGGCATCTTCCTGATGACCAAGAAGGAACTGCACTGGTTCTATCAGGACGGCGCATCCATGATCCATCCGGACCTGTGGGAGAGCTTCCTGGCTCCAATCCCCGAGGATGAACGCGACAACCTGATGGCCGCCTATTACAAGCGCCTGACGGGCGACAATATCGAAGAGCGCAACCGCTGCGCCGTGGCATGGGCCACGTGGGAAGGCAACACCGTTACAGTCGCAGGCGCCAATGGCGCGCCCGACAAATTCGCCGATCCAGAGTTCGCCGTGGCCTTTGCCCGTATCGAGAACTGGTATTTCACCAACGGCGGCTTCTTCGAGAGCGAGAACTGGATCATCGAAAACGTCGACAGGATCCGCCACATCCCGACGTGGATCGCCCAGGGCCGCTGGGACGTGGTCACGCCCGCCTCGGGCGCATGGGCGCTGCACCGCGCCTTCCCCGAAGCCAAGCTGGAGATTATCGGCGATGCCGGCCACGCCAGCAGCGAGCCGGGCATCATCGACAGCCTGATCCGCGGCACCGACTGGGCCGCAAAGCAGTAAGACCCTAGCCTATCCGGGCGGACGGGTTGGTATTCTTGACCAACTCGTCCAGCCGGAACCCGATCCGGTTGGGTTCTGCCTGATTTTCAGGCTTTTTGATCGCGCTCAGCACCACGTTCATCTGGGCATAATGCTGGATCAGGCGGACGGGCTTACCGTCTGCATTGCGGCCAAAGAACATGATCAAATCCGGCCCCCAATAGCCGACATCGAGGATCTGCATCGTGCCGTCACCGGGCAGGCCGACAACACTGGCACCGATCTCCTCGTCCTTGTTCAGGTTGGCCTCAAACTCCTGAATGAGTTTGGACAGGCGTACAAAGGCCCATTCCGCCGGATTGTCGCGCATACGAACCGACAGGTCCTGTACCGCGTCGGCATTGGCGGGATCAGAGGTAATGGGCTGCGGGCACGGTTCGGCACCACAGTCGGAAAACATGGCCGGATCTGCCTTGGGTAGGGGCTCGGTCATGCCCTACCCTAACCGCCGATATCAGAAGAGACCATGCCCCTTGGGCAGTTCGGCATAGCGGTGAACCCGCGTGGACAGCACCAGACCGAAGCCGATCATCACCGTCATCATCCCCGAACCACCGTATGACAGCATCGGCATCGGAACGCCCACAACAGGCGCAAGACCCATAACCATCGCGCCATTGATCAGCACGAACATGGCGACAAACGACACCATGCCCGCAGCGGCAATGCGGCCGAAATGGCTGTGCGACAGGGACGCGATGCGCAGCGCAATCAAGATCAGCGCGGCATAGCAGACCAGTACCGCCGATGTGCCCAGAAAGCCGAACTCTTCGGCCAGGGTCGAAAAGATGAAATCGGTATGACGTTCGGGCAGGAACTCCAGCTGGCTCTGGCTCCCCAGACCAAATCCCTTGCCCATCAAACCGCCCGATCCCAAAGCGATCTTGGACTGGATGATGTTGTATCCCGTGCCGGACGGGTCCATTTCGGGATTCAGGAAGTTCAGCACCCGGTTGCGTTGATAGTCATGCATGAAGAACATGACGAACGGCGGCACGATGACAACAGCCGCCAGTGCTGCGGCACCGATAACCCACCAGCTAAGCCCCGCCAGAACCATAATGGCCGCGCCGGTCAGGCCGATGATCATGGCTGAGCCCAGGTCTGGCTGGTATGCTACCAGCACAAACGGCACGCCAATCATCCCTGCCGGAATGATCAGCTTCCACGACCAGCGGGCTTCCTGAGCCGAATGGTTGTGATACCAGCGCGCCAGGGCCAGCACCAAGCCGATCTTCATGAACTCTGCGGGCTGGATGCGGATGACACCGAGGTTCAGCCAGTTCTTGGCCCCGCCCGCCACATAGCCCAGAGGCGAGAAGTCAACGAGCGCCACCATGACCAGAAGCACACCGTAAAGCGGATAGGCCGAACGGAACCACCACTTGGGATGCACCAGTGCCAGAAACAGCATGGCCACCAGCAGTACGCCAAAGCGCAGCAGGTGTTTGGCGGCCCACGGCTCCCAAGACAGCTTGCCCAGCGAATAGAGCATCATGGTGCCCACACCGGCCAACAGCGCCAGCAGGCCCACGATCCGCCAGTCGATCTGAGTCAATTTGGTAGACAGGCGCTCGCGTTCACCGGGGCGCGTCAGGGCGGATGCAGTCATCGCGGCTCCTCCGAGGCGGGAGTGTCTACAGGCGGGGCCGCACCGTAGTTCAGTTCGTCCTCGGTCAAGGGACCGGTCGGCTCGGGCGGCAGAGGACGTTCGATACGGGCGCGCATTTCCGGATCTTTGAGCAACGCCACCTTCATGATCTCGCGCGCGCGGGGTGCGGCGTCGGCCGAACCGCCCGCCGGGGCGTGCTGGATGATCAGGGCAATGGCATAGCGCGGCGCATCGTGCGGCGCGAAGGCCACGAACAGGGCGTGGTCGCGTCGGCTCCAGACCGCATTGCGCGGGCCACGCGATTCACCGGGCTTGTAGTCACGCGACTGGGCGGTGCCGGTCTTACCGGCCATCTTGATGTCGCCCAGCCCCAGTTGCGACGCGCGATAGGCCGTACCCGTCACATCATTGGCCACCGACGCCATGCCGGCGCGGACGATATCCAGATGCTCGTCCGAGAAAGGCAGGTCCGGCACGTCGCCGCCCGACGGCTGGTCTACGCCGCCGATGGATTTGATAAGGCGCGGCTTGATGGCCTTGCGCCCGTTGGCCAGGCGCGCCGTCATCACGGCCAGTTGCAGCGCCGTGGTCGAGATGGCCCCCTGCCCGATCGAAACCGACAGGGTTTCACCCGGATGCCAGACAGGGTCACGCGGACGGGCCTTCTTCACCCATTCGGTCGAGGGCAGCAGGCCCTTGGATTGGCCGTCGATGCCGATCTCATAGGTCTGGTGGAAGCCCAGATCCTCGGCCACGCGTTTGATCCGGTCCACGCCCGCACGGTTGGACAGGTGGTAGAAATAGGTGTCGCACGAGTTCTTGATGGCATTGTGCATGTCCATCGCCCCGTGACCGCTCTTCTTCCAGCAACGGAAGGTGCGCCCACCGAAACGGTAGCCGCCGGTGCAGACAACACGCTCTGACGGGCTGATGCCGGCATCGAGGAAGGCCAGCGCCGTGGTCATCTTGAAGGTCGAGCCCGGCGGGAATGTGCCGTAGATCGCCTTGTCCAGCAGCGGACGCCGCTCGTAGTCGGCCAGCGCGCGGTAGATTTTCGAGGGGACGCCACCCACAAACAGGTTCGGGTCAAACGACGGTGACGACACCATCGCCAGAATGTCGCCGTTGCGCACATCCATGACCACACAGCCGCCCGACTCTTCGCCGAACACCTCAAGCGCGCGGTTCTGGATGTCGTTATCCAGCGTCAGAACGACTTCCGATCCCGGTACGGCGGGTTTTGAGCCGGCGATGTCCTCGGCCACAACGCGACCGCGCACATCCACTTCGACGCGGTTTCCGCCCGGCTCGCCGCGCAAATGCTGGTCCAGCGCCTTCTCAACGCCCTGACGACCGATCCGGTAGCCGGGATTGTAGAGGATCGAGGGCACTTCCTCGCCGCGATCACGAATGGCTTTGACGTCGCGGTCCGAAACCTTGGCCACATAGCCGACGACATGGGCATAGGCCCCGCCGTGCGGATAGTAGCGGGCCTCGTTCATATCGGCCATGACACCCGGCAGGTCCGCCGCGTGAAGATTGACCTTGGAAAACTCTTCCCACGTCAGATCGCTTTTGACCGGAACGGGCGAGAAACGCGGGGCGGCGTTCACCTCACGGATAATGGTACGGCGTCGATCCAGCGTATCAGGCAGAAGACGGCCCAAGATATCCAGTGTCTGGTCCAGGTCCTTGGTTTCATCGCGCACGACCAGCACGCGGAAACTGGGCCGGTTGCCTGCAATCACCACACCGTTGCGGTCTTTGATCAGGCCGCGCGGCGGGGGCACAAGGCGGAAGTTGAACTGGTTCTTTGTCGCCAGGGTCGCATATTCATCGGCCTGAACGATCTGGAGCTGGCTGAGGCGTCCGACCAGCAGACCCAGACCGGCCAATGTCGCACCGCCAAGCACCACCGTCCGGCGCAGGAACGAAGCCTGTCGCTCGTTGACATCGGTGAAAAACAGTTGGGGTTCACTGCTCACATGAACCTCACATCATTGTCGTCAAACTTCTGCATCAGCCAGTCAGCGACCGGGAACAGCAAAAGCGTGGGCAGCATTTGTCCCACCAGCGGCATGATCGCGGGCGCATTGTCCGTTTGAAGCACGGTCACCAGATAGGCGATGAAATAAGCCAGCACCACCGATCCGGCGTAAAGACCGAAATTCACGATCGTCGCATGGCCCGACATGAAGATGCGCATGATGAGCATGAAGCCATAGACGGCCATCAGGCTCAGCGCCCATAGCCCCATCGGGCCACCCCAGAACAGGTCCAGAAACAGGCCCAGACCGAACAGGACCACAGGCCCGAGCGCCGAAGGACGGATCATGGGCCATGCAAAGGCCAGCACCAGCGGAAACACAGGCTCGGGCAGAGACAGACCAAATAGCCGCAGCGGTGTGGCCAGAAGGATCGTCAGCGCCATAGCCACCAGTGCCGGATAGACGACCCATTCCAGCGGACCGACAACCCGTACCGAGATTGGCCGCCTCATCCCGGTGTATTCCCGTCAGTGGATGGTGCCGCCGGGGCGCTGGCCGCCTGCTCCTGCTGGATACGGCGGGCTTCGGCTTCGGCACGTTCGCGGGCGAGGGCATTGGCCTCGGCCTGACGGGCACGCTCGGCGGCTGCG
>NZ_DJFS01000059.1 GCF_002432125.1 Brevundimonas sp. UBA5866
CCCTTGCGGACCGACACCGCCGCCAGACGGTTGGCGCCGCGCGCGTCCAGCAGGCTGTCCTCGGTCAGGGTGCCCGGCGTGACCACGCGCACCACATCGCGGCGCACCACCGCCTTGGAGCCGCGCTTCTTGGCCTCGGACGGGTCTTCCATCTGTTCGCAGACGGCGACCTTGAAGCCCTGCCGGATCAGGCGGGCCAGATAGCCATCCATCGCATGGACGGGAACGCCCGCCATCGGGATGTCCTCGCCTTTGTGCTTGCCGCGCTTTGTCAGGGTGATGCCCAGCGCCGCCGCCGCCACCTCCGCGTCGTCGAAAAACAACTCGTAGAAGTCGCCCATCCGGAAGAAGAGGATGGAGTCCGGATGGTTGGCCTTGGCCGTCAGGAATTGGGCCATGACCGGCGTCGTGCCGGCATCGGGCGTCAGGTCGACCTTGGGCGGGTGGGAAAGCGGCGCGTTCATTCGGCCTACAAGGTGGCGGATCGCGCCCCCCGCCTCAAGGGCGGGCGTGCAGATGTCCCCCGAAACCTTGCGTCAGGCAGCCTCTCAGGCGGCCTGGCCAACCCTCAGTCGGGCGCTCAGTGCCGCAGAGCTTTCCTCCAGAGCCATAGACGACCAATCCACATCGGGACATGGCGCATAGGAGGCCGCCAAAATCGCGCGCAGCTGGGCGGCGGAATTCACCTTGGCGATGACACGCTCGACCCCCGGCAGGTTCAGGGCATAGGTCAAGGCCGCCTGCATCGGGTCTACACGCGCCTCGGCCAACCGGCGGCGCACCCGCGACAGGGACGGCGCGAACACCGAATAGCCTTCCGGCAAACGGTCCGAGGTCGAGAACAGAAGGCCCTTGGCGAATACCGACGACAGATGAACCGCCACATCATGCTCGGCGAGGGTGTCGATTGTGCCGTTCTTCAGCGCCCGTTGATCCAGCACATTGCAGGGCAGTTGCACCACATCGGGACGGAAGCGGCGCGCCAGGGCTGCCGGGTTGTCCTCTATACTGGCGATGAAGCCGATTTTGCGGAACAGGCCCCGGTCCTTGAGGGCCTGAAGACGGTCCCACAAAGCGCGCCCTTCGGCACCGGCCAGATCGCCAGCATTCTGGACCAGCACCACTTCGCCCCGTGGCAGGCCCATATGTTCGAGAGAGCGGCGCGCGCGGGCCTCGGCACGATCAATACCTTCGGTCAGGCTGACGGTGCGGACCGAGACACGGAATGGCGACGGGAAGGGCCACGACTGGCCCAGCAACCGCTCGCTATCGCCTTCCGGCTTGGTCGCCACCATTGAGATACCGGCATCCGCCGCCGTCTGCAGGATCTGGCGCACAGCATCCTCCCGATGCCGCAGCGGCATAGGGCGCAGTCGATCCGGCTCAACGGCCACTGCAAGGGCCAGCCTGTCGACGGGATTATGGCTGTCAACGAATCTCACAACAGCGATTTTCGTCGATGAAGGTTTACGCGAGATTGATCAGCGGTCGGCAAAGAGAGTGAAGACGGCGTTCACTACAAAAAAATCCTAGTCCGCGTCCGGCTGCCGATCCGGATGGGCCGAGCGGAATGCCGGATGGTCGCCCGCCGCACGCTCGATCGCGACCAAAGCAGGATAGGCGGACAGATCAACCCCGAAACGTCGCGCAGAATAGATTTGAGGGACCAGATAGCAATCGGCCAGCGTCGGTGCATCGCCATAACACCACCCACGGCCGTGCAGGACCACCATCTGTTCCAGCGCCTCGAAGCCCGCACCGATCCATTGGCTGATCCAGTCCTGCGTGGCGGTTTCGTCCGCGCCCATCGCCTTGATCGCCTTCAGGACCCTGAGGTTGTTCAGGGGATGGATGTCACAGCCGATAATGGCAGCCATTGATCGAACCCGCGCGCGCGCCACGGGATCGGAAGGCAAAAGCGCGGGCTCGGGATAGGCTTCTTCCAGCCATTCCAGAATGGCCGGGCTCTGCGACAGGACCTCGCCATCATCCGTGATCAGGGCCGGGACGAGACCCTGCGGGTTCAGGGATGTGAAGGCCGCTTCCTTCTGTTGGCCAAGGCGCAGATCAACGCCCACCTGTTCATAGGACAGACCCTTGAGGTTCAGCGCGATACGGGTGCGATAGCTGGTACCCGAGCGCCAGTATCCGTGCAGGATCACTGTTGCACCACGAAGGTCAGTTTGGGCAGGCCGTCGATTTCGGCCTCGACCCGGTCACCGGGCTGCAGCGGGCCCACACCCTCGGGCGTACCCGTAAAGACCAGATCGCCAGCCGACAGCTTCCATAGCGTGGCCGCCTTGGCCAGAATGCCTTCGACATCCCAGACCATATCGTCCAGACGACCGTTCTGGCGCAGCTCTCCATTGACGCTGAGACGGATACCCGCATCCCGCGCCGGCGGCGTAAGGCTCAGGGCACCGCAGGGGGCGGACTGGTCAAAGCCCTTGGCCGCGTCCCACGGACGACCGGCCGATTTGGCGGCGGCCTGCAGGTCGCGTCGGGTCAGATCCACGCCCACGGCCCAACCCACCGGCACTGCGCCCTCCCCCAGAGCCACCACCAGCTCGACTTCATAGTGAAGATTGGCCGTAGCGGGCGGAAAGGCCGGATTTGCACCGTCGCCCACGACGGCATCGGCAGGCTTGGAGAAGAAAAAGGGATCGGGTTTGTCCGCGCCCATCTCGCGCGCATGGGCCGCATAGTTTTGGCCCACACAGTAGATACGGCGAACGGCGAAGCGTCGTGCATCACCATTTACAGGCAGGGACGAAGTCGGCGCAGGTGCGATAAGCCAATCGGTCATACCGCCAGACTAGGGAACATCTCGACCTGTTTCCAGTGGAATAACGGCAGCCGACCAACCGCGGCTTTGCCTTTTAACTAAACGGTTTAATCAAATCGGAGGGGAACTGGGTCGATCAGTATGGCGTTAGATAACAAGACCCCCTATTTTATAGTCAAGCTTGTTACGGAGCGAAGTTTCATGGCGACGTCCACGGCCCGTGAGTCTATCAAAGAAGACATCAAAACCCTGAAGGAAGACGCAGTGACCTTGAAGGAAGACGTTAAGGCCGGTGCCCGCGAGGAAGCCGCCAATCTGAAAGCCAAGGCCGCAGAGGCCAAAGCCGCCGCGCGCGATAAGGCCGAAGAGCTGGGCCACAAGGCGCGTGAATACTACGCCACCGCCCGCGAACGCAGCCGCGAGTACTATGACGAAGCGCAGGATCGCTTTGACGATGCCCAGCGCTATGTTGTCGAGCGCGTTCAGGAACGTCCGCTGCAATCCACCGCTATCGCCCTGGGCGTTGGCGTTGTGATCGGCCTTCTGCTGGCAGGCCGTCGCAGCTGATGATCCGTAAGCTCGTCAACCGGATGGTCGCTGGCGCAGTTGCCGCCAGCGCCGCCTTCGTTGCCATTGTCGCACTGGGCGCAACCCTGTTTTACGCCCTGAGCATGATGCTGTTACCGCTGGGTGCCGCAGCCATCACCGCAGGTGTCTTTGCCCTGATCGCCATTGCCGCCTATCTGGTGTTCGCCAATAAGGCCAACCCCGACGATGACGCCGATGACGAGGATGACGAGCCCGAAACCCTGCCGGGCCGTATCCTGCACATGGTCCAGCAGCGACCGGTCGTTGGCGTTGTCGCCGCACTGGCCGCCGGCGCGGTACTGCTCAAGAAGCCCGGCCTTGCCGCTATGGCTCTGGCCGCGTTCAACGATCAGGGACGCGATAAACGTGACAGCCGCTCGCGTTCAAAGTCGCGTCGCCGTCGGCGCTAAAATTTTGATTTAGTAAAGTTTTCGGGCGCATTCCTTTGGGATGCGCCCTTTTTCTGTCCGTAATCCGGCAAATAAGTCCATTTAAGGAACAGTGTCCGATTTCGCGGCGTTACCTCTTCATTCCCCCACGGCGATTAGGGCCAACCGTCCTCCCGCCTATCCAGACTGGAGAGTTAATATGCTTCGTTGGGCCATCATCTTCTTCATCATCGCAATCGTCGCGGCCTTCCTCGGCTTTGGCGGTGTCGCTGGCGCTTCTATGGAAATCGCCAAATTCATCGCCATCATTGCGCTGATCCTGTTTGTTGTGTCGCTGGTATTCGGCGGTCTCAAAGGGCGCGGTCCCCGCGTCTAGAGCACAATAGCCTGCCTGAACGGGCCGTCCTAAACGGGGCGGCCCGTTTTCAATTCCATTGCTCAGTTGAACTGGGCCATTGAGCCGCAGCGCGCACACTGGCAGGGTCGTGCGCAATGTCTGATCCCGTTCTCTTCCCCCCGACCGCTCCTCCGGCCCGCCCTGTCTCGCCGGGCCTGTATCTGGTCGCGACCCCCATCGGCAATCTGCGCGACATGACCCTGCGCGCGCTGGACGTGTTGGCCGCCGCAGACCTGGTTCTGGCGGAAGACACGCGGGTGACGGCCAAACTGCTGACGGCCTACGGGTTGAAAGCGAAACTGGAACGGTGCGACGACCACGCTTCCGCCAAGGCGGCAGCCATTGCCATCGAACACCTGAAAGACGGTGCGGTGGTGGCCCTGGTGTCGGATGCGGGCACGCCGATGGTTTCCGATCCCGGCTTTGTCGTTGCCCGCGCGGCCATTGCCGAAGGCCTGCCGGTCCATCCTGTTCCCGGTGCCTCCAGTGCGCTGGCGGCCCTGTGCATTGCAGGCCTGCCGTCGGACCGCTTCACCTTTGCCGGTTTCCTGCCGGTGAAGTCGGCGGCGCGCCGCACGGCCCTGGAAGAGCTGCGAACCACACGTCAGACCCTTGTCTTTTTCGAAAGCGGCCCGCGTCTGAAAGACAGCCTGTCAGACATGGCCGAGGTGTTGGGTACACGCGATGCCGCTGTCGCGCGCGAACTGACGAAACTCTACGAGGAATGCGTGCGCGGCACCCTGTCGGAGCTTTCGCAGGACCCACGTTGTGACAGTCCCAAGGGCGAGATCGTGATCGTGGTAGCCCCGGGCGAAGTCGAGGCCGCCAGTGAGGATGATATCGACAAGGCTTTGCGTGAAGCCTTGGGTCGCCTGCCACCGGGCGAAGCCGCTTCGGAGATTTCACGGGCTTTCAACCTGCCCCGTAAACCGCTCTACAAACGGGCTCTCGATCTGAAAGAGCAATAAGCCGCGCATGAGGGGGAAGGATAAGCGCCACCACACAGGAAGACGGGCCTACCGGGCCGGTCACCGCAACGAGTGGCTGGCCGCCTTCTATTTGATGGCCAAAGGCTATCAAATCCTGGGGTTTAGACTAAAGACTCCCATAGCCGAGATAGACGTTTTGGCACGCAGGGGACGACATCTTGTTGTCATTGAAGTAAAAAGCCGACAAGATATCAATCTTGCTCAACTTTCACTGTCCCCTGATCAGCGCGATCGCTTGTTGAGAGCTGGTTATCACCTCTGTCGCAGTCGCCCCGCATTGGGACGCCTGACTCCACGACTGGATCTGATCGCTCTTTCGCCTCGTCGATTTCCGCGTCATGTTCGGGGTCTTACGACTGACGGACGGCAGCTCATTTGACCCGCGAAGAAGCTATCGCCTTTCTGGAATATGCCGGAAAGACAGACGATAATAGCTTCCCGACACTGGAAGCCACCATCGCCTGCGCGCTGCACGATGTTCCGTTCCGTGATGCCTCGCCCGTGCGCCAACTGGTCGAAGATGCAGCCAAAAGACTGCGCGAGCGGGTGGAAAAGGAGTCTCCTGACGAGGCTCTGACCGAAACGATGGCGGGCGATTTCCGCCTCAATGGCGACTTGCTGAACGACGAGAGTACCGTCGGCGCCGATATCATCGACGTTACGGAATCTCGGCGCGGCCTATCGGCCCTGCTGGTCATACTCTATCTGGAAGCCGCCCGCCGCGCAGGACTAGAGGCCGCCGCTGTCGACTTCCCCGGACACGTTCTGCTCAGGGTCGAAACACCGGATGGACCTGTTGCGCTCGATCCCTTCAGTCAGGGACGGCTGGTCCTGCCCAGCGAACTGACGCGGCGCGCTCTGCATGCCGGGCTGACCCTTCACGTGGCTGACCGTCTGGATCTGCTGATGGCCCCCATCAGCGAGCGGCAAGCGGTCCTTCGCCTGCAAAACATCATCTTTGCCCGCGCGATGCAGATGGGTGAATACGAACTGGCAGAGCGTTCGGCCTATCGACGCGCCCTGTTGGATCCCGCGGACCACCGCCCGTGGTTGGACGTCGCGACGGCCCGTGAGCGCCAGGGCATTCTGCATGGCGCAATGGCCGCTATCGCCCATGCTCGCGAACTCAGCGAAACTTCCGAGGTGTCCACCGCCTACAGCCTGCACAAACTGCGGCTTAGGTTGAACTAATCGGACGAAAGTCCATGCCCGCGCCTTGCGAACGACGGCCCGCGTCGCCAAACAGGAAGGGCACGCGTCAGCTTAAAGGAAATGCCATGCTCAAGGTCGCCATCCAGATGGACCCGATCGAGAACGTCAACGTCGAGTCCGACACGACCTTCCTGATGGCCCTTTCCGCACAGGCGCGCGGCCACAGGCTGTGGGTCTATGATTTCCGCACCCTCGCTCTGGACGAAGGCCACCTCTACTGCCGCGCCCGTCCTGTCACGGTGAAGAAAGTTCAGGGTCAGCACGTCGAGTTCGGCCCCGAGGTGAAGCTGGACATGGAGAACGACATCGACGTCGTCCTGATGCGTCAGGACCCGCCGTTCGACATGGCCTATGTCACCGCCACCTATCTGCTGGAACGCATCCATCCCAAGACGCTGGTGGTCAATGATCCGGCAGAGGTCCGCTCGGCCCCCGAAAAGCTGATCGCCACCCTCTTCCCGCAGCTTCAGCCGCCGACGCTGGTGACGTCCGATCCGGTCGCCCTGATCGACTTCCACAAGCGCCACGGCGATGTGGTGCTCAAGCCCCTGCATGGTGCCGCCGGTTCGGGCGTCGTGCGCCTGAAGGCCGACGATCCCAATCTGGAAGCCCTGATCGAAATCCATGCCGCCGCCTCGCGCGATCCGCTGGTGATTCAGAAATTCATTCCGGCCGTGTCGGCGGGCGACAAACGCATCATCCTCGTGGACGGCGAGCCTGTCGGCGCAATCAACCGCATCCCCGCCAAGGATCAGGTCCGCTCCAACCTGCGCGTCGGCGGCACTGCCGCTCCGGTCGAACTGACCGAGCGCGACAGGGAAATCTGCGCCACCATCGGCGGCTTCCTGAAGGAACGCGGCCTGATCTTCGTGGGCATCGACGTGATCGGCGACTATCTGACCGAGATCAATGTCACCTCGCCCACCGGCGCCCAGCAACTGCTAGACTTTGCCGGTATCGATGCCACCGACATCATGTGGCAGGTCATCGAGAAGAAGCGTCAGGCCGCCTGACGCCCAACTTCGTAACAACGTTATTGCAAAGCTTGTAAGTTCGTGATTTGTTCACCCGCATAAAGGCGGGGGAACGGTCATGGTGGCGCGTGTAGTGACACTGGCATTCGACGGCGTCGAAGCAAGACGGGTGGATGTCGAGGTCCAGTTGGTGGCCACGCCACAGGGGGCCTTTTCCATAGTGGGCCTGCCCGACAAGGCCGTGGCCGAGAGCCGCGAGCGTGTGCGCGGGGCCTTCGCCGGCATCGGCCTGGCCCTGCCGCCCAAGAAGATCATCGCCAATCTGGCCCCCGCCGACCTGCCCAAGGAGGGCAGCCATTTCGACCTGCCGATTGCGCTGGCGCTACTGGCGTCTATGGGCGTGATCGGACCTGACGCGCTGGACGGCTGGGCCGCCATCGGCGAACTGGGACTGGATGGCCAGATCGCGGGCGTGGGCGGTGCCCTGCCTGCCGCCGTCTCGGCGTCCTCAATGGGCCTGGGGTTGATCTGTCCCGAAACAAACGGCCCCGAGGCCGCATGGGCGGGCGATGTGCGGATACTGGCACCGCGCTCGCTCATTTCCCTGATCAACCATTTCAAGGGCCAGCAAATCCTCAGCGCGCCAAAGCCGGGGGATATGAGCGAGGATCAACACACCCCCGACCTGCGTGACGTCAAAGGACAGGAGGGGGCCAAGCGGGCGCTGGAAATCGCTGCGGCGGGCGGCCACAATCTGTTGTTCATCGGTCAGCCCGGCTCGGGCAAGTCCATGTTGGCGCAGCGTCTGCCCGGATTATTGCCGCCCCTGTCGCCCTCCGAGCTTTTGGAAACGTCGATGGTCTGGTCGGTTGCGGGCCTGATCGAGCGCGGTGCCCTGACACGCGAACGCCCCTTCCGCGCCCCGCACCATTCGGCATCGATGGCGGCTCTGACGGGCGGCGGGCACCGCGCCAAGCCGGGCGAGGCCTCGCTGGCCCACAATG